>CAYNMH010000268.1:0-1560 GCA_964398145.1 uncultured Flavimarina sp. | reverse complement strand
GCCCCAGAACTATTACTTTAGCTCCAGCTTCTGCCAGGGAACGGGTCATCGACTCACCTAGTACGCCGGTGGCACCGCTAATAGCAATTATTTTATTTTCTACGGATAGTATTGATTTCATTATAAAGTTTGAGTGTTTTGACTATTTTTAAAACTAAGCAATAACGGCAAAATAAGCTGGGTTTTGTCTTCAGAATTAAATGCCTATGTCATTGACATTCTAGACTAATAGATATAAAGGTTAAATTTAGCTTGCAAAATTGATTTACACAGCTTAGGAAAGCTTATCGGAATTTTTGACAAAGTACGGATTTCCAGATGTATATTTTCTAAAAAACATAGCCATGTCTCAAAGAGATAAAATTACTATTTACGATATTTCGCGGAAACTCAAAATAAGTGCTGCAACAGTTTCGAGAGCACTTAATAATAATGAGAGGGTAAGTCAAAAAACCAAAGATCTTGTTTTAAAGACTGCCAAAGAACTGAACTATCAGCAAAACAGTCTCGCTGTCGCACTTAAGAGTGGACGTACTTTTAATGTGGGTGTGGTGGTTCCCTATATAAATCGTTCTTTCTTTGCATCAGTTATTAGAGGTATTGAAGAAGAGCTTGAACCTAAAGGTTATCACGTAATTATATGTCAAACCCATGAAAATGCTGAGAAAGAAGAGCGACAAATTCAGGCTCTGCTGAACACACATATTGATGGTGTTTTTATATCTGTTTCCAAGAATACTGCAAATCTGAACCATCTTAAAAAAGTACTTCAGTCCAAAATTCCTCTGATATTCTTTGATCGAAAAAAAGAAATAAAGGGGGTAAGCTCTGTTACTATTAACGATTTCAAGGGAGCTTATGAGGCTGTCAGCCATCTTATTGAATCAGGGTATTCTCAAATTGTATATATAGGCGGAGATCGTAAACTAAATATTTATGAGGACCGTTACAGGGGCTATATATCAGCTCTGGAAGACCATGGTTTATCAACTCAGAATATATATACCAAAGAAACGAGCAGTAGCATAGAATCGGGTATTGATGCTATTGACCAACTTATAGAATCACGCACTACATTTGATGCAATTTTTTGCGCCAGCGATTATATCGCGCTAGGCTGTGTGCAACAACTGCGTAAGCTTGGAATGCGTATACCCCACGATGTAGGAGTAGTTGGCTTTAGTAATGAGCCCTTCACAAGTCACCTTGAAAATCCACTCACAACTGTAGGTCAAACACCTGTATTAATGGGAAAAATAGCGGCTCAGGTTTTTCTGGAGCAGGTTAATGCAGGGAAAGGAAGCGCACCTTTAGAACAAAATGTAGTACTCAATCCTGAATTGTTTATTCGCAGCACCTCAACCAAAAAGAAATAATTTCCAACTGCTCGAGATTTACCGTTTGCTCTTAATCAAAGCGAAACCCCGCGTTTCCAAGGGATAAAATCGTCCTGGCCCAAAGCATCAGCCTTAGCGATGACTTCGCCACTGGCAACCTGAACCACGTATTCCAATATTTCTTCTCCCATTTCTGCAATTGATTTTTCTCCACGAATTACCG
>CAYNMH010000267.1:0-1567 GCA_964398145.1 uncultured Flavimarina sp. | reverse complement strand
TTAAAGCTTATGGAGCTAAGTACCCCACGCCCAATCCCAATTATAAAGGAGATTAATAGGAAATGTTTTAAAGAAAATAAATTAAAGAAAACTTATACCTTTTGCCTCAATGACTGTGATTAGATATAATTTATTTGACATTGGGGCTGGGGATATAGAGACCATTAAATCTGTCTCCTAATCAATAGGATTAAAATCTATTTCGGCTATTGCACTTTCCAGTCATTAGTCCATTCTAATGGATTTATAGTTCCATCCAGGTTGAACTTCAAAGGTGCACTCCAGTATTGATAATCGTGTCCCTTAATATTATCCGATGCAGAGCCCCACAGATCTCCCATCCAGATATACTCGTGACCTGAATTTGTAGCCAGTTGCATCACGTGGGTTTGTTGTGCAGGTATAATTGGAGGCTGTCTGTAATCGGGACCGGTAACGTAAGCTCCATCTATAGATTTTTCTGAATTGTATTCAATTTCGTTTAAATATAGTTCGTTATAACTATATTTCTCAGAAGTCATTATTTTAAATCGCGTGGCATGAACAGGACTAAAAATGAAATCAACTGTTTGACTTAATGCATTTGACGAATGAGTAGAATTAATCAGCTCAATAGGTTCCCAATGATCAAAATCCCAATAAGCAATATCGAAATTGGGGGTTTCAATAGGAGGATGTACCCTGGGATTAGTAACGTCCCCACAATTTTCAGGTCGGTTACCCGTAAAAAGGTAGACTTGAAGACTCTGTACCGGGATGTCTGGAGGTGTCTGAATTTCCAAAGCCGGAAATTCACTATCGGTTTTGGTTAAAGTAGCGTATCGAGTTCCGGTTTTTTGACCATCATTTAGAGCGGAAAGATAATTTCCAGGATATCGATTAATGTTCCCGGTGAATACATAGCCGCTTAAAGGCTTATCGGAAATATATACACGTGCACCGGAACCATAATTACAAAAGCAACACGTATAATCTGTCAATAAATAATACTTCCCTTCTCGTTTAAATTGGGACCCCGCTTCCATATGCTCGGCGATAACACCCCCATTTTTCATAGTGGATTTAAGATAGTCATCGCTTAGTTGTTCTATGCTAACCTGGTGATTTTTTATCGTATTGTAACTGATATAGGCGGTTTTGTCATCGTCTACAAAAAGACCAAAATCTCCCAGACCTACAGCCGATCTGGACATTTGAACATTATCATTTACAATTAAAAAAGGACCCTGTGGATTATCGCTAACTGCCACGCCAAACTGTCCGTCCCAAAGCTGAGGATACCAATTATACCATAAAACATACTTTTCGGTTTTCTCATTATATATGACGTGAGGACGATAATACACTCCTTCCGGTTGATTCGAAAGCAAAGCTCCTTCTTTCTTCCAGCTTTTAAGATCTTTAGAGCTATAGCAGTGATAGGTATTTGCGGTTGTAAAACCATTGGTGTTTCCGTAAGAAGTACCGTACCAATAATATGTATCTTTAAATTTCACCACACGTCCATCGTGAGCATCCACAATAGAATCATTTAGTGTAGTACGCGGCAGATTATTGAAAATTTCAA
>CAYNMH010000266.1:0-1575 GCA_964398145.1 uncultured Flavimarina sp. | reverse complement strand
GAATAAGGTTGCGCACCTGTAAATCTTCTTCCCAAATCAATAAATCGGGTAGTGAAATCGCAAAATAATCGAGTTTAACCCGGTCATCAATGTGTTCTTTCCCATAATTCAGGAGATTTGTAAATCGAGCTTTGGCTTCCTTCTCTCTATTCAACTTTAATAAGGCCAGTCCCTGATAAAAAATCTTATCAGGTTGCTGGTCGTTGTAAAATATTGCGGGACTTGGATCGCTCATACCTTCTGAGGCGGTTTGCCAAGCTTTTTTAGCCTTTTTAAGGTCACCCATTTGCTCCCATGCACATCCCAGCCAATAGAAAATATCATTTTCCTGAGCTCCAAAAAGTTTTCCTTCGCCCAGATTATGTGGATAAACCTGTGCGGCTTGCAGGTGCTCAATGGCTGCTTCGGGCTTATTTGCTTTTAAAAAGTTTTTGGCTAGTTCTACATGGGTATTGATATGCTGAAAGAGCACTTTACCCTCTCCTCCTTCCCAAGGATGAAACTGCCTCGATTCTAAAAGTCGTAGGGCCTGTTTGTGATTTCCTTTGAAGTTATAAAGAGCTATACGCTCCAGGTATAAATCATCACGAGATTCGGTGAGATTGCTATTTCCTTCCAGAATAGAAAGTCTGTCGTCAACCGAAATATTAACTTTTTTATACAACTGATCCAATTCCATCAATAGTCGTGCGTCTTCCGGATCAATGCTGAAAGCGTATTCCAAATGCTTACGCGCACGACCTTTCTCGTTGGTTTTATTGTAATACAGTAAGGATAAATTACGGTGTACGATCGCATTTTTATCGTCTAGCGTTATAGCTCGTTCCCAGCATTTCTGCGCCTCTTTGTATTGTCTATTTGCATACCAAAAATTACCTAAATAGTAATTCGCCTGGGCATCAGCATCATCAAATTCTATTGCCGCCTGCAAGGCCAAAACTTCTTCAAGACGGTTGGGAAAACAATAATCGGATTTGGCACTTTGCGCCTTTTTGTACCAGGTTGCAGCTTTATTGTTATCATTAGCTTTTTCGTAGAAATAACCGGCAAAGTAGCAGATCATTGGGTAGCAATCTGCATCTTCAAGAGTATCGCTTAATAAAACTTCGATGGCGGTCTCATACTCACCCGCCTGGGCATAGTCTAATGCAAACTCAATGTAGTTGTGCTCATATCCCCTTAGCATTTTATGAAACATCTTTAAATCTTTGGCATCGCTGCTCAGTAAATATTTTTCATAAAGTACACCAAAATTAAACCGATCTATTTCTAATGAATCGTCAACCAGTTTTTGTGCTTGCTGCACACGCCCCATTTTTCTAAGAATAATAACTTTTAAGTGACGGGCTTTATGATTGTGCCAGTTATTAATAAGGGCTTTATCTACAAGTTCTAACGCTTTAGTCAGATTATTTCTGTCGCAATCTATTTGAGCAAGATTGAAGTATCCTGCTGCCTGCCAGGCGGCATTCCAGCAAGATTTAAAAAACGCCGCGTAGGCCTCATCCTTTCGACCCAAATAATTAAGAACGACACCTTTGTTGAAGTAAGGCTCCCCATCATAAGGATTGGGAT
>CAYNMH010000265.1:0-1576 GCA_964398145.1 uncultured Flavimarina sp. | reverse complement strand
CGAAAGCGCTCTGCAGGCTCGAGCCTGGCTATAGGACCGCCGTGTTTTTCACCGTTGCAGATGGCTTTAAAAGCCTTGAGGTTTTTTTCTACCTGTTCCACATCGATTTCGGGGCAAAAGGCTTCCAGTTTTTTTGCATCCAGCTTAAATTCCATCCCAATAAAACGCGGACGTTTACAGTAGAGCACCACGCCTACGTTGAAGAACTCCTCACGTTCTACCTGAGGAACGATGCGGATCACCGCATACTCATACAAGTGCCTGTCGTGCATCGGTTGCGGTTTTAGTGAATACCTCAGAATGGGAGAGTCGGGTTTTTAAAAACTGAAAATAGACCTCGCGCAGTTGCTGCGGACTTTCCTCAGTGCCTTCCCAATGCAGCCATTCGTCGGGGATGAGGTTAACTATGTTTTGGAGCACCTGTTTGGTAAGCAGGGCTTTCAGTTTGGTATTGGCTTCCTCTAATTGAGTGGCTTGCGGCAGCAACACATGATCTTTAATCAAAGCAAAAGGTGTGACCGCGCTTTTTTCCCAGTTGGTAAAACTGTGGTGGAAATACAATGTTGCGCCGTGGTCAATGAGCCAGAGTTCGCGATGCCACATAAGCATGTTGGTATTGCGAAACGTACGGTCAATATTGGTCATAAAGGCGTCAAACCAGACGATTTCCGAAGCCAGTTGCGCATCAACCGTGGTCACCACCGGGTCAAAATTGATGGCTCCCGATAAAAAGTGCAACCCAATATTCAATCCCTGTGAAAACTTCAGCAAATCCTGAATTTCCTCATCGGCTTCGGTACGCCCAAAAGCTTCATCCAGATGTGCAAAAACCACTTCCGGCACTTTAAACCCCAGAATACGGCCAATCTCACAACCCAGCAATTCGGCAATAAGCGCCTTGGGACCGTGACCCGCCCCTCTGAATTTTACCACATATTTAAAGCCGTCATCAGCATCGGCAACAGCAGGCAACGAACCGCCTTCCCGCAAGGGGGTGATATAGCGGGTGACGTTGACATGGCGTATTTCAGGAGGTGTTTGCATAAGTTATTAATGATTCAAAAATAGGTCATTAATCAGTACTACCAGAAATAGTAACACTTTAAGGTTATTCAACGACGTGCACCTTGTATATTCATCTCCAGCAGGTAAACCGCCTGCTGGGCGGTGATAAAAAGAGTTTTGTGGTCTGTTCCACCAAAGGTGACATTAGCCGTCCAGTCTTTAAGAATGGGGATGTGTTGCACCTGAGTTCCCTGTTTATCGTAAATGGTTACACCCTTACCCGTAAGATATACATTACCGGCGCTATCCAGCGTCATCCCGTCTGAACCCTGGTTTGTAAAGAGCTTTTTATTAGTAAGGTCACCGTTTTCGGCAATTGTATAGACGTAGGTTTTATTAGCGCCAATATCAGCGATATAAAGGGTTTTTCCATCCGGAGTGCCGATGATGCCATTTGGTTTTACAAAATCGGTTGCAGCGATACGCAGGTCACCTCCCGGGGTTAAGAGGTACACTTGTTCGGCCTCGATTTCCTTTTCGCTATGCTTCCAATACGGCCTTTTGTAAAACG
>CAYNMH010000264.1:0-1615 GCA_964398145.1 uncultured Flavimarina sp. | reverse complement strand
GATATTCATCGGTAACTTTATCATAAAGCCAGATGCCTTCATCTGTAGTAAAGTTTAAGTTGGTAACTTTAACTTCATAAGTATTAGTGGTTTCTGTACCGTCGATACTCAGACCAAGAGTATGATCAATGTTGTATGGAAAAATATTAATAAGATATGGCGCATCAGAGCCTTCTAATTTGAAATTAATATCGTTTGCTAATTTTGTACGGTTTTGACCATCACCTGCTCTATCAACACCTAAGGTTGCGCTTTCATACATGACTCCTTTAAGTGTTCTAATGTATTTTTTATTTACAACGGTTGAAAGTGTAAACGTTGGCATAATTAGAGTACCTTTTTCATCGTATGTTAAGTCTCCTGCTCTAAGGGTGGGATCAGTATTTTTGGTTACGCTTTTTTGAAACTTTTGAGCTGAAGGCTTTTTAAATGTCGATTGACCGCTTTGTTCTTGAACAAAGACACGAAATTCATTTCTCGCTACAACCGGTAACGTAGGCAAAGTAGAGGGACCAGAAGCATCAAATGCAGTTTGTTCTGCAACGGTCATTTCTCTGCCCAAAACAAAAAAGCCCTGTCCGATTGGAGCTATTTTTCGGTCTATTTCATTTACTAGGGGATCGGGATCATCCGTATCAATTGATGGTCCGCCAGCTCTGGGAGTTCCATCTTCATTATACATAATATAGGTGGGGGCAGTATACATCCCAGCAGATGTACAATCCATTAATGGAACAAAGGTTCCATAACCTCCTAAATAATCTGCAAGGTAATGTGATTGAACAGCAGGATCAGATTCCCAGAAAAATGCTTCACCTGTAATAATTGGTGTGCTAGAGGAAGGCGCAGTACCGGTATAGGTGCCTGTACAATTTGCTACATCAGCAACAGCTCCCGAATTATAAAGTAAATAATAACTCAGATTCATTGCAGAAGTATAGGGGTTGCCTACTAAAGTACGCTGTTCCGGTTTAACATTAACGGTTATCGTACCTGAATTTGGACGACCTCTAAAATCAAATGGCGTACCACCAGTAGGGCCAGAATCTGTAGCGGTACCAACCCCTTTCATTGAAAAACCTTCTCCTGGCAATAAGGGGTTTGTCGGCGTGATTGCGCTCCAATTGGAATATCCTTGGGTGGCAATGTATTTATAAAGCCAGGTGGTAGATAAGGTTAACGGGCTTGCTATACCATTATAATTGGGATTAAAAATTGCCGGACTACTATCCAGATCATTATTTACACCAAATATACCCCCTCCTTGACCTCGAGAGTTATCTAAATTAAAATCTAAATTACCTATATTAGCAGGATCGGCATCTGTATCGCTTACCGGCGATGTCCACATATGATAATCCCAGGCGTTTCGTGTATTTTCCTGATAAACAGATACAATCCCTGTTCCAGAATTTGCCGATATATTATCCCCCTGAATCAATTGACCTTGATCTCGCAGGTAGATATTTCCCGATTCTTGGTTTGCAGCACCTTCCAACTGTATTTGCTGTTTAACATATAATACCGTGCCTTTGTCAAAAACATATGAATTAGAGACAGCATCACCCACATACAATTGCCCCATACCAAGCACAGGCAACATTAAAAAAAGGAA
>CAYNMH010000263.1:0-1630 GCA_964398145.1 uncultured Flavimarina sp. | reverse complement strand
GGGCTTCAGTGCCGATGCGCCGATGGAAGCAGCCTGGAGAGACGCCCGTATTTCGCGTATCTATGAAGGTACAAACGAGATCAACCGTATGCTTGCAGTAGGTATGCTGGTCAAAAAAGCGATGAAAGGTCACGTAGATTTGCTCAATCCTGCAATGGCAGTGGGCGAAGAACTTACCGGAATTCCTTCTTTTGACACGCCCGACTATTCTGAAGTGCTTTCGGAAGAAAAAGCGATGATCGCAAAACTGAAAAAGGTATTCTTAATGGTAGCGGGTAGCGCGATCCAAAAATACGGTCCTGAGCTCGAAGAGCATCAGCAGTTATTGCTTGCCGCTGCAGACATCCTGATCGAGATTTATATGGCCGAAAGTACCATTTTGCGTACCGAGAAAAACTTGAAGCGTTTTGGCGAAGAAGCTCAGAAAGAGCAGATCGCAATGGCGCAGTTGTACCTGTATCACGCCGTAGACACCATCAACCAAAAGGCTAAAGAAGGTATTGTCTCCTTTGCCGAAGGTGATGAGCAGCGTATGATGCTTATGGGGCTGAAGCGTTTTACCAAATATCAAAATCAGCCTAACGTGGTGGCTTTGCGCAATACCATCGCAGAGAAAATCACAGCTGAAAATACTTATCCCTTTTAGATTTTCAACTCTAAAAACGAAATTCTAAAATCAAACAACCTGTAGCTTTAAGTTGCAGGTTGTTTTGTTTTTGCGCGTGCCCTGCGGGCCGGGCCTGCCGGCAAAGGCAGGCTATCCATTGCAATCTTTAGTCGCTCCCGCTCCTAAAGGATTTCCACTACTATCCCTCACGCAGATTTGATTCAAGGTTTAAATTTTAAAGTCTACGTCAATTGTCACCTCCACGATAAGAGCCGTCACATCATACGTGGTAAACAAAAGCCAAGCTCCCTTCAAAGACTAATGCGATTTCTCCCTACCGGTCGAAATGACAATACTGGTATTTCGTATTTTCAATTTTGTCTTTCGTATTTCAAAACGGCTCAATCCTTGCAAGACTCTTTACACAAACATCTGTATCTTTAAAATCTGAATCACGACTATGCTTAGATCATCACTTTTCTTCTTCCTGGGACTTTTAAGCTTCAGCCTAAGCGCGCAAACCGCTCCCGAAGTTTACCTTTTTGAAATCAATACCACGCCCACAACTCTGGAAGTTAAGGACGGAAAAAATTGTTCCCAAAACCCGGGTTACGACAATCAGCCTTCGTTTTACGATGCTAACACGCTGCTTTACAGCCGCACAAAAGACAGCCTCACAGCGATTGGCATTTACGATCTGCAAACTCAGAAAAATTCAGTGTTAACAAACGAACCCAACAGCGGATTCTTTTCGCCTCAGCGCATCCCGCAAACCGATCTTGTGGCTGCGGTTCGCCAGGACCCGGAAGGCAGACAGCGCCTCGCCACCTATGACTTTAAGACCAAAGCCTTTCAAAAATTACTGGACAGCAGTCAGGTGGGTTACTTTTCGTTTTACGATAGAGAGACTTTTATCGCTTCGGTATTAGTGCCTAATCAAATGGATTTATTCCTTTCAGCTCCTGCTAACGACAGCCTCCAAAAAATAGTGGCCAACGCAGGTCGCTCCCTTCATAAAGTGCC
>CAYNMH010000262.1:0-1711 GCA_964398145.1 uncultured Flavimarina sp. | reverse complement strand
CAGAAAAAAGAAAGTTTGGTGAGCTCGATTGCAACGGTTCCGGTAGGGGAGCTACAAACTCCAACAAGTAATTTAACTAATGTTCTTGCAGGTCGTGTGGCTGGTTTAATTGGTTATCAACGATCTGGAGAGCCGGGAGCAGACAATTCAGACTTCTTCATTAGAGGATTGGGTTCTTTTGGTCAGGGAAAGCGTAATCCATTAATACTTATAGATGGCATAGAATCTAATACTACGGATTTGGCACGCTTACAGCCTGATGATATTGCTTCATTTTCAGTTCTAAAGGATGCTGCTGCTGCATCTATTTATGGAGCACGCGGTGCAAATGGAGTCATTCTTGTCGATACAAAAAGCGGTAAAGTGGGTAAAGTGCAGTTCGATTTTAGAGTTGAGAACAGGTTTTCTTCAAACACAGATAATTTTCAACTTGCAGATAATATAACCTACATGCAACTGGCTAATGAGGCGACTTTAACCCGTGATCCATTAGCTCCATTGCCTTATTCTCAGAATAAGATAGATAGGACCGCTGCTGGTGATAATGAACTTATTTATCCCAATAATAACTGGATTAACGATCTTATTAAGGACTATACCTGGAATCAAGCATATAATTTGAGTGCTAGTGGTGGGAGCGAGCGAGCAAGATATTACATTGCCGGAACATTGAATATTGACAATGGGTTACTAAACGTCAACGGAATCAATGATTTTAACAACAACATTAAATTGTTTAATTATTCTATACGGAGTAATATCGATATTGATTTAACCGAGACAACGAAAGCCACAATTCGAGTTTATGGTCAATTTGATGATTATACGGGGCCCGTGGGTGGGCAGGATGCTCAAGGAAATCCAATAAATGGGGGACAGCGCATTTTTAATTTGGCATTGTATTCAAATCCTGTATTATTTCCGGATGTATACCCTGCAGAGCTAAGACCATTTACTACACACCCGCTTTTTGGAGGTGCTGAAACAAGGCCTGGTAGCGGTACGCTGGCATTAAACCCTTATGCAGAGATGGTAAGAGGCTATCAGGAATTTAAAAACTCAACAGTTCAGGCGCAATTTGAAATAAGGCAAAAATTAGACTTTATTACAGAAGGACTGAGTGCTCGTTCAATGGGATACATTAGAAGGTTCTCTAATTTTGGAACGGCAAGACAATACAATCCATTTTATTATTCATCAAGGAGAAATCCAGAAACCGGGGAAATTATTCTTTCTGTAATAAACGATGGTAGTGAAGCCTCGATTGGTACAGTGGGGACTGAGTTTTTGGATTTTCAGGAACTGGGTAAAAACCTTGATTCCCGTATTTATAACGAAACAGCTATAAATTATAACCGAACTTTTAATGAGAAACACGCAGTTTCAGGTTTGCTTTTAAATTTAATAAGCAGCTATCAAACCGGAAATAGTGGTAGTGTTCAAGCTTCTTTGCCCACCAGAAACCACGGGATTTCAGGACGATTTACCTATGGTTATGATAATCGTTATCTCGCTGAGTTGAATTTCGGTTATAATGGATCTGAAAAATTTTCAGAAGGTAATCGCTATGGATTCTTTCCATCTTTTGGTGTTGCCTATCGCATATCTAATGAAAAATATTTTGAAAGTTTTAAAGATAAGAACATCGTTACAGATCTTAAATTAAGGGCTACTTATGGATTTATAGGTAATGACGAAATTGGTCGTACTC
>CAYNMH010000261.1:0-1737 GCA_964398145.1 uncultured Flavimarina sp. | reverse complement strand
TGCGGTTTTCGCCCTCAAGGCGAAAAATACCTATCCAAAAGGTGTCTTTTCTTTTGTTACTTTTCTTTGGACAAGCAAAGAAAAGTAAGGAATAAACAATAGAAATGAAAAACATGTAACCCACTTCAGGTATTTATATCATTGCAAATAAAAACGCTTGGTAAAGCATTGTAATCTCAAAATAACCTCCCAAGAGAGACAATTAAATTTAAACTTTAAAAGATTAAGTCTTAAACACTTTCAGCACCTGCGTGGGATTAAAAGCTTTTGAATTCATACAGACTTTCCCCAGACGAATATCTATTGTATAGTATAATACTCCCGCCGTAACCAAAAGCAGGGCTTCGGGCGGCAGTGCAGTCGCAGTATAATGGGTTGCAGGGATAGTTTGTGTTTTATGGGGAATGGGAATACGAAAGAATTCGTGTCGCAACACCTGGTAGGTTTTGGAATCGTAAACGCTGATCCAATACCCCAGTTCGGCTTCACTGGCCTTTACCGGCCAGTAGAGGTGGTTATCCGCTTTAAATTCAGGTACGCTGATTTCCAAAGTTCCCGCCTCGAGGCTTAGCTGCAGCCCCGCCATTTGCACGTACTGCGGATACTGATGTTTCAGGTCGGTTTCCAGACCTTCCAATACGGTGGGCTCCCCCTGCCAGAGATCCAGACTTCCCTGGGGGAGGGTGTCATTCATTTTCATCGCCTGATACACCGCTGTGCGAAAGCGGTTAAAAAACTGGGAATCGTACATGTTGCCTATAAAAGGGCGCAATCCTATGGTAAGGCTTCTGGTGGTTTGGGAGGCGCGGCCAAAATCGGTAGCCGTCTGTTTGCCTCGGCCCTTACGGTGTTTGCGGACGGTATCAGGCCGGGACTGTACGATGGTTTTCCCATTCACATTTCTAAATACAAGATTACCCAGGTTGCCCTTAAGGCCGGTCTTAGGATCGAGTTCTGCCATAGCTAGGACGTGTTAAGTTATAAATGATACAATAATGCTACCGTACCTTAACCAGATTCACCCACACAAAGTGTGGTAAAATGTGGTTGTAGTGTGGTAGGAGTGTGGTTGCAGTGTGGTAGCACCTGCACTATGACTAAAGTAATACAATAAGCAATATGCCCGACAAGCGGGTTAATCTTTTTAGGTACAGGCTATTGCAGGAAACAGTGCACCTGTTTGAAATGGGTGTCGGGTTCTAAAGATGAAAAAGCAGTACTAAAGACAAATTTTCCGGATAAATAGACAGGATAGCCTGAATCTAAATATTTAAAAAAGGTAAAAACCGGAATATAATGAATATCGTATATCGACTAAGTGTATTTTAATATCGTTGAAATTGTATTTTGTAAGAATTGCTAATTTGTACTTGTTAAATTATTGGCGGTCAGTTTAGTATATCTGTTAAATAATTAATTTTGGCGAGTCCTTAAACCCTAATTCGATGATAAAACCATTACTCGTTTTCTTATTTCTGGTATTCAGTTTCAACGTACCGGCCCAGGTGGGTATTGGTACTACCGACCCCAAAACAACCCTCGATGTGGTAGGTAATGCTGCCGATGCGAGTTCGCTCGACGGAATTACCGCCCCGCGTATGACCGGGGATCAGCTGGCTGCCAAGACCTACACCGCTGCTCAAAACGGTGCCATGGTTTACGTTACGGCAGCAGCAACCAGTCCGGCAGGTCAGGCCGCCGATGTGAGCGCAGAAGGCCTTTATGTGTACAGTTCAG
>CAYNMH010000260.1:0-1772 GCA_964398145.1 uncultured Flavimarina sp. | reverse complement strand
TTTTAAATATTAATACATTTCAATAATGAAAAAATCCCTGATTGCAGCATTCAGTGCTGCCTTGCTTATCACAGGTTGTGATACACCCGCAAAATTGATAAGTATCCCAGCAGAAAATGTTGACCAACTTCCGGTAAAAATTGCAGACCTTGACGAGGAACAGCTTAAGGACTGGCCCACAAAAGATATTCAAGCAGATACCATCCCGGGTATGAGCGTTGAAGAAACATATACTCAGCTTATTACTGGAAAAGGTAATTCAATAATAGTTGCAGTAATAGACAGCGGGGTCGATATTGAGCACGAAGATCTTAAAAACGTAATCTGGACTAATGCAGATGAAATTCCCGGTAACGGTATAGACGATGATAAAAATGGATATATAGATGATGTCCATGGCTGGAATTTTCTCGGCGATATCGTTGATGAGCAGTTAGAAAAAGCCCGTATTGTTCAGAAGTATGATGCTCAGTTTAATGGTAAAACCGAAGATCAAATTCCATCGGCTCAAAAAGAACTTTTTAAAACCTATACCAGAGCTAAAGCGGAAATCGATACAGAAAGCAATGAGCTGAAACAACAGGTAACGCAATACGAAGGTTTGATGGCTGCTGTTAAAACAGCACATACCGAAGTTTCTCAAAAACTGAACAAAGAAGATTATACCGCCGAAGAACTGGAAGCTCTTCCTGCCGAAACCCAGATGGAAGAACGCAACAAAGCAGTTTTAGGTCAAATGTTTATGTATGCAGACACCATTCCTGAGTTTATAGAGATGTTGAGTGAGCAGTTAGAAAGTATGCAGGTGCGTCTGGATAATAATTACAATCTGAATGCAGATTACCGCTCTGTATTGGGTGATGATCTCAACGATTTAAATGACACCAATTATGGTAATAATAACGTAGTAGGTCCTGATCCCGACGCTGCCATGCACGGAACGCACGTTGCCGGTATTATCGCCGCACAACGCGATAACGGTATAGGGATGAACGGCGTTGCAAACAATGTAGAGATTATGGTTATACGTGCAGTGCCAGATGGGGATGAGTATGATAAAGATATCGCTCTTGCCATAAGATATGCAGTAGACAATGGCGCTAAAGTAATCAACACGAGTTTTGGTAAGTATTTTGCCACCAACCCGGAGTGGGTGTACGACGCTATTAAATATGCTGCTAAAAAAGATGTATTGATTGTAAATGCAGCCGGTAATGAAAGTATTGATCTTGATGGAGGGGATACTGTTTACCCAAACGATCAGCTTGATAATGTGACCGAATTTGCTAACAATGTTATCACTATTGGCGCTTTGAACTATAAATACGGCGGAAAACTTGTAGCTAGCTTTTCAAATTACGGTAAATCTAACGTTGATATTTTTGCTCCAGGGGTCAAAATCTGGTCAACAATACCGGGTAGTGAATATGAATTTTTACAGGGTACTTCTATGGCTGCACCTAATGTAGCCGGTGTAGCAGCCATGTTGCGTTCCTATTACCCTCAGTTCTCTGCTGCACAGATTAAAGATATCATTATGCAGACCGGGGTAAGCAGCAACATTCAGGTTTCTGTGGGCGAAGATGCCAATACGGTTAAACCATTTTCGGCTCTTTCAAAATCGGGTAAAATGGTCAATATGTACAATGCCTTTAAAATGGCAGAATTATCTACTCAAAACTAAAATTATGAATAGAAAACCGCTTAAAAGCTTCTTATGGGCAGGAGTACTTAGCCTGTTGACAGGTTTTGGTTCTCAGCAACTGAATGCT
>CAYNMH010000259.1:0-1778 GCA_964398145.1 uncultured Flavimarina sp. | reverse complement strand
CATCAATGACTCTCCAAACTTGGATTTGATTCAAATTAATGATTTCCTAAAATAACTATCACTAATCCAGGTAGGTGGTGTCAGCGGCAGGTCTCACACCACTACCGAGGCGTAGGAATACGAGTTTTCCCGATACAAGACATGGACAGGCGGTTCGTTAAATCAAAACTTTACTTTTAAGTAATATAAAATGGTTAAAACCTATGATTGTGACAACTGATACCGTTATAGTAGACAAAGCGCCACAAGTTAATTCAAATACATACATTTAAAATTTATTAAGCTGATAGAGATTCTTAATCTTTAAATTTTAGGTTTGTTTAGCTTTCAATCTACGGGTCGTATCTTTACGCCCGTAACCACCGCCACAGCTCATGAAACTCAAACGTCGAAGAAAGCTAATCACTTATTTAAATCTTTTAGACCAGCCTGTTAAATTTAATCCGTTCGTTTTCAGTCGTAACTTTATATTATGGGCTTTATTGGGATTGATAGGAGGCATGATTGCAGGAGTTTATTGGCTAGGGCTCGAATTTTTGACGCACCAGTTACATTTTTTTAAGGGATGGCAGGTAATCCCGGTAATGGCAATTTGTGGATTTTTAGCAGGACTGATTATACACTTCATTGGAGATCCCGGAGAAATACATCTGATTGTCAATAATATTCGATTCAACAAAGGAAAACTTGACCCAAAAAATAACCCGTCAATGATACTTTCTTCCCTGCTCTGTGTAGCTTCCGGAGGCAGCCTGGGTCCAGAGGCTCCCTTGGTTCAAGTGACAGGCTCAACAGGTACTTGGTTGGGAAAATTATTTCGCCTAAAAGGTGAAGAACTGCGATCATTGAGCATCGCAGGAATGGCTTCAGGATTTACTACCTTGTTTGGTGCTCCTTTGGGGGGGAGTTTATTCTCTTTAGAAATACTTCACCATAAACATGCAGTTGAGTATTACAAGGCAATTATACCTGCATTCGTTGCAAGTTGCTTTAGCTATTTAATTTTTGCCATAATCATTCATTTGGGACTGGGTCCAGTATGGGATCTTTCGGCCTATCAATATTCAGGAATTTTCGATTTTGCTTATGCCTTTGTGTTTGCTATTGTGGGAACTGCTTTTGGATGGATATTTATTCTGTGTACTAAATTCTTTAAATCCATATTTGAGAAAAGACCCCTACCCATATACTATAAAACCTTAGTTGGTGGACTAGTGCTTGGAACAATTGCATTTTATCTCCCCATAACCCGCTACTTCGGGCATCATGAAATCAATATCTTACTATCTGAAAATTTTCCCGTGAGCCTATTGCTCACAATTCTAGGTTTTAAGATTATAGCGATTTCTATAACCGTAGTTTCAGGTTGGAGGGGCGGCTTTATCATTCCGCTATTTTTTGTGGGAGCCACCCTAGGACTGATCCTGCACCAACTTTTTCCTGAATTAAATTTGACACTGGCTGTAGTGAGTTCTATGGCTGCTATAAATGCCTGCGTAACCCGCACCCCCATGAGTACAACCATACTCCTTGCAACCCTGACGGGTTTTGGTCATATTATCCCGATCTTTTTTGCAAGCTTAACAGGCTATTTCCTGGCACCGAGAATCCCTTTTATCAGTTCACAGAAATAAATTGTAATTCAATTTATATTCAATCAATTATAATTAGGAAATTTACAACTTACGTAAATACTATTATAATACATCCAGTTAGAATAAGATTTTTTAAATGTCTAAAAAACGTGTAAATCGTACATATAGAATTACAAGATATAT
>CAYNMH010000258.1:0-1783 GCA_964398145.1 uncultured Flavimarina sp. | reverse complement strand
CCCGATGTATTTGTTGAAGACTTTCAGCTTGCAGACGATATCGAGCGTTTACCAGATACCCGTTTTAAAATAGCTGTTGGCGGCCGCCTTAATTACTACATCAATTCGATGTTTGTCCTTCGCTCGTATTACCGCTACTATACAGACGATTGGGGCATACAATCACATACTGCGAGTCTGGAAGTTCCGGTCAAAATCACCGATAAATTTACGCTGTATCCTTCTTACCGCTTTTATAATCAGACGGCTGCTGATCAATTTGGAGCGTATGAAACGCATCTCTCAACAGACGAATTCTATACATCAGACTACGACCTTTCAAAATATAATGCTAACCAGTTTGGCTTCGGTCTTAACTATACTGATATTTTTGCCAAACTTCATATTCTTCAATTCGGCCTTAAAAGCATTGATTTGAAATACTACAACTACAAACGTAATACAGGCTTGAGTTCTAATATCGTAACTGCGGGCTTTAAATTTGTACAGGATTGATTGAAAACAAAAAAGCCTGACGCTTTAAGCATCAGGCTTTCATTTGTGGAGAAGATCGGGCTCGAACCGACGACCTTTTGACTGCCAGTCAAACGCTCTAGCCAACTGAGCTACATCCCCATTTTCTTACGCCAGCGTCTTCCCGCGGCTGTTTTCAGATATTTTTCACGTTTACGTGCTTCAATCTGCGTTTCTTGCTCTTCAGAATAAATAATCTTCCAAGGTCTAAACGGCTTTGTAGAATTTACATTTCCTCTATTATGTTGTTCCAAACGGGAATTTAAATCTTGAGTGAAACCTACATAGTTCCATCCGCAACTTAAACTCTCCAATATATAAACAAAATACATTGCCAGTCAAATATCACGCTCCCCGCCCGTGCCGAAAAGGTACGTTCGGGCGGGTAGCCAACTGAGCTACATCCCCATTTAGTGGCGCAAATATAATTAAAGTTCACTAAAATCACTTATTGTTTTTCGTTTTAAAACTTCGGCCTAAAACTTACTGAGTAGACAGTGGTCTGAAGCCTTTCCTCTTTATTTTCAATGCAAACAACAGTTAATAGTTTTGGATAAAATGATCAAAGCCGTAGTATCTTTGCAAATAAACCTTCCATTCGTCTAAAAATTAGGTAATCAATGATAGAAAAGGCAAATAAGGATCAGCTTGATGAAATACTTGCTCTTACACGCGCCTGTGCTGCAAAAATGATTAACGCAGGCATATTCCAATGGAATGAGCATTATCCGTCACGGGCTGCCTTTGAAGAAGATATAGATCGCAACGAACTTTATATAATTACGCAGAGCGGAAAAATTGCAGGTACTATCGTTATTTCAGATCTAAAAGACCAAGTGTACCAACCCGTAACCTGGCTCACCCCGGCTGATGCAAAAAGCATCTATATACACCGGCTGGCTGTGCATCCTGATGTGCAGGGTCAGGGCATTGCACAGCAACTCATGGATTTTGCAGAGGATTTTGCCCGTAAAAACAGCTACGTTTCCGTGCGGCTGGACACCTTTAGTCAAAATCCACGCAACAACCGTTTCTACCAAAAACGCGGTTATACAAAGCTTGAGGAAATCTTTTTTCCAAAGCAAAGTGAACATTCGTTTTACTGCTACGAGTTGGTTTTATAAGCTTTTGAGCTCAGGAAAAGCTATTTTCGCAGGAGACCAAAGCTTATGTCAGCAACAAACCCGCTTTCGTTTAAAAACATCAACCGCCTGGCGGTACCGGCTTTACTGGCCGGCATTGCAGAACCCATACTCTCTGCTACCGATGC
>CAYNMH010000257.1:0-1801 GCA_964398145.1 uncultured Flavimarina sp. | reverse complement strand
ATGGGCAGGAGTACTTAGCCTGTTGACAGGTTTTGGTTCTCAGCAACTGAATGCTCAAAACAATACTTCCTACTGGCAACAACACGTTGATTACAAGATGGAAGTGGATATGAATGTTGAAAATTTCAACTATACCGGCAAGCAGGAGTTGGTTTATACTAACAATTCGCCGGATACCTTAAATCAGGTGTTTTACCATTTGTATTTTAACGCCTTTCAACCCGGTAGCGAGATGGATGTGCGTTCTCTAACAATAAAAGATCCGGATCGTCGCGTGATGGATCGCATTTCGAAACTGGAACCGGACGAGATAGGATTTCTAAAGGTAAATACGCTCACACAGGACGGAAAAGCTGTTACTTATGAAGTTGCAGGAACTGTACTTGAAGTAAGCCTTGCAAAGCCTGTTTTACCGGGCGAAAGCACTACATTCAAAATGGATTTTAACGGTCAGGTGCCGGTACAAATACGCAGAAGTGGCCGCAATAATGCCGAAGGCGTAGCACTGTCCATGACACAATGGTATCCTAAACTGGCCGAATACGATTTTGAAGGCTGGCACGCAGATCCCTATATCGCCCGTGAATTTCACGGAGTTTGGGGCGATTTTGATGTGAAAATCAGTATCGATTCAGAGTATACACTGGGAGGTACCGGTTATCTTCAAAACCCTGAAATTGGCCACGGTTACGGAGAACCCGGTCAAAAACCGGTCAAACCTAAAAACGGTAAATACACCTGGCATTTTGTAGCGCCAAATGTGCATGATTTTACCTGGGCGGCAGATCCTGAATATATTCACGATAAGCTTACCGCTTCAGACGGGACAGTGCTCCACTTTTTCTATAAAGACAATAAAGAAATCATTGAAAACTGGAAAAAACTTCAGCCTAAGACAGCAGAACTTTTAGCTTATTACAACAAGCATATTGGCCCCTATCCTTACGATCAGTATTCGGTAATTCAGGGTGGTGATGGCGGTATGGAGTATGCCATGTGTACGCTTATCACCGGGGAACGCAGTTACGGCAGTCTGGTGGGCGTTACCGCACACGAGTTTGCCCATACCTGGTTTCAGTTTTTATTGGCTTCAAACGAGGCAAAACACGAGTGGATGGATGAAGGCTTTACCAGTTACATTTCAGACGAAGCGATGAATGTCGTAATGGAAGAAAACAAACCTAATGCACAGGCGGGTAACTATGCTTCTTACTTTAGACTGGCAACCAGCGGGGTGGAGCAGCCTCAGACTACCTATGCAGATCGTTATGCCTTAAATGCAGCCTATGGAGCTTCGGCATATTCTAAAGGAGCTGTATTTTTAGCGCAACTGGGTTACATTATTGGGAAGGAAAATCTGGATAAGACCATCAAAAGGTATTTTCAGGAATTTAAATTTAAGCATCCTACTCCCAATGATGTTAAACGTGTTGCCGAAAAAGTAAGCGGAATGCAGCTCGACTGGTATCTTACGGACTGGACGAAGACGACTAATACCATAGATTACGCGATTAAAAATGTGGAGGAAGTAGACGGTAAAACCGAAGTAACCTTAGAGCGAATCGGTTTAATGCCTATGCCTGTAGATTTTTATGTAAATACGGTTGACGGGACCAATGAAAGCTATTACATTCCGTTACGCATGATGCGGGCTGAAAAGCCAAACCCGTTCCCTGAAATGCAACGCACTCAATTGCCAGACTGGCCCTGGGCGTATCCAACGTATACGTTTACTATAGATAAACCGCTTTCTGAAATCAAAGCGATGACTATTGATGCGCAGCAATTGATGGCAGACATC
>CAYNMH010000256.1:0-1828 GCA_964398145.1 uncultured Flavimarina sp. | reverse complement strand
ATTAATACCAGTCTTTTGGTGTACGTTTCGGTGAACGTTTTGAAAATAGAAAAACGTTCACCAGAACCGGTTTTAAAATGTTAAAAACAAGAGGCTTACGCGATTTCTTTAACATTTTTTGAAGGGCGGTTTTGTACCTTGTTTGTCTAATTAAAAGACAGCGAGTTATGCATACCTCATTCTCCATCCTATTTTTTCTCAGAAACAGAGGGAAATCAGAAAGTAATTTATCTACCATTTACGCGCGCATCACAATAGATTCAAAGCGTAGCGAGTTTTCAACCCAACATAAAGCCACCAATAAGTGGGATTCTAAACTTGGAAAAATGGCGGGTTCAAGCGCGGAAGCCCGAATGATTAACCGCCATCTGGACGATGTACGAACTAAAATCTACGAGATCTACGACAGGTTACTACGCGAAGAAAAACCGATTTCTGCGCAAATCATTCGGGATATCTATCAGGGCAAAGACCAGGAACACAAAATGCTCCTGGAGCTTTTTAAAGAACACAACAATAAAATGGAGAGTCTTATTGGCAAAGGCTATTCCAGCGGCACCCTGCAACGCTATAATGCCGCTCGCACCCATCTGGACCATTACCTGCAGTTTACCAAAAAAAGAGCCGATATTCCGCTTGGCGAAATAGACTATGAATTTATTTCAGGGTTTGAGCACTACCTGAAGTCGGAGAAAAACTGCGCTCACAATACGGCCACCAAATACATCGTGAACTTTAAGAAGATTATGCGCATCGCTTTGGCAAACCAATACATTGAGAAAGATCCGTTCTTTCACTGGAAGTCCAATTGGAAAACCAAGGAACGGGAATTTTTAACCCGGGCGGAACTCAATGTCCTGTCCCAAAAAGAATTTACTATCCTACGTCTGGAGCAGGTACGTGACATCTTTTTGTTTTGTTGCTTTACCGGTCTGGCCTATGCTGATGTAAACAAACTCACTAAAAACGATTTGGTACCGGGTCTTAATGGCGAAACCTGGATCAAAACCAGACGTCAAAAAACGAATACCCTCAGCAGCATTCCCCTCCTGCCCACCGCTGCCGGAATATTGAAGAAATACGAGACCCACGCCTGTAGAACTCAGGATAATAAACTGCTCCCGGTTTTGAGCAATCAGAAGTCTAATGCTTACCTGAAAGAAATAGCCGATTTATGTGGAATCACCAAAAGCCTTACTACACACCTGGCCCGACATACCTTTGCCACCACCGTAACCTTATCTCGGGGCGTACCTATGGAAACAGTAAGTAAGATGTTAGGCCATACCTCTCTAAAGACTACGCAGATTTATGCACAGGTAATCGATTCTAAGATTGGAGCAGATATGGAGGCTTTACAACAACAGGAACCCCTCATTCAAATACCCTCAAAATAAATGAAAATAGCGCTCCTAAAATTTGATGCGTTTTGCGTCCCAGTACTGGTCCCATTACTAGTCCCATAAATGAACCTGATATAGACTTCAGGTGGTACACAGCGTACCAAATTCTGGACTGGTTCTGGTACACTAGTGTCCCAATACTGGTACCTTTTATAAACATATAAACATTTAAAACACAAACATTAAAAAAGCCAATAGGTCAAATGTATATATTTAGCAATTTGGCTTTGACAAAAAGAATTTCAGATTAGGTTCTGAATCATTTTCAAGGCCATTTAAGGCTTAAAATCACAAAATTGAGGTAAGTTACTTTAATCCCTAAAATCGTTTTTTAAAACGCCTTAAAATTCCGACTACAAACGTTTAGCCGTTTTTAATAAAGTTTGAAATATTTTAATTCAAAATGGACTGACTACAATTAAGCC
>CAYNMH010000255.1:0-1845 GCA_964398145.1 uncultured Flavimarina sp. | reverse complement strand
CGATGAATGTCAAAAAAGAAATAGCTCGCAGACGTACCTTCGGTATTGTATCGCATCCTGATGCCGGTAAAACCACACTAACCGAAAAGTTACTTCTGTTTGGAGGGGCTATACAGGAAGCAGGAGCGGTAAAATCCAATAAAATCAAGAAAGGAGCGACGAGTGACTTTATGGAAATTGAGCGGCAGCGTGGTATATCGGTAGCGACTTCTGTACTTGCTTTTGAATATAACGGAACGAAAATCAACATCTTAGACACTCCCGGTCACAAGGATTTCGCCGAAGACACCTTTCGAACCCTCACCGCCGTAGACAGCGTTATCGTTGTGATTGACGTTGCAAAAGGTGTCGAAGAGCAAACCGAAAAATTGGTTGAAGTCTGTAGAATGCGGAAAATTCCTATGATTGTGTTCATCAATAAATTAGACCGCGAGGGTAAAGATGCGTTTGAATTACTTGATGAAATTGAGCAGAAACTCAACCTAACGGTCACCCCGCTAAGCTTCCCTATAGGAATGGGATACGATTTTAAAGGGATTTATAATATTTGGGAGAAAAACGTAAATCTTTTTAGTGGAGATAGCCGTAAGAATATTGAAGAGACGGTAGAAATTGAAGACTTAGATTCAACAGAATTAGATCAATTAATTGGCAAAAAGTCAGCGGATACTTTACGAGATGAACTCGAATTGGTAACAGGAGTTTATCCTGATTTTGACCGCGAGGCGTATCTTCAGGCTGAGCAACAACCGGTTTTTTTCGGCTCTGCCTTAAATAACTTCGGAGTTCGAGAGCTACTCGACTGTTTTATTAGCATCGCCCCGCCTCCACGTCCTAAAGAAAGTGAGGAACGCGTTATAAAACCTGAAGAAAAAGATTTTACCGGCTTTGTATTTAAAATACACGCTAATATGGATCCCAAGCACCGCGATCGTCTGGCTTTCGTGAAAATTGTATCAGGCGTTTTTGAGCGAAATACCCCTTATTTACACGTTAGAAACGGTAAAAAAATGAAGTTCTCTAGTCCCAATGCGTTTTTCGCAGAGCGAAAAGAAATCGTGGATATCTCCTATCCCGGGGATATTGTAGGGCTTCACGACACCGGAAACTTCAAAATAGGTGACACCCTTACCGAAGGTGAAGAAATACATTACAGAGGAATCCCGGCGTTTTCACCCGAGCATTTTAGGTATATCAATAATGCCGATCCCATGAAATCCAAGCAATTGGAAAAGGGAATCGATCAATTGATGGACGAAGGAGTTGCGCAGCTTTTTACGCTTGAATTGAATGGTAGAAAGGTAATTGGAACCGTCGGTGCTCTTCAATACGAAGTGATTCAATATCGATTAGAGCATGAATACGGAGCCAAATGCACTTATGAACCCTTAAGCGTACATAAAGCTTGCTGGGTAGAACCCAAAGATCCTAAAAGTGAAGAATTCAAAGAGTTTTTACGTGTAAAGCAGCGTTTTATGGCCAAAGATAAACGCGGCCAACTGGTATTTTTTGCGGATTCTCCTTTTACCTTACAGATGACTCAGCAAAAGTATCCTAATGTCAAATTGCACTTCGTTTCTGAGTTTTAATTAAAATAAAGCTCAATTAAAGACTTAAATATTTCAAACACATAAGAAGTAGTAAAAACAAAAAAGAGGCTTTAAATCATTTGATTTAAAGCCTCTTTTTTTAGATATATAAGTAAATCCTATATCCCAAATTTTTTTAATAGAATTTACGAATATTAAATCAATTTTAATTTGAAATTGAAAATTAAGCCTGACGCGGGGGACCAAAAATTAAAGGGATAGGTTGCTTCTCATACTCTTTGTTTTCACCATGAGC
>CAYNMH010000254.1:0-1929 GCA_964398145.1 uncultured Flavimarina sp. | reverse complement strand
AAAGTTTCGACTTCGGCCTATGAGGCCTTTGACACCGGTATTTTAAAACCCGGTAAAGATATTGTCATTGTAAACAAAGAACGCCAGATCGCAGCAGCCAAAGAGGTTGCAAAGTTTATGGCAGATCAGGGTTATACCAAACCCATTAAGCGTACAGATATCAAAGTACTGGGTAAACAGGCTCTTGGTGCATTCCTTGTAGGTACCGATCAAATGAACGCCGGTAAATACATCAGCGATCATGATAAGAAAATTGCAAACAAACTAGCTTATGTAATGGCCGGTGGTGATCTCTCTGAAGCTTCGTATGTAAGTGAGCAATACCTGCTTGACCTGGAACGTGAAGCATTCTTAAGTCTTTGCGGAGAGCGCAAAACGCTTGAACGCCTGGAACATATGATCAAGAAAGGGAAACCGTTGAGAAATTAATCAGACCTGAGATTTCAGATATGAGATGTTAGATAAAACCTACCACTATGCACAATTTTCAAGAATTAAAAATCTGGCAGAAAGCAATGGATATTGCTGAAAATGCTTATTTGATTTCAGCTGATTTTCCAAATGATGAAAAATTTGGCTTAACGAGTCAGATTAGAAGAAGTGCTGTAAGTATTCCTTCAAATATTGCTGAAGGAGCAGGGAGAAATACAGATGGTGAATTCAAAAATTTTCTTGGAATTGCAAATGGATCTTGTAATGAACTTTTTACGCAACTCCTTTTATCTAAAAGGCTAGGTCTTATTTCTGAAAATGAACAACTCCCTTCTTTACTGGAAAGTTTGTTGGAAGTTCAAAAAATGAATTACACCCTAAAGAAATTTTCAAAGTAGGCTAATGATCTCAAATCTAAAGTCTAGAATCTAAAATCTATTAAATGAAAACAGCATATATAGTAAAAGCATACCGAACAGCCGTAGGGAAAGCTCCCCGCGGATTGTTCCGATTTAAAAGACCTGACGAACTCGCTGCGGAAACCATCGATTACATGATGAAAGAGGTTTCTAACCTCGATAAAAAACGCATTGATGATGTAATGGTAGGTAACGCGATGCCCGAAGCCGAACAGGGCCTTAACGTGGGTCGCCTCATTTCCCTGATGGGATTGAAGATCGAAGACGTACCGGGCGTAACCGTAAACCGTTATTGCGCATCCGGTATTGAAACCATCGCGATGGCTTCGGCAAAAATACAGGCCGGAATGGCAAATTGTATAATCGCCGGTGGTGCCGAAAGTATGAGTTACATCCCTATGGGTGGTTACAAACCGGTACCAGATTATAAAGTGGCCAAAGCAGGAAACGAAGATTATTACTGGGGAATGGGACTTACCGCAGAAGCTGTAGCTAATCAGTTTAAGGTTTCGCGTGAAGATCAGGATGAGTTTGCGTACCATTCGCACCAAAAAGCTTTAAAAGCTCAGGAAGAAGACCGTTTTAAAGAGCAAATTGTTCCGATTGAAGTAGAACACACGTTTGTAAACAACAGCGGTAAAAAAGAAACCAAAACCTACACCGTAAGTAAAGACGAAGGTCCGCGTGCCGATACCAGCCTAGAAGTATTGGGTAAACTGCGTCCTGTTTTCGCCGAAGGCGGAAGCGTAACCGCAGGAAACTCCTCGCAAATGAGTGACGGTGCAGCATTTGTACTGGTAATGAGCGAAGAAATGGTAAAAGAATTAAATCTGGAACCCATCGCCCGCCTCGTAAACTTTGCAGCTGTAGGTGTTGAACCGCGCATTATGGGAATTGGACCTGTAAAAGCGATTCCGAAAGCGCTAAAACAAGCCGGACTCAAGCAAGACGATATTGATCTGATTGAGTTAAACGAAGCCTTTGCTTCGCAGTCTCTTGCAGTAATACGTGAATTGGGTCTAAATCCCGATATCGTAAATGTAAACGGTGGAGCGATTGCACTGGGTCACCCGCTGGG
>CAYNMH010000253.1:0-1971 GCA_964398145.1 uncultured Flavimarina sp. | reverse complement strand
TGATTTACCCGTGTGCCAGCCTGAGTAAGGGAAGTATTGAACTACAGCGGAATCAAAAACAAAATCAATTCTATTTTCGGTTACACCTATAATCTCGTGACCAAGTTTCTTGATTTCTTCTTTAGCGAAGGCAATTCGCTTTGGTTCCAGTTCCTTTTGCCTATCTGTATCTAATCTTGACATTTAATAAGTTGCTTTAATATTTTCGTTAGGTAATGGAATTTCATATCCGAACATTTCAAATGCTAGCTGTCTTGCAGCTTCATGATATTGCTCTTGATCCCAAGTGTCGTTTTCAGTTGTAGATTTAATGCGTACTACAGGACGCCCATTAATAGGGTTCATAATGATCTCTCCATCTTCTGTGCATTTCTCCTCATACATAAGGTTTTGCTTTAAAAATTCATGCACTTGATCTTTGGTTAGCACTTCACCCCAGCTCTCTCTTAAGATGTTCTTCCAGTGTTCTACTATTACGGCCCAGTAATACTTGTTTTCTTTCTCAGTGCGTTTCTTATAGAACCGTTTAATAGACAATACAACCTCTTTACCTTCATATTGATTGATGGCATCTACTATTACATCACGGTTTTGTGTAAACTTTCCGTTATGTATTTCAGAGCGTATGTCTATTTTTTTAGGTAAGGGCATCTAATTCCTTTATTTTATCGTTACGGTATTTAATACCTTGGCGTAGTCTTCGTTTCAAGTCCTCAATGGCTGTTTCGTCACGTTCGATCTTAACAATATGCATACGGTGCTCAGGCTTTTTGAATCTAGGATCGTACGAAACCCAATACCAGAAATCAGCATTGCATACATACATCGATCCTATTACTTGCCAGAAATAGTTTGAGCAATGTTTCTCCAGGTCTGCAGCATTCTTTACATTGGTGAGATAGAAGAAATGTGTTTTGCTGTTTGGCGCTTTTCCCTCATACCCTCCATTTTCACCGATTCTACCGTCTGGAGTGCAACCTACATCCGCACCTAACTCTACAAATTCCTGTTCGTTTCCGTATTTCTCAACGGTTAGGCCGGTGACTTCCATAAAATATTCAACTGCTTCCACCTCGTGAGCATTTCCGTGCTCCATAGCTGCATTACTGAAATAATCGCTTTCGGTTGTCAAGGCTTCTACGGCCTTTTCCATTGCGTAGGTCTCCGCTCCTTTTGGAAAATCAGGTTTAGATCTGTATCCCATTAACCTATGAAATTCAGAAGCGGTAAACCGGCCTCTGCGTTTTTCAAGCCATTGCTGTGTTTTGCTTTCAAGAGAATCTAAGGCCCCGAAGTCGAGACCTTTTGATTCTGTTGCTATTTGCTCTGCAATCTCTAATAAATCCATTACCCTAGTTTTTCTACATCAAACAGCATAGTGCTTCCATCTGTTGATTTGTTTTGCTTTTTACCTTGATAGGTAATTTGTACCGGAGTTTTTGGGTTAAGGTTTTTGACAGCTTCTACGAGTGTCATTTGCCCTGAAAGAAAACATTCCTTCTCGCTTACAAAAACACCACACTTTACAAGCTCACCGTCTTCACTAGGAACTTCTTTTGTACCCATAAAAAAAGCTCTTAATGGCTTTCCTTTTAAAGCCGCCCAATCATCTGCAGACTTGTATTTAAGGTTTAGACTAAACTGTGGTTCAAGGCTGTTAAGCTTTCCTAAGCTTTCAGTATCTGGAATAAGGAATGCTACCTCTGTTCCAGCTGCTTTTTTTACTTCTGATTCTGTTGACATGATTTAATATTTAAAAAGGTTAATTATTTAGGCACTGCGATTCCTGCAAATACCGTTTTGTTGTCTTTAGTGGTGAAGGCATCATATTGATAGCTGCGTATCTGCCTTGCTGCTTTCTCCGCTTCGCGGCGGTAGTTTGGGTCTTCGTTAGAGAAAAAAAGCGTCTTACCATCTTTTATCCTCTGGTCTATGCTTACGCGCTGATCTGTGAAATACATTATTTGAAGT
>CAYNMH010000252.1:0-2060 GCA_964398145.1 uncultured Flavimarina sp. | reverse complement strand
TGTATCAGGCGGCTAAATCTACAGTAAGTGAGCATATTAAGAATATTTATACAGATGAGGAACTAAGCCCGGAAGCAACTGTTCGGAAAATCCGAACAGTTCAAAAAGAAGGCAATCGTGAAGTTACCCGAAATTTAGAGTACTATAACCTGGACATGATTATTGCGCTAGGCTATAGAATAAACTCTAAAATCGCAACCCGGTTCCGCCAATGGGCCACCCAACGCCTTAAGGAGTATATTGTAAAAGGCTTTACACTAGACGATGAGCGACTTAAAAACCTGGGTGGTGGCAACTACTGGAAGGAGCTGCTGGACCGCATTCGCGATATACGCTCCAGTGAAAAGGTCATGTACCGTCAGGTGCTGGACTTGTATGCTACGGCAACCGACTACGACCCAAAAAGCAGCGAAAGCACGGCATTTTTTAAAATGGTACAAAATAAACTGCATTTTGCTGCACATGGCAATACCGCCAGTGAAGTTATTTTTTTACGGGTAGACAGTGATAAACCCTTTGCCGGTCTCACCAATTTTAAAGGGGCGCAGCCCACACAGGCTGAGGCTATGGTTGCTAAAAATTTCTTAGAAGAAAAGGAATTGAAAATACTGAATAACCTGGTAGCCGCCTATTTTGATTTGGCGGAATTAAACGCTATTGAAGAACGCGAGATGCGGATGGCCGATTATGTACAGGAACTGGATAATATCTTAGCCACCACAGGCCGTAATGTGCTCAAAAACGCTGGGAAGATACCGGCAGCAGTGGCCAAAGAAAAGGCTTCCCGCGAGTATAAGAAATACAAAGCCAAAACCCTAAGCAGTGTAGAAAAAGACTATTTAAAAACCCTTGCTGCACTCGAGAAACAAGCAAAAAAAGAAAGCCGTAAAAAATGAGCTATTTAGATAAATTACTAGAAGGCGTTAAGGTTGAATGGAAGAGTTTTGGTGAAGTTGCTAAAATCCAAAGAGGTGCATCACCTCGACCAATTGCAAAATATATTACAAACGCTACAAATGGTATTCCTTGGATTAAAATAGGAGATACTTTGCCTAACTCTAAATATGTTTATAAAACAAAGCAAAAGATTACTGCTGAAGGAGCTAAAAAATCAAGAATATTAGATAAAGGTGATTTGATTATGTCTAATTCGATGAGTTATGGCAGACCATATATACTTGAAATGATTGGAGCAATTCATGATGGCTGGGCCTCTATTAGTAATTTTGGAGATAAGCTTAATACAGATTATTTATATCATTATCTTTCATCTAAAACTGTTCAATATTATTGGTTAAGTAATATAAATAGTAGTTCAGTTAGCAACTTAAATGCTGACATTATAAAATCGCTGCCATTACCTATCCCTTGCCCGGAAAACCCTAAAAAATCTTTAGAAATACAACAAAAAATAGTTGACATTCTCGATACGTTTACCGAGCTTACAGCAGAGCTTACAGCAGAGCTTACAGCCCGTAAACAACAGTATAGTTATTATAGGGAGCAATTGTTCACTTTTGACAAAAGGGAGGTAAAACACCTGCCTATGGGTGATAAAAATTTAGGGGAGTTTATCAGAGGTAAGCGATTTGTAAAAACGGACATAATTGAAAAAGGTGTTCCTACAATTCATTACGGTGAAATGTATACTCATTTTGGGAATTGGGCAAGTAAAACCAAATCCTTCGTCAGTAAAGAATTAGTAGACCGTAAAAAATTAAGGCTTGCTGAAAATGGTGACGTTATAATAGTTGCTGCCGGAGAAACTATAGAAGATATTGGCCAGGGTACTGCGTGGTTAGGTAAAGAAGGGGTTGTAGTTCACGATGCTTGCTTTTATTATAAAAGCTCTTTGAACCCTAAATATGTTGCCTATTTTACACGGACACGACAATTTCATGATCAAATTAGACGAAATATTTCATCTGGAAAAATTTCAGCAATTAATGCAAAAGGTTTGGGCAAGGTAAAAATTCCAGTCCCTTCTTTAAACGAACAAGAACGAATAGTTTCCATCCTCGATAAATTCGACACGCTTACCACTTCCATTTCAGAAGGTT
>CAYNMH010000251.1:0-2074 GCA_964398145.1 uncultured Flavimarina sp. | reverse complement strand
GCCCAGAAGTATCGTGCTTTAGGTCTTGCAGAATATGCTGCGATGGAAGCTTTTAAGCGTTATCACTTTAACTAGTGGGCTTTTCAAATTAAATTAAAGAGATGGATTTTAACTCTATTATAAAATGCTAAGAATTGTTATGAAAGCTTATCATATACTATATAGTATGCTGGTATTTTTTGCGCTTTGCGGAACTGTATTTGCTCAGAATCCTGAGATTTCTATAATTCCTATTCCTACAGAATATAGTCTTGATGAGGGCGCGTTTGCCTTTGATCAAAAGACGATACTCTATGCTGATTCTTCAGATGAGGAAGTACAAAAAATAGTGGAAGATTTTCAATCTCAGTTTAGAACCGTAAGTGGGATGCTTCTTCCTATAAAGCCGCTTTCCAAATTTGATTACCAAAACAACAGTGTTGTATTTCACCTTAATTCTTCAAATAATCTCGGTGACGAAGGCTATTCCTTCAAAGCGACCTCCAATCAGATCCTAATTGAAGCAAATAAGCCTGCTGGTTTGTTTTATGCTGTTCAAACGCTGTATCAATTGCTTCCGCCCGAAGTAGTCAAAACTGAAGTAGCACGGGCTGTGGACTGGGTAGTGCCAGCGGTGACCATAACCGATATCCCTGCCTATGAATGGCGAGGTCTGCATCTGGATACGGGACGCCACATCAGTTCGATAGCATTTATCAAAAAATATCTGGACCAGATGGCTGCACATAAGCTCAATACTTTTCATTGGCATCTAACCGAAGATCAGGGCTGGCGTTTGCAAATTAAAAAGTATCCGCTGCTTACCGAGGTGGGGGCGTACCGCGACTCTACTTTAGTGGGACACTACGGTACCGGCAAATATGACGGGAAACGCTACGGGGGTTATTACACACAAGACGAAGCCCGTGAAATTGTAGCCTATGCCAAAGATCGCTACATCACCGTAGTGCCCGAAATCGAAATGCCCGGTCACGCAACCGCCGCTGTTGCTTCCTATCCCAAACTGGGAAATACAGGGAAACCGGTAAAACCAGTTACTACCTGGGGCGTATTTCCGGATATATTTAATGTGGAAGAAAGCACATTTGATTTTCTCGAGGACGTATTGGTGGAAGTGCTTGAGATTTTTCCATCAGAATATATTCATATTGGTGGTGATGAAGCACCTAAGGATCAATGGGAGGCCTCAGAACGCATTCAGTTTAAAATAGACTCACTGGGGCTAAAAGATGAGCATGAGTTGCAGAGTTATTTTATCACCCGCATTGAAAAATTCCTGAATTCAAAGGGAAGACAAATTATCGGTTGGGATGAAATTCTGGAAGGTGGTTTGGCGCCAAACGCTGCGGTCATGTCCTGGCGGGGAGAAGAGGGTGGCATTGCTGCTGCAAAAAGCGGCCATAATGTAGTAATGAGTCCGGTTTCTCATTTGTATTTAGATTACAGTCAGGGAGATCGGGATTCAGAACCTCTCAACATCGGGGGATATCTTCCGTTAGAAAAAGTTTATTCCTATAAACCCACACCCGATGTATTGTCTGCGGAAGAAGGACAATATATTATGGGAGCACAGGGCAACCTATGGACTGAATATCTGCCAACCTCTGATAGTCGAGAGTACATGATTTTCCCGCGTATCAGTGCTCTGGCAGAAGTAGTCTGGAGTGGAGAGAAGCATAAGGATTGGGAAAGCTTTCAGAAGCGTATTCCGCAACAATTAGAACGCTATAATTTACAGGATATCAATTATGCAACAACGATCTATAATGTGGAAATTCGGGCGGAATATCAGGAAAAATCTAAAGATTTTAATGTGGAACTGCATCCGCAGTGGGAGGGAACCGTTCACTATACGCTGGATGGAAGTTTACCTACAGCAGCTTCAAAGAGTTACGAAAAACCCTTAAAACTTAAACCCGGGACAGTAGTAAAGGCAGGACTCTTCAAAGAATCTGATCTCGTAGGAAGCATTACCTCTGAAACAGTAAACCTTCCGCAGTCTAAAAAATAAAACCAATTTATGTCAGCATCCTATCTTAAAGAAGCCTGCGTAGAAACACTTGATCAGGCTTTG
>CAYNMH010000250.1:0-2086 GCA_964398145.1 uncultured Flavimarina sp. | reverse complement strand
AAAAATCGGAAGGCTTTATTTCCTATTTTTGGAATACACTTTAAAACCTTCGTTATAGATGATACGATTTTTTTGCTTCCTAAGCTGTTTGTTTTTAAGCCTTAGCGCTATAGCGCAAGATCAGGTCTCGGCACAAATTATTAAAGAACGTGACTCGTTGCTACTCAACCTCAACAAACAGCTCGAGGAAAATGCGGTCAAACTAAAATCCCTGCAAACTGAATTTTCAGACCTTAATCCCAATCGTACCAGCCAGCGTTTAGGCAGTCTGGACAGCATTATTTCAAAACAGGAAAACCGTATTACTTTACTTGAAAATTCCAAAAAAATTCAACTTAAATTGAATGGACAACTCGCATTTACCGAGTTGATGAGTATTCACCGCGATATAAAACCCAGCAACCTGCTGCTCTCTTCTCAGGAATTTTTTAGCAAAATTGCAGCCATTAATAATCCTACTCAATATAATGCCTACAGACAATGGTATAAAGAATATGAGGATTGGTACGACCGAAAAAAAGGAAAAGATAACTGGCTTGATTTAATCAACAACAGCCTTACCATGCTGAATGAACCTTCCAGCCAGGTCCCTTTATACGGTTCTTTATATCAAACCTTTTCTACCGGAATTTCTACCGCGATCGATCTCGTAGGCGGTGCCGGAAGAGACTTACGTGATAAAACTCCCGAAATGCTTCACGTGCTCAATACCGCAAGTCAGTTTAGCCAGCAGCAGAGCATTATCGATAACGAATGGCAAAGCATTAATGAAGAGCTGAATAAACTCGAGGATGAATATAAAAGACTGCTTCAGGAGCAGGCTGCGTATTATGGCATTGATATGAATACCTTAAAGCAATATCAGGCAGCCACTTTAGATAGCGAAAGGGAAACGCTTAAGAATAAAGTCAGGAAAGTCATCAGCACCACTATAAATCAGAAAGAAAATCAAAACACCAAAGAATGGTTGGCGGAAGTAGAACGCTTTATGGTTAAGACCCAATCGTTACGACTTCGTTTTGGGCAGCTAACCCTGCGTATGAAAGGAAATATCGCAAAGTATAAAGAGCTGATTAATACATTTGCCAAGAACGAATCTTTTGCCGGCGAGTTTAAAAACGAATTAAGGGGGTTGGAAAAAAGTATAGATCAGGTAGACGCAAATTTCGATTCGGTTTTTAACCCTTCAAAATACATAGAGGACTCCGCAGTAATGTATATCACGCAATAAATTCACCAAAAAAATTTTAGTTATGAAAAAGCTTAGAAAGGAAGATATAAGCCAGGAAGTATTTGATCTCTATGATGCTTATGCCCACAATAAACTGGAACGTCGGCAATTTGTTGAAAAGCTTTCGCTCTTTGCAGCAGGAAGTGTGACCGTACCTGCATTACTGAGTTTTCTGATGCCCGATTATAAGAATACGATGCTGGTAGGCCCTAATCACCCTGATTTGGAGTCAGATTATATGACTTACAATTCTCCAAAAGGTGGCGGTGAGATTAAGGCCTTGCTTTCAAAACCTAAAAACACCACTGAAAAATTGGGAGGAATCGTGGTCGTACACGAAAACCGAGGTCTTAATCCCTATATTGAAGATACGGCACGACAGGCAGCGCTCGCCGGTTTTATCACCATCGCCCCGGATGCATTGAGTCCGCTGGGAGGGTATCCCGGCAATGATGATGAAGGCCGCGCAATGCAACAAAAACGCGATAGCAAAGAAATGCTGGAAGATTTTATTGCTGCATTTGAATACCTGAAGGCTCACGAAAATTGCAACGGAAAAGTAGGCGTTGTTGGCTTTTGCTTTGGTGGATCCATCTCTAATATGATGGCCGTTAAAGTTCCCGATCTTGCGGCATCGGTTCCGTTTTACGGTGGCCAACCTACGGAAGATATTGATCAGATAAAAGCACCTCTTTTACTGCAGTATGCCGGTCTGGACGAGCGCATAAATGCCGGCTGGCCTGCTTATGAAGCCAAGCTGAAAGAATACAGCAAAGAATATGGGATGTTTATGTATCCGGGCGTAAACCACGGATTTCATAACACCACCACTCCGCGCTATGACAAAGAGGCTGC
>CAYNMH010000249.1:0-2108 GCA_964398145.1 uncultured Flavimarina sp. | reverse complement strand
ACTTAATGTGTCTATGGTAATAGTATACACAATGATGATTGATATATAGATTATAACTGGATCTTAGCCGTTTTATTAATCAGCATATAATCTGCCAGTACCAATGCAGCCATAGCTTCAACGATAGGCACTGCACGAGGCACTACACAAGGATCATGGCGTCCTTTCCCCTGCATTTCGGTTTCGTTTCCTTCTTTATCTATGGTAGGCTGATTTTGCATGATGGTGGCTACCGGCTTAAACGCAACTCTAAAATAAATATCCATACCGTTGCTGATTCCTCCCTGAATACCTCCGCTCAAATTGGTTTTGGTACTTCCGTCTTTGTTAAACAAATCATTATGCTTACTGCCCAGCATAGAAGCTCCGTGAAAACCGCTACCGTATTCAAAACCTTTCACCGCATTGATAGAAAGCATGGCCTTCCCCAACTCGGCGTGTAATTTATCAAAAACGGGTTCGCCCAGACCCACGGGTACATTCTGAATCACGCACATCACCGTCCCGCCAATCGTGTCACCGGCTTTGCGTATTTCTTTGATTTTATCGATCATCTTTTCGGCGAAAGCCTCGTCGGGACAACGCACGATATTTGATTCTATCTTATCAAAATCAAGTTCCTGATAGGGCGTGGTCATACGTATATCACCCACCTGATCTACAAAAGCATTGATTTTGATATTCTTTAAAAATTGCTTGGCAATCGCTCCTGCCGCCACACGGCTGGCAGTCTCACGTGCAGAAGACCGGCCTCCGCCACGGTAATCGCGTATCCCGTATTTCTGATCATAGGTATAGTCAGCGTGAGACGGACGATAGGTATCTTTAATATGGCTGTAGTCGTGAGACTTTTGATTGGTATTTACGATGTTAAAACCAATAGGCGTACCGGTAGTCTTACCTTCAAATATCCCTGAAAAAAAGTTTACGCTGTCCGGCTCTTTGCGCTGGGTAACAATCTTAGACTGTCCCGGCTTACGGCGCTCCATATCTTTATAGACCAAATCCAGATCGATCTCCACTCCTGCCGGGCAACCGTCGATGATCCCTCCTATCGCTTCACCGTGAGACTCCCCAAAAGTGGTAAGTGTAAATAATTTTCCAAAAGTATTACCTGCCATAACGTGTAGTTGAGCGGCGAAATTAAAATGTTTTCGCCTAAAAGCCTTGTTTATAATTGCCTAATTGAGACTAAAAATGTGAAAAGACTAAAATTATTTAATGCTGCCCTAATATTCAGATAATACCAAATGAAGTAATTTGTTAAAAATCATTTTCTTTGAAACGAAAAGTTGATCTCGTTATTCTGTCTGATGTGCATCTGGGCACCTATGGCTCGCAAGCTAAAAATCTGGTAAATTACCTCCAAAGCATCAACCCCAAAACTCTGGTTCTCAATGGAGATATTATTGACATCTGGCAGTTTAGAAAACGCTATTTCCCCAAATCCCATCTGCAGGTGATCAAAAAGATTATCTCACTTGCTGCAAAAGGAACCAAGGTGTATTACATAACCGGAAACCACGATGAGAAGTTGCGCAAATTCAGTCCGGTGGAGCTGGGTAATATCTCGGTGCTTGATAAACTGGTTTTAAATCTGGACGGAAAAAAAGCCTGGATTTTCCATGGGGATGTGTTTGATGCTTCGATACAGCACACCAAATGGATTGCAAAACTTGGCGGCTGGGGCTATGATTTTTTAATTGTGCTCAATAGTTTTATCAACTTTTGCCTGGTACAACTGGGAAGACCAAAATACTCCCTTTCTAAAAAAATCAAGAACAGCGTTAAAAAAGCGGTTAGCTTTGTAACCAATTTTGAAGATACCGCAGCCGAACTCGCCATCGAAAATCACTTTGATTATGTCATCTGCGGGCATATTCACCAGCCGCAGATGCGCGAGATCACGACTGAAAAAGGCTCCTGCCTCTACCTCAACAGCGGCGACTGGATCGAGAACCTCACCGCACTGGAGTATCACAACAAAACCTGGTCGCTGATGGAATATGAGAAGCAAAATCTCGCTTTGGCTCAGGAAGATGAATCGGTTAATACAGAGATTGACCCGGTTGCATTAGTAGCTTCGATCAAAGCTTTTGGCTAATCCA
>CAYNMH010000248.1:0-2124 GCA_964398145.1 uncultured Flavimarina sp. | reverse complement strand
ACGAGTTTGTAGAACTGCTTATCGTCGCCCTGCTTGCCGATGGCCATGTGCTCATCGAGGGCGTGCCCGGAATCGCCAAAACGGTAACCGCCAAGCTGTTTGCAAAAACGCTCAGCACCGGCTTTAGCCGTATTCAGTTTACGCCCGATTTGATGCCGAGCGACGTATTGGGAACTTCGGTGCTCAATATGCAAACCAGCAATTTTGAATTTAAACACGGGCCTATTTTCTCAAACATCGTACTGATTGACGAGATCAACCGTGCGCCGGCGAAAACACAGGCTGCGCTTTTTGAGGTGATGGAAGAGCGCCAGATCACCATAGACGGGATCCAGTATGACCTGGAAAAACCTTTTATGGTTCTTGCCACCCAAAATCCCATCGAGCAGGAAGGTACCTATGCCCTTCCCGAAGCCCAGCTCGACCGTTTCCTCTTTAAAATCAAGGTGACCTACCCTGATTTGGAAGATGAGATCGCCATTTTAAAAAGTCAGAATCAGCTGAGTGGCGCGGCCACTGCTGCGATTGACGCGGTATTGAGCCCTGCCAAACTTCAGGAATTCCGGGAGCAGACGGGTCAGGTTTTAGTAGAAGAAAAAATACTCAACTACATCGCGCAGATCACCGTAAAATCGAGAACGCATCCGCATTTGTATCTGGGTGGTTCGCCAAGGGCCTCATTGGCGATTTTAAAGTCGGCCAAAGCTTTTGCAGCCATCAACGGCCGGGATTTTGTAACGCCCGAAGATGTAAAACGCTCGGTAACGCCGGTATTACGGCATAGAGTAATCCTTTCGCCCGAACGCGAAATGGAAGGGATGACGCCCGAAACGGTGATTGATATGCTTGTTCAATCTGTAGAAGTACCCCGCTAGTGCGTTTTATAGCCTTCATAAAAAGTCTGTATGTTGACCTTAGGTTCTTTTACGTGCTGAGCGCGCTGGTAGTACTGTTCCTGTTCTCATACTGGTACCACAGCCTGTTTCCCATCGCTTCGGTAGGTATGCTGCTGCTGGGAATCGCTGTGCTTTTTGACGCAATCACCCTCTACAAGAAAAAGGAAGGCATTAGCGCTACGCGAAAACTCCCCGAGAAATTCTCCAATTCAGATGTCAACGAGGTGCCCTTGCAACTCACCAACCGCTATCCCTTTAAAGTTGCTTTTGAAGTGATTGACGAAATCCCGGTGCAGTTTCAAAAACGGGACTTTCTCAAAACCGGAAGCATCGCAGCCGGTGAAAAAACCCGCATTACCTACGGCCTGCGCCCGGTAGAACGCGGGGTGTACACCTTTGGGCGGTTGAATGTTTTTGTAACGAGCCCCGTTAAGCTGGTCAAGCGCCGCTATGTGTTTGACAACGGGCAGCCGGTAAAAGTCTATCCGTCGTTTATACAGATGAAAAAGTATGCCTTTCTGGCGATAGACAATAAGCTGACGCAATTTGGACTCAAGAAAATACGCCGTATTGGGCATACGATGGAATTTGAACAGATTAAAGATTATGTGAGCGGTGATGATGTGCGCACCATAAACTGGAAGGCGACCGCAAAGCGCGGCGATCTGATGGTCAACCAGTTTCAGGATGAGAAATCCCAGCCCATCTACTCGATCATCGATGCCAGCCGGGTGATGAAAATGCCTTTTGAAGGCCTTACGCTGCTGGATTACGCCATAAACTCGACTTTGGCCTTTAGCAATGTGGCGCTTAAAAAGAACGATAAAACGGGGCTGATTACCTTTAGCAACACGATTATCAACCACCTGGCTGCCAGCAGCAAAAAAACCCACCTCAATACGATTCTCGAGGTGTTGTACTCCATACAAACCCGTTTTTTGGACAGTGATTTTGGCCGCCTGTATGCCGAAGTCAAACGCAAAATCACCCACCGCAGCCTGTTGTTGCTGTATACCAATTTTGAACACGAAAGCGCCCTGCAGCGCCAACTCCCCTACCTCAAAGGCCTGGCTCAAAAACACGTACTGGTCGTGATCTTTTTTGAAAACACCGAGCTTACCGAACTGATCGCTAAAAAGGCCGCAAACACCCCAGAGATTTACCACAAGACCATCGCCCAGAAAATGGACTATGAGAAAAAGCGTATGGTTAAAGAACTGGAACGCCA
>CAYNMH010000247.1:0-2201 GCA_964398145.1 uncultured Flavimarina sp. | reverse complement strand
GTAGTAAGTACGCTGCTACCCTCTTTGAGCTGATATTGTTGCAGTTTTCCGGCTTTAAGATTAAATACGCCTGTTGCTTTAGCAGAGCTGAAAACAAGCAGCGAATCTGCCTGAACCTTATAATCCAGTTTATCTTTAGTCAGTGAATCTGCATTCTGAGCAAAGAAATCTTTTTCGCCAAGCTGAAATTGCGCGCGGGCCACTTCGTAATTATCAGGCACCAGCGGAGAATCTCCCTGAGTAAACGCGAATACATTTAAGAAGTATTCTGCATTTTTATCCATTTCCGGCAACAGAAGTTCAAAATCCCTAGTATCACCAGGCCATCCTGAAACTTTAAAAGAATTTTCTTTTACCACTTGACCGTCCTTCAACAGCACCCACTTATAAACATACTGATCCAGATTGGTATAATTGAATTTATTGGTAATCGCCAAGGTTTTTACATCTTTCAATTTAAAACCGATATTCTGATAAACCATTTTTACTTCCGCTAGCGAAGGATGCGGCACGCGGTCTGCTGTCACGAGTCCGTTTGCGTTGAAGTTTTCATCATTTTGTAAGTCTTTTCCGCCTAAATCACCACCGTAAGCCCAAAATTCGCGACCATCTTCAGTCTCTGTGCGTAAACCCTGGTCTACCCAATCCCAGATAAAACCACCCTGCATATGCGGACTGCTGTCTATAATATCCCAATATTCCCTGAAGTTCCCACTGCTGTTGCCCATAGCATGAGAGTATTCACACATTATAAAAGGCCGGGTAACTGTATCATCTTCGGCATATTCTTTCATATGCCTGATTCCCGGATACATAGGTGCAACAATATCTGTATTGCGGTTTTGACCTGCCTGTTCAAAAGAAACCACGCGGGTAGGATCTGTCTTCTTTAACCAGTCGTAAGCATCGTAAAATACAGGGCCGTTGCCACACTCGTTACCCATAGACCAAATGATCACCGAAGTATGATTTTTATTGAGTTCGTACATCCGCTTAATACGGTCCATATGAGCCGGTGCCCATTCCGGTAAATACGCCGGATGCTTTGATTTATCAAAATTACCCTGCCATTCTGCACCCATCGCATGGGTTTCGATATTGGCTTCATCTACAATGTAAAACCCGTATTCATCTGCCAAATCGTAAACCTGCTGCCCGTGCGGATAATGACTCATACGTACCGCATTGATGTTATTGCGCGCCATAAGTTCAAAGTCCCTGCGGGTCATTTCAAGATCGGGTACGTGACCGTTATCAGGATGATGCTCGTGCAGGTTTACGCCGTGCACGGTGACCGCTTTTCCATTAACAAGTAGCTGTGCATTTTTAATCTCTACCTTTCGGAAACCAATTCGGCCCGAAGTAGCTGCTATACTATTGCCTTTACGATCTTCAAGGTTTAGGGTGTAGCTGTATAGGTAAGGTATTTCTGAACTCCATAGTTTAACCTGAGGAATTTCGCGCGAAAATTCTAAAGTACCCCCCGAAGCAGGAACCGGTTTCTTTTCGGCAAAAACAAGATTTCCATTTGCATCGTACAAGGATATGCCCAATCTTCCTTTTTTAAGATCAGATTTTCCGAAAGTACGGATATCTGCAGTTGCCGAGAATTGTCCATTTTTATAATTAGAATCCAAATCACCAACTACTTTATAATCCCATAGAGTGGTTTTGGGCATAGCTTTCAAATATACAGAACGCTCAATGCCGCTAAGACGCCAAAAATCCTGATCTTCCAAATAACTGCCATCATGCCAGCGAGTCACCTGTACCGCAAGTTGATTTGATCCAGATTTTAAAAGAGGGGTAATATCAAATTCGGCCGGAGTCTTTGAAGCTTTGGTCATTCCGGCTTCCTTCCCATTAACATAGATAAGCGCGTAACCCGAAATCGAACCAAAACTCAGCAAAACTTCTTTATTTTCCCAATTCTGCGGAATTTCAAAACTTGTACGGTATGTTCCCACAGGATTATAATCGCCATCGATAAAAGGTGGGTTCTTAGGAAAAGGATAGGCGACATTGGTGTAAATGGGAATGTCAAAACCTTCAGTTTCCCAATTCGATGGAACAGTAATGTTTTTCCAATTACTGTCATCAAAATCTGTCTTGTAGAAATCTTCGGGTCGTGATGCCGGGTTTTTAACCACTTCAAATTTCCACTCCCCGTCCAAACTTTTTTGAAGACCCGATTTCTCAGG
>CAYNMH010000246.1:2094-2221 GCA_964398145.1 uncultured Flavimarina sp. | reverse complement strand
AAAAAGCCAGAGAGGTATTCTGGGTATGTACCAGTTTACCATGGTATCCCGGCATGATTTCTTTTGGAGTAATGTCTGAGAGTTTATAATTCATAATTTGGGTTATTGGGTTATTAAAGATATATTC
>CAYNMH010000246.1:0-1994 GCA_964398145.1 uncultured Flavimarina sp. | reverse complement strand
TACTTTCTACTTTCTACTTTCTACTTTCTACTTTCTACTTTCTACTTTCTACTTTCTACTTTTCTCTTAATTCTAAAGTCTAATATCTCACGTCTAAAATCTAAAATCTAGTTCCCCCACATGCGTTCCCACAAACTGCGCAGCACCTGCTTCATCGCTTCCGGGTCACGCTCACTTTCCTTAATGGTGAGTCCGGTTTCGGTAGGAATCAATTCATAACTGAATACAAAACTCAGATTTTTGGCATCTAAATCGTAGACTCCAAAACGCAGGTCGTTAAAATACAGGTTTCCGTCTTTACGGGAAATCGTGTACCAGTTTTGAGCAATGGCTTCCAGTCGCTTTAAAGTTTCAACATCCTTGTAATCGCCTAAAAACTGGTGATCTTTCGGTACAAACCGAAAGTCAATGGGTTTGATGTCAAAAAACGAATAATCCCCCAGCAGATAGGCGTCTCCCACATCTACATTGGCGTACCATAAAATGGTATTAAAGGCTGCCGGGCGGGTGTCAATCGCGGTATATTCAATGTTTTGATCCTCGAGCGCTTCTATAAACTTTTGATAGCTGATGCCTTTTAAAATGAGCGTAAGCAGCATATAAACCGAACTTACAATCAATCCCAATCGATTCCACTTACGGCGTTTTGAGGAAGTTTTGGGCAATCGCATTGCCAAAATCAGGAAGATCAGAAACGGCAGAGTGTATAGCGGATCGATCACAAAAATGTTTTGATAGGCCAATCGCAAATCGAAAGGCCAAAACAACTGCGTTCCCCAGGTGGTGTGCGCGTCTAGCAGCGGATGCGTGATCAAACTCCAAAAAAACAGCCAGGACCAATCCTTCCAGGTTGCCTGTGCCTTTGTATGTATTTTAGAAACCAGCCAACCCAGCACCGGCGCCATCGCAATACTAAATACAATGGAGTGGCTGATGCCGCGGTGAATTTCAATGGCCGTAAGCGGATCGAGGAATTTACCCACGATGGTATCCAAATCCGGAATTGTACCTGCAATGGCGCCATAGAGCATCGCCTTATTGCCCATTTTTTCTCCCAGGACGGCCTCACCTACCGCAGCCCCCAGTACAATTTGTGTTAGAGAATCCATCTAAGCGTCGATTATATTCATTTTACGCAGCAGGAAGGAGGCGTTCATATTTTGACAAATCCCTTTTTTAAAAGTGTAGTCAAAGAAAAGTTCGTCATTGATGATCTGCGCGTCAAAGTAGTAATTCTTTACAGGTTCCAGATCTTCTGCCGCTTCACAAAGGCTCAGGTCGTGGGTGGCGATGATTCCTGTAGAATTGGAAGCGACCAGCTTTTCAATAAACTTACGTGAGCCAATGGCCTTATCGGTGCTGTTTGTTCCTTTGAGAATTTCGTCGAGAATAATGAAATAAGTATCGGTTTTAATGGCGTTTACAATAAACTGCAGGCGCTTCAATTCTGAAAAGAAATAAGATTCATCATCGGTGAGTGAGTCGCTGGTGCGCATACTGGTAATGAGCTTAATGGGATGATAATCAGCTTCGAGAGCGCAAATAGGAAGCCCGGTATTACTCATCACGATAGCCAGCGAAACCGTACGCAGAAAGGTGCTTTTTCCAGCCATATTCGCCCCGGTGATGATAAAAAACTGCTCATTTTCTATGCGGAAATCATTGGCAACTGCCTTCTCAGGATCAAGCAACGGATGAGACAGGTCTTGAGCTTCCAGCGTTTGACCGACCTTTGTAATTTTCGCGAAAGCATAATTGGGATGATTAAAGCTGAAATTCCCCAGGCTGTTTTGCGCATCAAAAAAGGCGATGACCTCAAACCAGTTGGCCACCTCGCCTGCATTGGCTTCGATCCAACGCTCGATGTTGTAGCATTGTCTAAGATCGGAAAGGAAAAAAGAATTGATAATAATGCCCATAAGCAGATTAGAACGCTGGTCTAAAATCCCCAGCATTTTTGAAAACTGCTCAATCACGGCCGAAGCTTTAGCCTT
>CAYNMH010000245.1:0-2223 GCA_964398145.1 uncultured Flavimarina sp. | reverse complement strand
ACATCGAATGCTGGTTTACTTTTATAAAATGCAACAGCTGGTAAGAAAATTAAAACAGTCAACTCCCTACAGTTGGCCTGCTTACCGGCTCATAAATGGGTTTTACATTGTGTAAGTTTGTTGGACCCTATTTCTAGATTAAGTCAACCCGATTGTAAATAGCCAATTAAAACGCATTCACCTATCTTTATCTAAATTATAAGGATGAAAGCCCCTTCTAAAAAACCGAACCTCACTACCTACGAACGCTATCTTCTTAGTGCTCTGGCCTACGGAGTACCGGTAGGCAAATTACCTGCAGTTCTTGAATATTATGCTGTAGGACCTACTTCAGTGAGCAGCATCGATAAACACCTTCGCAGTATGCGTAAAAAATTTAGCTGTACTACCAATGAGCAGTTGGTTTATGATTTACGTAACCGGGTGATTAAGTTAAATACCGACATTACTGTTTAAAGTTATTGAATGTGTTTAATGCAATTATAGAATCTACTGTTCTAAACTAAATTTTTGTTGAATCTACTTTGAAAATCGGAAGAAACCAAAGCGTACTTTTAGACACTTCTAATTTTTTTCCGCTTCGCTTTTTATACAGCACGGTAATTACAATTATTAGTATTAAGGTAAGCAATCTGAAAATATTAGCATAAACCCCACCCAGGGCATTATCGCTAACTTCAAATAATTCCCAGGCCAGGTTCATGAACATATGTAAAAACACAGATACCCAAATATTAAAATTCCATTCGGTATAAACCCAGGCAAATAAAATACCTCCTAAAAAGGTAACCCCAAAAATACCTAACAACTCATAAAATTCTGTGCTTTGATAAAGATGCAAAGCGCCAAAATAAAAGGCTCCAAAAAATACAGAAGGTAGAAATCCTAATCTTGCTTTTCTATACGGCAAGCCAAATAAAAATGCCCTGAAGTATAATTCTTCGAAGAAACCAGCGGCCACTACCGTAATCAGCAGCTTATTGCTATTGAGCGAAAGTTGAAAATCAAATAGCAGGCTAAAGCCGATAAACATAGGTGCTGTAGAGCATATTGCAACTGCGAGAGCTTTAAAAACCGATTTATCAAGGCCTAAATTTTTCAAAAAATCAGATGATTTTCCTATAAGGAGCGTACCTGCAAAAAGCGGAATACCAGTAATTAAATAGGTAAGGATATGGCTTACGCCTATCTGGTTTATTTGTTCATTTATACCTAAGCGGATATCTTTAAAATAGAAATCATCAAAAATAAAATAAATAGCAAATGACAGGATTATCAGAAGTAGCGTACGAGTTGTTTTCTTCATCATTAAATGGGTTTCTACTATTAGAGACGCAAATTTTAATGAAATGGTTGCCTGAGGGATTTAAAGGTAGCAAACCTGGTTAGCGGTAAATGTTTAAGATCAATATTTCAGAGTTAAATCCAACTCTGGAAATTCTGAAGTTTTGGCTTGTCGGCAATGATCAAATTCCATAATTACCCGGGTCTGCTTACCATCTAAAAATTCAATTTGATCAGAATTTTTGAAGTGATTCAAGTACGAAGTAAATACTTTATTTTTAGGGATTTCAAAACCAATTTTTGTTAAAAAATTTATTCCGACGTTGTATTGTAAGGGTTCATTTGAATTTTTTTTTGTACCTCTATAGGGGAGCCTAAAAGTCCAGGGTAATTTCGGTAAATTTTGGTTGGTAATGATGTCTATTGACATTCCTTCTGGAAAATAATCTGGTTGATAGCTTTGGCTTTGCATAAAGAGCGAATCAGTAGCTTCTGAATTTACAAGACATAAACCAAAACGGGAACTCTTAAGTTCTTTAAATTTTGAACGTTCCCATAGTTTTGTTTCAGACGTTAGTTTACTCTTAATTTCACTTTCATCAATGACCCATAAAATTTCAAGGAAAAAGTTTTCAAAGTAAAACTTTCGGTTTATTGTTCCTTGACCTGGATGAATGCGACTACTGCCTTCCCTCAACCCAAATTCAACTAATTTATCGGCCTCCTTGCCGTCATTATTTGAAAATATAAACATGTGATCTATTTCCATATCTTTTGGTTGGGTTAACAGTTTAAACCCCTTTATATCACTACTAAAGATAGGGATATTCCTATAAAATTTACATAATGCAAACACTTTTTAGTTGCTCATTCTAGTCTTGATTATTTAGCTGTCAGAAAAACAACAGATTTAGATTCTGGTATACTATTTAGGGATAA
>CAYNMH010000244.1:0-2294 GCA_964398145.1 uncultured Flavimarina sp. | reverse complement strand
CAGGATTTACAAAAGAATTGGAATATGTTACCGATTATCCGGCTTTTATAAGGCAAATACCTACCAAATATTATTTTAAATGCCTGGAGCCAACCACAGTTGTACGCCTGCCTTATTCAGCAATAATGGAAAGCTACGAACGCTTTAAAAACAGCGAAATGCAGGGCAGGCTTATTGCCGAAAGGGTACTGAGGATTTTAAACGACAGAGTGGAAAGCTTTCTGTTTAATACCGCAGAAGAACGCTACCTGAAATTCATCGATGAAAATCCAGACCTGATTCAGCGCGTAAGCTTAACTCATTTATCTTCTTTCCTGGGGATTGAAAGACAATCGCTCAGCAGAATACGTAGTAAAATTGCCAAAAAATGATTTTGTCACATATGTGTCAGGCAGCGGCTCCTATTCCTTGGCATCTTTGTTTCATCAAACAAAACAAAACCTACCATGAAACTCAAGAACCTACGCGATACAGTAAGCATACTCTTTTTGGTCCTGGTGATTAATTCCGCATTCTGTCAGAAGACAACAGCACGCATTCATACGGATATTCAAAAACGTACCGACCAAATTTTCGACAGCCTGGTCAGGATTCGGAGGGATTTGCACATGTACCCGGAAGTGGGGGGCAACGAGCAAAGAACCTCTGCTAAAGTCGCTGAATACCTCCGCGCCCTTGGCCTCGAGGTAAAAACCAATATTGGCGGCTACGGGGTTGTAGGTGTTTTAAAAGGTGCAAAACCCGGCAGAAAAATTGCCTGGCGCGCAGATATGGATGCCATGCCTTCAAAAGCCCCCGATGTGGTCGATTTTGAATCTAAAAACGAAGGCGTACGGCATATTTGCGGGCACGATGTGCATACTGCGGTAGCTTTGGGTATCGCCAATGTCCTGGCAAACCAAAAGCAAAATCTGGAAGGTACCCTATATTTCGTGTTTCAACCTTCAGAGGAAACCATAAAAGGGGCGTTGGCTATGATGGAGGATGGATTGTTTGATATCATTGACCCCGAAGAACTGTATGCGATGCACGTCACTCCCTTCCCGGCAGGAATCATTGCGACCAAACGGGAAGAACTATTCTCCGACTATAAACAGCTTACTCTTAGCTTTCAAAAAGCAGCGGACAGTAACGCATTGATCGCATTTGCAAAAAGCCGGATAAAGGGGCTTGAGAATGTTTCTTCCGAAAGTAAGTTTTGGAACATGCAGAATATGGGCGATCCGGAAATTGGGATTGCTGCGCCCCAATCAATTTACACGAATTTTACGACGGTGGAAAAGAACAATTACAGGATAACCGAAACAGATAACGAGATTGAAATCAGTGCTTTTTTAAGTTTTAGCGATAAGAAGCAGCGCGATTCCGCAATACCAAAGCTTAAAAGGCAAATGCAGGCATCCCGATATGCAGATCAATTTCTTAAAGCGGAATTGATCAACGTGTTTCCAACTTTGGACAACAACGAAGAATTGGTTAATGCCAGTTTAAAGCAATTATCGGAAATTTATGGAAAAGACAGGGTGCTTCGGTTATATGGTGTGGTTGCCGACGGCAGGAGCGACGATTTTGCATTTTTTCAGTCCAAAGTACCCAGCGTATATTTTTTTATGGGAGGGTCTAATTACGAGAAAGGGATCATTGCTCAAACCCATTCGCCCAATTTTGCGGTAGATGAAAGCTGTATAAAAACAGGGGTAAATCTGTTTGCGTCCTTGTTAGTAGAGCGCTTAAATAATTAAAATCAATTTTTTCCAAATAAATTAGAGATGTTAGAAACACTTCATGAAAACAGAATGAACTACGCTTTGAGCCTAATCCTTTTTTTGACCCTGTGCGTAAGTTCTGTAGCCCAGGAAAAACCGGACGCTGCTGTAAAATCTATTGACGGAATTATCAACGAGCTCCTTGATCAACTGACTATCGAAAAGGGAGAGCAAATGGATACAACAGCAGTCAGGAATTTATTTCATCCCCAGGCCCTGTTTACAGTTGCAGATTCTACACAAGCTGAAACGGTTTCCCTTGATGAGTTCCTCATCCTGTTGAAAGATCCGTACTATGAAGAAGGATATCTTGAAAAAGAAATTCATAAAGTTGTGGATGAATACAACGGCATTGCTCAGGTATTCCAGACTTTTTATGGCAAGGACTCTGAGGGTGTTGAAGAAAAAGGGATTAACAGCTATCAGTTAACGTATTACAAAGACAGATGGTGGATCGTTAGCCTTTTATGGACTATAGAGTCTAAAAGCTTAGAAATACCCGCAAAATATGGTGGGAATAAGTAAAAA
>CAYNMH010000243.1:0-2302 GCA_964398145.1 uncultured Flavimarina sp. | reverse complement strand
GTAAAATCCCTAAGAACTGAATAACAATAGAAATAATAATTACAATAAAAATAAACCATGCTCTTACAACTCAATCATATTTACAAGTGGGTCAAACAAGGCGGCAAACGTGTCTTTTTACTGAATGACATCAGTCTTGATGTGGAAGAAGGCGAGTTTATTTCCATTATGGGTCCGTCAGGTTCCGGGAAGTCGACTTTGCTCAACGTCATCGGGATGCTTGACGAATTTCAGGAAGGGGAATACATTTTTGATGGCGAACCGGTACACTCACTAAAGGAAAAGCAACGTGCGAAACTCTATAAAGAATACATCGGTTTTGTGTTTCAGGCCTATCACCTCATTGACGAACTGACCGTTTATGAAAACATTGAAACCCCGCTTTTGTACAAGAATATCAAGTCTTCCGAACGCCGAGCTTTGGTAGCCGATATGCTCGACCGCTTTAATATTGTGGGCAAAAAAGACCTGTTTCCGGCGCAGCTGAGTGGCGGGCAGCAGCAACTGGTAGGTATCGCCCGGGCGCTTATTGCAAAGCCCAAAGTCATTTTGGCCGATGAACCCACCGGAAATCTAAACTCGAAGCAGGGCGAAGAAATCATGGGCCTTTTTAAGGAGCTCAATGCCGAAGGGGTGACCATCATTCAGGCGACGCACTCTGAGTCTAACGCGGCTTACGGCAACCGAATCATTCACCTGCTTGACGGGAGCAAACAAATTCAACCTTAGCATTAAAATAACACAAGGGACTCATCAACCCGATAACTAAAAAACATACAAACACATCAATCAAAAGAATATGAAAATTACATTCGCAGGCTTGTTAGCAGCCTGTCTGTTTACGATCTGCACTATGCAGGCACAGGAAACCCTTACTCTGGAAGATTGCATCGAGATTGCTTTGGCCCAAAACTTCAGTGTACAACGCGCGCAAATCAATGCGCAGGGCGAAAGCATTCAGTATAAACAAAGCCGAAACGCGCTTTTGCCAAGGATAAATGCCGATTACAATTATGGCGTGAGCAATGGCCGAAGCATTGACCCCTTTACCAATGCCTATGTGACCGAGCAGCTTAACTTCTCTAATGCAGGGCTAGGTTTAAGTGCCACCGTGTTCAATGGGTTTAGATTGCTCAACAGCCTGAAACAAAGCAGTCTCAACAAGGCCGCTGCAGGGATGGAAGTAGAAGAAGCCCGCCAAAACCGAATGCTCGATGTTACGCTGAGCTTTTTACAGGTATTGAATGCCCGCGAACTCGTAAAACTGGCCGAAACACGATTGCTTACTACCCGCGAACAGCTCAACCGGCTCGAGAAGCTTAACGAAGAGGAAAGTGGCAATCCTTCTGATTTTTACGATTTGAAGGGTCAGCTTGCGCTGGATCAAAATGCCATAACCGATGCGACTAACAGTCTGAATAACGCGCTTGAGGAGCTTAAATTTCTGCTGAATACCGATGCCGATATCGAGGCTGAAAGTCTGGTTTTGATTACCGAATTTAAAGGTCAAAAACTGTCTGCCGAAGGAATTTACGAGCAGGCTTTGCAAAATCTGGCTGCAATCAAAGCCCGTGAACTCAGGCTTGAAGCTGCCGAAAAAGGAGTGGCTGTCGCCCGCTCCCAGTACCTACCGGAAATCAGTCTGTTTGCTAATCTGAATACCAACTACTCCAGTGCTGCACGCCTGTTTGAAGAGAGCGGGACTGAGCTTTTGGAAACTACCGATTTTGTAAGCATTTCGGGAACCGACTATAATGTGTTTACTCAGGAAACCCGGTTTGATTCCCGCGGGATATCGTATACCGATCAGTTAAACAACAACCTCAATTCTACCATCGGAGTTAGCGTGAGTATTCCGCTGTTTAACGGGTTTCGGGCCAAAAACAATGTGCAGTTGCAAAAAGTAGAGCAGGACAGGGCTGAGGTAGCTTTGGCAGAAACCAAACGCGCGCTGAAGCAAAACATCACGCAGGCCTACAACGACTGGAATGCAGCGGCTACGAGCTATGAGTTGCTTGAGGAGCAGGTCGCAGCTTATGAAAAATCATTTGCAATTAACGAAGCCCGTTTTAACCTGGGTGTGGCTACCAGTGTAGAATACATCACCAGCAAAAATCGGCTCGACAACGCCCGAATCAATTTAACCAATACGCGCTATACCTACCTGCTTCGGGATAAGGTGCTGGAGTTTTATAAGGGGGAGGTAATTAAGTTATTTTGACCTGTTCTTTTAGTTTTAAAAATCAATTTCCAGCATTCCCAGCCTGTATTTTCCACAATTTTGTTTAGTATTGCAATCTAT
>CAYNMH010000242.1:0-2330 GCA_964398145.1 uncultured Flavimarina sp. | reverse complement strand
TAAAAGCTTCCATCGCAGCATATTCTGCAAGACCTAAAGCACGATACTTCTGGGCGGTCTCTTTGTTTCGGTCTTCAGCACGTACCCAGAACTCGCGCAAGTCTTCTCCCTGAAACATCACCCCGTCTTTTTGAGACTGGTGGTAGAAAATCGCCTGACGCTTCTTTAAAACCTGATCCGGACTCATAGGTACGGCCATCTCGATCTCGTGCATTTCAAACTCGTGCCATGCGCCGCGGTATAACCACACCCAGCAATCGTTCATATAGGCTTCACTTTTAAGTTGAGCCAAAGATTCAAAAATGATATTGAGGCATACTTTGTGCGTCCCGTGCGGATCTGCAAGGTCTCCTGCAGCATAAATCTGATGCGGTTTGACCGTACTTATCAATTCGTTTACAATCGCTACATCATCCTGAGACATCGGGTTTTTCTTGATTCCTCCGGTTTCGTAAAACGGAAGGTCTAAAAAGTGTACCTGCTCATCGGGAACGCCCTCAAAGCGCGTAGCTCCCAGCGATTCGCAACGTCTAATAAGGCCTTTGAGCTGGCGCACCTCAAGCGGGTCGACCTCGTTGCGCTGTTTATTTTTAATCTGCTCCGCGATATTTGTAAAGCGTTCGCAGTCGTTGTTGCCCATCAATGCTGCAACCTCAGCAAACTTCAAGGCTTCAGTATCGCTCACTGCGATATTGCCCGAAGTCTGATACGCAATATGCACCTCGTGCCCCTGCTCTACCAGACGGTCAAAAGTCCCACCCATAGAAATCACGTCATCATCGGGGTGCGGACTAAAGATAATCACCCGTTTTCGTGCCGGCTCTGCACGCTCGGGACGTTTGGTATCATCTGCGCCGGGCTTCCCTCCCGGCCAGCCGGTGATGGTGTGCTGCAGCTTGTTAAACATCTCGATATTGAGGTTGTATGCCGAACCTTGCAACGCGAGCAGGTCTGACATCCCGTTGTCGTTATAGTCTTTATCGGTGAGGCTTAAAATGGTCTTTCCGGTTTTTTCGCAAAGCCAAAACACCGCTTTGGCGGTTAATTCTTTGGTCCAGTCACAGGTGCCTACCAGCCAGGGCGTTTTTACGCGGGTAAGCTCGGAAGCAGCTGCATCATCCAGTACAAAAGTTGTATTATCGTGCTCCTGAAGATAAGTTGCCGGCACCATTGAAGAAATTTCGCCCTCAATGGTTTCCTTTAAAATTTCGGCTTTATTCTGACCCCAGCCTAAAAGCACAATACGTTTAGCGCTCAAAACGGTATTGATTCCCATCGTGATGGCTTTTTTAGGCACATTAGACAAACCTCTAAAAGAACCGGCAGCATCAGCACGGGTTAAATAATCGAGCGTAATCATACGAGTACCCGAATTGAAATGCGATCCCGGTTCATTAAACCCGATGTGCCCGGTACGACCGATTCCCAACAACTGAAAATCCAGTCCGCCGGCTGCTTTAATTTTAGCTTCGTAAGCAATGCAGAAGGGTTTGATCTCTTCCTGCGAAAGGGTTCCATCCGGGATGTTTACATGTTCAGCAGGGATATCGATATGGTTAAACAGATGCTCGTTCATAAAATAGTGGTAACTCTGCACATCTGATTTTTCCATTGGCCAATATTCATCCAGATTGAAAGTGATCACATTTTTAAAACTCAAACCTTCTTCACGGTGCATACGCACGAGTTCGGCATATACATTTATGGGTGACGAACCGGTAGCCAAACCCAAAATACAGGGCTTGCCGGAAGCTTCTTTACTGCGGATCAAATCTGCTATTTCCTGAGCAACAATCGCTGAAGCTTCGGTTGACTTCTCAAAGCTGATGTTGTGAATCTTTTCAAAACGGGTCTCTTCAAATTTACCCGCGGGTTCGTATTGTATCCCTATTCTGTTCTGGTTATTAGACTTCATACAAGATATAAGTTCTGGTTGGTATATAAATCTATTTATTATTTCAGATTCCTGAGTTTTTAAATTGATTTTTAACTTGACCACTATCTTAAAATCAGAATAAGAGAACTTCTTCAATACCTTTTAGCTGTACAAATAAACGTGCTACTAAAAACTTAGGATTTTAATTTGAATAGTTGGTACTGGTTATTCTGCTCTAATTTAAAATATATCGAAGGAAGCCAAATTTGGAAAGCTTAGGGAAAATTCAGGCATTTTAAACATTCTAAATACCCCCCTGGCTGACGATATGTATTTCAGAAGTAAACTCAACTCACCTCACTCCGCAACACTTCAAGTGGTGAACTCGTGATGACACTGCGGCTGTTTGCCAGACCAATTAAAACTACCAGAAGTGTGATACCCGGAAGCAATA
>CAYNMH010000241.1:0-2343 GCA_964398145.1 uncultured Flavimarina sp. | reverse complement strand
ACCAAAGAAATTTCAGAAGTTGTAACCGGTTAAAACACAGATTATGGAAACATTTTTAGGAATAGATTATCCCACCTGGTGGTTTTTGGTTGTGGGCGGTTTGTTTTCCGGCTATGCGATTTTAGACGGTTTTGATTTTGGTGCCGGTGCCTGGCATTTGTTTTTTAAGAAAGAACAGAGCAGACGTATCGCTCTTAATGCCGTAGGGCCGGTATGGGATGGCAATGAAGTATGGCTGGTAATAGGCGGCGGGGCATTGTTTGCAGGGTTTCCGGTGATGTATGCCACCTTATTCTCCTCACTTTACGTACCCTTTATGCTGTTTTTGGTTTTTATCATATTCAGGGCGATTGCTATTGAATTTCGGGGTAAAGAACCGATGCTTTGGTGGCGCAGGCTTTGGGATGTGTGTTACAGCATCTCGAGTATTATGCTGGCATTTTTATTGGGCGTCGTGTTAGGCAATGTGCTACAGGGCATCGCCATAGGACCTAACTTTGAATATGCAGGTGCCGGTTTTTTTGAGTTTCTCAATCCATACGCATTGATGACCGGCGTAACGGCATTAGCGCTATTTATGGCTCACGGAGCCATTTATTTATTATTAAAGACTGAAGGCAGACTGTTTGCCAAACTTACTTATCTGCTCAAAAAAGGAATGATCTTTTTTATGGTTAGTTTTGGGATTACCACCCTGTACACCTTGTTGTACATTCCACATTTATCCGATGATTTTAAAAGCAGCCCGGCATTATTTGCGATACCCGTACTCACTTTCATGAGTATTGCCAATGTACCGCGTCTGGCCAGCAAGCGCAATTATAAGATGGCGTTTTTCTTTTCGTCGCTCACCGTAAGTTTACTAATGGTGCTGGTAGCAGTAGAGTTGTACCCCAATCTGCTTTTTTCAACTTTAGATCCCGGGTACAGCCTGGATATCTATGAGGCTGCCTCTTCCGATAAATCACTCGGTATCATGTTGCTTTTCGTGGCTATAGGCGGTCCGCTGGTACTGGGCTATACCTTTTTTGTGTACCGAACCTTCAGAGGGAAAGTACGATTGGATGATCATTCCTATTAATATGTAAAAAACTAAACAAATCCCTGCGATAAGCAGTGTTTAGAAGCTGAAAATCTTTTAGATAAACCTGTAGGCTTAAGAGGATTTGAATATAAATTCAAAATCTGCTCTTGAGTCTGCAAAGCTTCACAATACCTTCTTAGGCATTCTTTCCGCTTTGGCCTTTTTAAAGTTTACAGCTCCCTTTTAAAATCAACTTAGAAGATACCTGATTCCGGTTAATAAGAGCATTTCCTGAAATTTTCACGCAACCTTTTCTATACCTGTTCATCTTTTAACAAATGATAGGAACTAAATATGACTTTTTTCAATTCGCTAAAAGAAGATGACCGGCTGTCGATTTCAAATAGGGCTTAATTATTTTCGACAATGCATAGCACGTTTATTATTTGATAATCAATAGCTCACCAAACGTTTTTTGATCACCCAGGTGAATAGGTATAAGTATGAATGTTTCTTTAATTTGAATTGATGGGGCTAATTATGTTCTTTGGCCTTCTTTTTCTTCAGCATAGCAAGAAGCCCCCGTTAAAAATTTTCGAAGCCTTGGAGAAAATTTAGGGGGCTTGTTGCGGTTTTGACTGATAAGGCAAAAATGCCTAAGAAAAAGTGTCCTTTCTTTTGTTACTTTTCTTTGGACAGGCAAAGAAAAGTAAAGAGACACCTCTAGACAAGAATTAGGTATACCAGGAGAATCACTTTTGATCATTCAAACCGATATTAAATTGGAAGCTTAATAAAGAGATGAATATTGTAGAATGGACTTTTATTTTGGACACATTGATTGATAATAAACTCTTTTATTACTGAACTATGAAAAGTATATTGACTTTTGTGTTGATTGGGATTTTGATTTTCAGCTGTTCGATTGATGACGATTCCGGAAGCCAAACGAACTGTGGCCGTAGGACTCTTATAAATACTGAAGAATTTGCAAATGCACCTGCTGACCCACTTCAAATCAATAGTTTTGAAATAGAGGGTGACTGTTTAACGATTAATTTTAGTGCCGGAGGATGTAGTGGAGCCAATTGGGAGCTGGAACTTATAGACTCCGAAGCTATTTTAGAATCCAACCCTCCTCAACGTAATTTGAGATTGTCACTAAAAAATGAAGAGGAGTGTCTGGCTTATATCACTAAAGAATTGACCTTTGATATCTCAAACTTAAAGGTGGAAGGTACCAGGGTGCAACTGAACCTTACTAACGCTGATAAAAGTATTTTATACGAATATTGAAAATCGACTTTACCACAGGTATT
>CAYNMH010000240.1:0-2348 GCA_964398145.1 uncultured Flavimarina sp. | reverse complement strand
GATTTCTGATTTCTGATTTCTAAAGTTGTAAAAAAGTTTAAGCCTTTTGAAGAACGCTTCTTACCTATTACTTCTCACTTTTTTTCTTTACTCTTTATTCTCTATTCTTTTGTCTAAAATCTAACTTCTTATATCTTACATCTAAATCTACCTATTCAACAACAAGGCCTTTTCCCGAATGATTTCAGCAACCGGTCGATTTTCAATACGACTGTCAAGCCAAGATAAAATATCAAGATACAGGAAGGCGCGACGTTCATAAGGATCTTCTTCGTAAACTTCAAGTCTGCTGCGTAGTTTTTTAAATTCAGTCTTAAGTTCACTTGGGAATATTTCACCCAGATTTCTTAAAAATTTGATCATTTCTTTTTGAACCTCGTGCAGATCATCCATCTTAATCAGAAATTTGTAGGTGCTTTTGAGCAGGGTTTCCAGATGATAATCCATACCCGCTTCGTAATGCGCTACCAAATTCAGAATTCGTGCAAAACACATCAGGTCTTCACGCATTTTGAGCGATTTGTTGTTGATGATTTTTCCCAAATATTCAATGCACTTTTTATACTGCCCATTCCCAAAATACAAACTGGCAATCTTGTAGTAAAACACCATAATGTGGTGTTCATCCATACGCTGACCGTTTTGCTTCAGATACTTTTCAATTTTTGAGATCAACCCATCATCGGTACTAAAATCGCCAACCATAAATTTAAGGTTCAGCTTGTGTGAGTACACGTAAAGGAATTCCAGTATATCCAGATTATCAGAATGTGGAAAATCATTTGATTTGAGCCGTAATTCTAACCGGTCTAAAACCTCTTCAAATTTGGTGTGATGTTTCAGAAAAAACAGCGACTCCAGTAAATAATGATTTCCTTTCAGGTAAAAAACCGGGTTTTTGGCAATCATTGCCGGATTTTCTTCAAAAAGATCTACATAGCGTGTGGCATACCGGAAACAGGATAAAAAGTCCTGAACCAGAAAACTGTACCACAAATAGGCTTTATTCAGCCATAACTTTTCGCGAAAACCCAGTTCGTTTATATCGTATTTGGGCATCGACTTGTTAAAAAAAGTCGTGATTTCCTGCTTTTCAGCATCACTACGCACATAACCGGTCTTCAGCATCAATCCGTACAGCTGTAACGAGAGGTTTGACAGCTTGCTGGTCATCAGGTTTTGTCTGCTTAATGTTTTTGCTTCCTGTGCCAGCTCTTCCGCACGGGTGCTCATACTGCGCGTGATGTATTGGGTTTCGATCACTTTTTCAAGTTCCACAATCTCATACGCGACATTCTTTTCCTCGTTTTCAATAGCCATGTGCTTGGCTTTCTCCAGGAGTTTCAAACTTTGTTGATACAGGCCTTTTTGATATAAAACGGTAGCAAAATCAAGCTGTTCGCGTATTTGCACACGTATATTCTGATGCGCCGGACTTAAACGTAGCGAAATAAGAATCTGTTTGTAGAGATGTGCCTTTAGATTAGAAAGCTGCTGCTTCTTAACGATGTTGTTTTTGAAAATCTCGTTTTCATCATACGTATTCATTTTATCAAGCAGGTTGAAAAGCTGCAGATATTTGGAATCTGCATTTCCATCCAGACGGCCCACGTAAAGCTTAAACTGACGCTTTTCAGACTTGGACAACGACTTGATCAAAACATAAAGTGAATCTTTTGAATCATTTGCTGTTGTAATGATTTTACGCATAGAAAACTGAATATCAATAATTTAAACAACGGCAAAATTATTTAAACATCGTAGGTTTTCTGCCGCAGGTTACTTCAAAAGTACTACCAATATCTATATTCACACTTAAATTGAGAAAAAAAGCACTTATGAGCGACAACAAAGTCCAGATTTTTGACACCACATTACGAGATGGGGAGCAAGTCCCCGGCTGCAAATTAGACACCCAGCAAAAGCTGATTATTGCAGAACGTCTCGACCTGCTGGGAGTTGATGTTATTGAGGCCGGCTTCCCAATCTCTAGTCCCGGGGATTTTAAGTCTGTTGAAGAAATCGCCCGTTTGGTTAAAAATGCAACGGTTTGTGGCCTTACCCGCGCCGTTAAGAAAGATATTGAAGTAGCTGCAGAAGCCCTTAAATATGCGGTAAAACCTCGTATTCACACCGGTATTGGTACCAGTGATTCACACATCAAATATAAGTTTAAATCCAACCGCGAGGAGATTATAAAACGTGCTTATGATGCTGTGGCTTACGCCAAAACTTTTGTGGAAGATGTAGAGTTTTACGCAGAAGATGCCGGTCGTACCGATAATGAATACCTGGCTCGTGTTTGCGAGGCTGCCATTAAAGCCGGTGCTACAGTATTAAATATTCCG
>CAYNMH010000239.1:0-2361 GCA_964398145.1 uncultured Flavimarina sp. | reverse complement strand
CCGCGGCGAAAGCCAAAGGCTATGAGGTAGACTGGTTTTTTCCGGATGTTTTGGATAAAACATTTTACGAGGGTGTTACTGTTTTTTCTGCGGAAGGAAATTCAAGTGTCGAAGCCTTTTTTCTCAACTACCTTCAGGAAAATGAAAAAACCTATACCGCTCTGGTTACCCATTTTACTGAGTTGTGTACCCCTTTTTACAAAAAAGCCAAACACGCCGGAAGGATTAAAAACTTAATCGCCGTAGATCACAATCCACGTCCTTTAAATGGTTTTCCGCTTAAAAAACAGTTGAAAAACCGTCTTAAAGGCTATTTACATCATAAGGCTATAGACCGGTTTATAGGAGTAAGCAGCTATACGGCCCGGCATATCGTGAAAGATCTGGGCAAAGTGGTGGCCCGTAAAACCGGAGTGATTTACAACGGTATTGATACTTCGGTCTTTAGAAAAAGAGAAAACCACAATCTTAATCAGCAAGGCAAGGTTCAATTTGTTGTGGTTTCCCATCTGCGGGAATCTAAAGGCTTGCAGGATTTGATAGATTCTTTGGCGCTGTTGAAGCCCGATTTGCAAAACAAACTCCACATCAGCATTTATGGCGAAGGTCCATTGGAAGAAGGCCTAAAGCAACAGGCTAAAGACAAAGGGGTTGACCAAATGCTGACATTTAAAGGCAGTTCTTCAGAGATTCCGCAACTTTTGGCCGATTATGAGTATCTCATTCAACCTACCTATATGGAATGCTTCAGTCTCTCCATCCTCGAGAGTTTATCGGCAAATGTACCGGTAATTACCACCACAGTTGGGGGTAATCCCGAGGTTGTCAAAGAGGGTGAAAACGGATTTTTAGTTCAACCAAAGGATAAACGGGCCCTTGCAACCATTATTGAAGAAATAGTTCTTGGAGATCGAAAAATAACTGAAGACACTTCGGTGTTAATTGAAAAAGAATACACGCTAGACCGTATGGTCGCTGAACATATAAATTTACTGGACTGATGCACATCGCTTTTTTAACTCCCGAGTATCCTCATCCTGATTTAAACCGAAGTGGCGGTCTGGGAACCAGTATCAAAAACCTGGCATCAAGTCTGGTTGAGGCCGGGGAACGCGTTACGGTTTTTGTGTACAGTCAGGCGGAAGACCGGGAATTTGAAGATCAGGGAATCAACATTCACAGCATCGCAAAGCGGAAGTATCCATTCGCAGGCTGGTATTTGCACCGCAGGTTTTTACAGCGCTACCTTAATCGGGAGATTCTGCTCCATAAAATAGATATACTGGAGGCGCCGGACTGGACCGGGATCACCGCTTTGATGCGCTTTAAATGTCCTCTGGTCATTCGTTGTAACGGAAGCGACGGTTATTTTTGCCATTTGGATAACCGAAAGCAAAAACCCAAGAACCGTTGGTTTGAAAAGCAGGCGCTTAAAAATGCCGATCACATTCTTGCGGTAAGCGCTTTTACGGCAAAACTGACAAAGGAACTATTTGGACTGAATAAGGAAATACAGGTGATTCCCAATTCGATTGATGTAGCTCAGTTTAAGCCGGTTCAAATTCCCGAGGTTCCCAATCGTATGCTGTATTACGGCAGTATAATCCGAAAAAAAGGTGTTTTGGAACTCGCCGAAATCTGTAATTTAATTTTTGAGCAAAACTCAAATGCCCGGCTGATTCTTGCCGGGAATGACGTCCGGGATATTTTTACAGGCAGATCTACTCAGGAACTTTTTATGGAAGGGGTAAAACCTGAATTTCACAAACGCATTGAGTTTAAAGGATTACTGGCTTATGAGTTGGTACGGGAAGAAATTGCCAAAGCTGCGGTGGTTGTCCTGCCCAGTTTTGCCGAAGCTTTGCCCATGACCTGGATTGAAGCCATGGCGATGGAAAAGGCCCTGGTTACTTCTGATATTGGTTGGGCAAACGAGGTGATGATCTATGGCGAAACGGGATATGCCGTTGATCCCAAAAATCATGAGGAATACGCCGATGCCGTTCTCAAATTACTTGATGACGAGGAATTAAGAAGTAAAATGGGAATCAATGCCCGTAAACAGGTTGTGGAACATTTTGCAACGGCAGTGGTGGTCAAGCAAAATCTGGAGTTTTATAAAGATGTCGTAAAAGCTTGATTTTCTTAAAACATAACGGTAAAAAGCCCGTGACTGTCTTAAAGGACGGGCAGCCTCTGGAACTCGAATTTAAAAATCAAGCGGTGAGTGCCGCTTGTTTCCTTTTGGCCGAAACCTTTCCGGATGAGACTCTGGTATGGTTTCACGAAGAGGAAGAACCCAACCTGAATCTCGAATTCATTGAAAATTTTTCAAGGGAACCGGAGATGTGGAGTTATGCT
>CAYNMH010000238.1:0-2377 GCA_964398145.1 uncultured Flavimarina sp. | reverse complement strand
AAAAAACCGCTCAAAAGCGGTTTTTAATTTCTATTAAGACTTGTGTCTTTACTTCCCCGGAAATTCCGCTTTGCGCTTTTCTAAAAAGGCACTGGTACCTTCCTTAAAATCTTCGGTACCAAAGGAGGCACCAAAACCTTCAATTTCGGCTTCGTAGCCGTTTACCCCGTTTTTAAAACCGGCATTTACAGCCTGTATCGCGGTTGCAATAGCAACACCGGAGTTATCAAGAATTTTTGAAGCGATTTTTTCGGCAAGTGCCATCAACTCTTCCTGCGTGGTCACGTGATTGACGAGGCCGTATTGCAGGGCCTGGTCTGCATTAATCATACTCGCGGTCATAATCATCTCAAAAGCACGGCCCTTGCCTACCAGTTGCGGCAAACGCTGGGTACCGCCATAACCGGGAATAAGTCCCAGGGAGGTTTCGGGCAATCCCATACGGGCATTGTCGCTCGCAATGCGTATATGGCATGCCATTGCCAGCTCAAGACCGCCACCCAGCGCAAAACCGTTGATCGCTGCGATTACCGGAGTACTCAGATGTTCAATAAAATCAAAAAGCAGTTTTTGTCCTTTTCGCGCCAGCATAGCTCCTTCTTCCTCTTCAAAATCGGAGAACTCGCTGATGTCTGCCCCGGCCACAAAGGCCTTCTCCCCGCTTCCGGTAAGGATGATGACGCCTATATTTTCATCGGCATCTGCTTCCGCGAAGGCGTCGTGAAGCTCCTGAATGGTTTCTTTATTGAGGGCGTTTAATTTTTTAGGTCGGTTTATGGTGATGATCGCCAGTTGATCATCCACTTCATACATGAGATTTTCAAAATTCATAGGATGCGTTTTTAATGTTCTTCTACCCGCGGAAAAGTCACCTTAAATAAGGTGCCGCGATCTGCCTTAGAAGTAAAAGTAATAGTTCCGTTATAGGTTTCCACAATATTTTTAACCATTGCGAGACCAAGGCCCATTCCGCTGGATTTCGTGGTGAATTTGGGTTCAAAAACTTTGATCGCGTTTTCTTCTGAAATACCGTGGCCGTTATCACACACCAAAATGCAGACTTCATCAGGATCACTTTTAACCTCCACCCGAATCTTAGGATCTTCGGTGGCTTCAGTCGCCTGAATGGCATTTTTCACCAAATTAGTCACTACACGAATCAGTTGGGTGCGGTCCAGTTTTACAGTGATTTCTTCGGCATCGGTTGCAAAAGTGATGTAGGGCTCGTTAAAAATATCGAGTGCGAGTTTGGTTACAAAAACCACATTTAAAGTTTCGTTTTGTTGCGCCGGCATTTTGGCAAAATTGGAAAACGCCTCGGCTATAGAACTCATGGTATCAATCTGCTGAATCAGTGTATGGCTGTATTCATCGAGTTTCTTGCGAATATCAGGGTCTTGCGGGTCAAAGCGCATCTGAAAACTCTGTACGGTAAGCCGCATAGGCGTCAGCGGATTTTTGATCTCATGCGCCACCTGCTTGGCCATCTCGCGCCAGGCAGCCTCCCGCTCGCTTTGGGCCAGTTTGGCCGCACTCTTTTCCAGTTCGTCGATCATCCCATTATATGACTTCACCAGATCACTTATTTCTTCACTGGCATCGTCAATTTCAATACGCTGGTTGCGTTTGTCAAGCCGCGTCTGTATCATCTTATCGCTTATGCTTTTGAGGCTTCGGGTAATGTAGCGCGACAGAAAATAAGATAGCGCCGTCGCAATCAGGATCATAAACAGATAGCCTTCCGCCAGGCGGCGCAAAAATTCTTCAAGCTCGCGGGTAATGAAATCATCATCCTGAATGTAAGGCAGATTCATGATCGCCAGCGTCTTAAACTGGTTGTCGTTGATGTAGGTATAGGAAGACTGGTATTTGACCCCATCAATTTCTGAGGGCACTACCCAGCGTTTGGTGGGTGTATTTGCGAGACCGTCAAGAATTCCCGCATTCAGGCGGGTTTCCAGCGTATCTTCGGTAAAGGATTCTTTAGATTTGACCAAAAGATTACCATCTAAATCGTAGATGTTTATCGGCAACTCGTGAACATCTGCGATGCGGTAGATATCTGAGTTGAATTTTAAAATCAACGGAATGTTTTCGGACTTTACCTCATAAGTGGTCTGGTCGAGGACGTAATCAATTTCGGCCCGTATCTGATCTTCTTTGCGCAGCAAGCGATCGCGGTGGTAATCTTTGGCCTCCTCCCTATATTGCAACACACTGATAATCCCTATCAGGATAGAGGCTCCCAAAATGAGAAAAACCATCCCAAAAAAGATGCGTAGGCGGAGAGAAAGCTTGTGAAATTTCATAAAGTTTTCTATATATCAAAAACCGCGCCGTTAGGCTTCCGGATTTTTTTCGCGAATACTTTTATAGA
>CAYNMH010000237.1:0-2401 GCA_964398145.1 uncultured Flavimarina sp. | reverse complement strand
TACATCCTTGAAAACTACGCAAACGCCTTATCGTGCGGATGGCAAACCGCTGCGCTAGGCCATCCTCCACTGCCCACCGCTGCGGCATTTGCTTGTTTTACTACAGATGTAAAAAGTAGGCCGTTTTTAAAATAGGAACTAAGAATAGTTTTTTTTGTTTATTCAGTATAACAAAATCTTTCACTTAGAATTATTCAAACCCGAAGGGTTAAACGAGTTTCTCTCCCTCGGTTCAGAATAGACAGGGCAGAGCGTTAAGAAAAGGTCTGGTAGACCTTTTTAGCGAATGAGCCAGGTGGCGCATAGGCTTTGAGATCGGATCTTTTCATTTGGCATGGACTACTTTGCTCTTACAATAACAAGAGTAGCGACGCGGAGCTGACAAGGCGGTTTTCGCCCTGAGGCGAAAAATTCCTAAGCGAGGGGCTCCTTTCTTTTGGTTCGTTTTCTTTGGAGAAGCAAATCGACGATAGGAGATTCACGAGCTCCAAAACCAATAAGTAATAGCGAGCTAAAGAAAATGAACAGAACGTGATTTAGAAGTAGAGAATTCGTAAACCGACGGTAGGAGGTTCACAAGCTCTAAAACCAATAAGCAATAGCGAGCTAAACCGAGGATAGGAGGTTCACGAGCTCCCGTGAAATAAAAATCGCGCGAGTAAAGAAAATGAACAGAACATGCTATAGAAACTCCAATATTCAAATCGACGTTAGGAGATCACGAACAGTTTGAATAGAATAGCACTTCATTTGGTATTTCTGTTCTTTTGTCTTGATACAAAAGAACCAACCCGTCTGTTCAGCCGGGCAGGAGATCAAGGCTTATTTTTCCATCTTTGAAAACTACGCAACGCCTTATCGTGCGGATGGCAAACCGCTGCGCCTGTGCATTCCTCTCGTTGCACTCGTCGGATGCAGGCTCCACTGCCCGCGCTGTGGCTTTTGCTTGTTTTACTACAGATGTAAAAAGTAGGCCGTTTTAAAAAATTGGAACTAATTACAAAACTATGTTAGTATCCCTTTTTTGTATTGTTAAAAAATAGAGGTTTATTTCAAGTTTTCCAGATACGTTCTAAAATCAGCAGTATCGTAATCTGCCATTCCCAGATGGCTGAGTGCGAGGCGTCCCTGTGCATCGATCACAATGGTTGTGGGCAGGCTGCCGGTATTGTACATCGCGGGCAGCTCGTAGGCTATACGGTAAATAGGAAAATCGTAGCCTTTTTTGACTTTAAAGGCTTTAGCCTTTTCAAAATCGGTATCAAACGAAACCAGTACAAAGTTGACGCTGTCTTTTTTGTCGGCATAGAGTTTGGCTATTCCGGGCATTTCGGCAATGCAGGGCGGGCACCAGGTCGCCCAGAAGTTGAGGAAATACGGTTGCTGCGGCATATCCTTGAGGTTAACGAGTTCGCCTGCTTCATTAAAAAACTGCACATCCAGATCTGCCATGTTCCCGGGAACAACCTCAGGAGTATTTTTGCCTTTGACCTCAACCTTATCGGTTTTTTCGGGCACTTCATTAAGGCTCGGGTTAAAAAGGCCGGTCATCAGCAGACCGCGCTGAAGCGTTGCAGCGATAGGCCTGTGCAGGCCGGTAAGATACAGCATGATCAATCCGGCAATGATGAGAAGGTATTTCAGGCTTTTTTTCTGATGGGGTTTCATAGGATTAGTTTTGTGGTTCTGTTGCGGGCTTTTGATAAAAGTTATCCGCTTTTGAGGCCGTATTCAGGCTTATGTTTTCAAAGTTTATCGTTCTGCGCGGCGTTGTGGGTTGGCCGTTTTCTACAGCATACCAGGTGATGGAACGTGGAAGGCGTACTTCGGCCACAGACATCCAGTTATCGTAAGCGATGAGGTTGATTTGATCGCTTTTTTCATTGGCGCCAAAGGTAGCGGTATAACCCAGCCAGCGCATCCGGTAGTTTTCAGGATGGTAATACAGGTAATACTCATCATTTGATGAAACCCCCGTTTGGGGCTCAAAACTGATTTTAAGTCCGGGATATACCGTGTCGTTAACGCTTAGCGCGTCGGTCTCCTCATAAATAATGCCTTCGTCGGCCAGTACAAAAGGCATCGCATAAAAATAAAACATCAGGTTATGGTAAAACTCGGGGTTGCCTTTATAGCTGTTTTCCGGGTCGTATAGCCACACTTCGGCACCATCATAGCCCAGGGAAGCGCTACCCCGTTGTACCTGGTCTTTTCGCGAATGCAAATCGATGGTATGCGTTTCGGAAACCGGTTCGCTGGGAATCGTAAACGAAAGAGTTTTATAACGATCCCAGGTGTCGAGGCCACCGTGGGCGTTAAGTACTTTTTGAAGAGTTTGAGGATATGCTGCTTCGGTCTGCGTCTCTGCAGGTTCCTGGGTTTTGGTATTGGGTTTACAGGC
>CAYNMH010000236.1:0-2413 GCA_964398145.1 uncultured Flavimarina sp. | reverse complement strand
CAAGCAATCTGGATTTTAAATCCTCATCCATCTCAACATCTGGAATTCGCTCCAGGGCAATATTTGCTCTGGTAATACCTATATACGTATTTTCCCAAAATGAATTGATATAAAAGGAACCCGGGAAAACATTATAAGCCGCGATACCCGTGATATCAGGCCTGGGCTGCTCAGTATTCCCAGCCCAGTTATCGTCTGTTGACATTTCACAAATTTGCCTGAAAAACTCAATTTGAAACCAACTTTCCCCATTCACTTTAGCATAAACAGAATTAACGAAAAGTTCTGCATTTTCTGGTGAGGAGAAATAATCATCAAGTTGTTGCCTTCCTCTTAAGGGCTGATCTAAAAACTCTTCTTTACTACAACTTGCGAAAAGCATCGCCACTATAATTCCTATTCTTAAATAATTCGTTTTCATAATCTTAAAAAGTTAAATTAAGGCCAACTAAATATGTTCTGGAAACAGGATACCTTGCATAATCAACGCCAAAGTCATTAATTATGTCACCACCAGCTCCTACTTCAGGGTCAAAACCGGAATAGCTGGTAATAGTTACCAAATTTTGCCCGGAAACATATATTCTTGCGCGTTGCAGACCCTTGATGTCAAAATTGTAACCTAGCTGAACATTACGCAGTCTCAGGTATGATGCATCCTCTATAAATAAACTTGATGGTCTTTGGTAATTTCCGTTTCTATCTAATAGAGTTAATCGAGGGAATTCTCCATCTGGATTTTCTGGAGACCAAACCCGCCCTAAAGTTCCTGCCGCTACATTCACGTCTTGGGTTCCGGCGTTGATGAACGTACGTGTATAGTTAAAAACATCATTACCCAAAGTACCATACCACTGCATTGAGAAATCGATATTCTTATACTTTAAATTAGTGGTTAAGCCACCGTAAAAGTCAGGAAAAGGATTACCTATTGTCGTAAGGTCGTCGTCATTTAAAAGTCCATCACCGTTTACATCCACAAACTTTAAATCTCCCGGTCGCGCATTGGGTTGAATGAGTTGACCGGTCTCTGAAGAATGACTGTTTATCTGTGTTTGATTTTGGAAAATTCCATCTGTTTTGAAGCCATAGAAGAGACCCACAAGTTCCCCAAGTTCAGAAATTTTTATAAAGCGATTCCCCAGGTCTTCCCTGTTTTGACCAAAAAGCTGTTCATTACCCGGAGCAAGTGCGATGGCTCTACTTTTATTTGTAGAAACGTTTAAATCAAGACCTATTTCAAAATCTCCTACAGTCTCTGTATAACCTACCTGAAAGTCCCATCCCTTAGACTCGAAGCTTCCTACGTTTTGAGCAACTAATCCCGGTATGCCCGTATAATTAGGGAGCTCTACATTAAAGAGGAGATCCTTTGAGGTTTTCTCGTAATACTCTACCGTGAAATCTAATTTGTTATCAAAAAGAGAAGCTGTAAGTCCGAAATTTTTATCTTCTACCGTTTCCCATTTTAAATTAGGATTTCCAAACTGGGACAGAAAATTAGTAACTACGCGCTCCCCACCAAATACATAGTTTCCGGTTCCTATTGCAAAAAATTGTCCGTTTCTATTGATGTTTTGATTTCCGATCTGCCCATAGCCTGCCTTCAGCCTCAAATTATTTACAAAATCAACATTAAAAAACGGTTCAGAATCAATATCCCAGGCAACAGAAACACTTGGGAATATACCCAGTCTGTTTCCTTTGGCAAATTTTGACGATTCATCTGCACGAATCGTTCCTGTAAAAAAGTAGCGGTTATCATAACTATAGATCCCTCTGAATATACCTGAAAAAATGGTTTCTACGGCCTCATTTCCTCCAACAGAAATACCCTCTCCTGTAGCCGCGTCAATGTATCTGAGATCAGGATTTTCATCATCGGGAATGTTCTCCCTGTAAGCAGACACATAATTAAAGCGTTGTGAATCAAATAAAATTCCACCTAAAGCATTCACATAGTGTTTACCAAAAGTATTGGTGTAATTCAACGTATTATTGAATACGTAATCAAAGTTTTCATTTACCCTTCTGGAAACATTATTGATTTCCCGCTGCTGATTAGGAGTGGTAAAATAGGTGGGGTTGAAAATATCCTGGCGGGAGTGGTTGATGTTTAAACCTAATTGAGAATTGAAGGTTAAAGCATCAGTAATATCATAATTTAACTGCGTATTGGAGATGAGCGCAAAGAATTTCGTTTCGTTGAATAATCGTGCTACATTACCAACCGGGTTAGGCACCTGATTACTACTGGCCCCGTATATACTAAAAACATTACCAGTTCTTTCGTTTTGAGGCAGATAGACCTCTGTGAGCGGATCAATTCTTAAAATGCTGTATAACAGATTTGGAGTATTACCAAAGTTTTCTAACCTTGGGTTCAAATCCTGTTTTAAAGTAACCTTATCAG
>CAYNMH010000235.1:0-2443 GCA_964398145.1 uncultured Flavimarina sp. | reverse complement strand
GCCATTCAGTTAATCGCAAAACCGCATAATGCGGGCGAAAACTCTCGCCTTTACTCAAGGTTATGACCAAATCAAAATCTCTACTATTAAGGTTTCTAATCCTTCTTACAAGAGATTTACTATCATTGAAAAATGCAAAACTAAATCCAAAGCTATTTTCTAAAAATACTGACCAGTCCACACCCAGATTACGCTGTACAGTACGCTGAATTCCACCAAGTACATAGTATAGATTGTTTTTTCTTTGCTCTGCTAAAAAACAGGTAGCTCCTTCTATTTGAATCTCGCGTTGGGTATAGTGAATGACTGTTACTGCATAATCTGAAGCAACAAGACTTTTAATAAAGGCCACATTAGCCTTAGAGCCGCTGCTGTCTTCGTGATTAATAGAATCTGTGACAACGAGTAATTTTTTTGAGCTGATTTCCAAAAATTAAAGTTTGAACAGTCGCTTAATTATTCTGAACATCAATTTGCGTAATGTCCACGGCAAAAAAGAACTTCTTGAAACGCTGGCTCTTTTGATTAAGCTTTCGCTGACCTTCTTTTCTTTTTGACGGGTTAACGATCTGGAATGCTCATCCAGATTGTTTGCCATATGATAGGCATAGGTCTCAACCGTTGAAAGACGGTAATAACCCTTCTCATCACTTAAAGAATCAATGAATTCTCGTTCCAATCCATTTTTAAATTTTATTGTAGGCCGGTCGTATTTACCCTTAAAAAGTTCGCTTCGATAAGTAGCTACAAAATGACCACAGCCAATTAGTGCATTTGCATTTTTGAGTACATACTGACGTTCTTTCCAGGAATACTTTCGGTTTTCCCGGTTTAAGAGCGAGTCATTTCCCATCCCTGTCAAATAGAGCTCTGCATCTGTGTCTGATAGTATTTTTTGATAAGCGATCCCACCGATCAAATACTGGTCTGAAAAAACTGCTGTATTCTCATAAAAAGCTAAAGCCGGAGAAGGTAAGGGTGCAACTACACCGGCTTTAGGGCACGAAGCGAAAACCTTAAATACAGCCTGTTCCCAACCTTCATAGAAAAGCACATCGGCATCAGTTATGGTAATAAAAGGTTCTGCAGCAGCGCGCGCCTCCTCTAATACCGGAAAGACCTTACCTTTGTTCTCTGCATACCAAACCAGCTTATCAATTGCTGAGCAATATTTGTCGATTACAACTGCTATTTCATCGCAGGAATTATTGTTTATGAGGGTAAATGCAGTGGTTTTAGGATTAATAGTTCTAATTAGTTGATCTAAGAATTTCTCAAAAACCTCCAGATGATTTAGGTAATACGCATCTTCCAGATTAGGAATGTAAACCGGCACAATCACCCTATGTAAAAAAAGAGGTAGTGTCTCGTTTTTAAGCTTTTCAGGATTTACGCCGTTTCTCAAAACTTCTGTAGATATTAATAATTTTTTATCTTAACCTATATTTAATGACTTTCAAAAGCAGCATTAAGATCCATATTGCCGATTTATTGAAAGGACAAGACTCCAGTAAATCATCTCGCCTTCTTTGGAGTATCGAATCTTCCACAATAGTATAACCAGCATTCTTGACAAAAAGTTCCTCTAACTGAGATATATTGATTGCATTTTGAATGGTAATAGGATTTTTTTGGAAGATATTCACTGACTCAAGGTAATCTTTAAATTTGATGTTATCGCCTGCCAGTTTATTGAAAGAGTTTACCCATAAAGCGGGTATTCCGTATGTGTGAGGTACAATCAAGCCGTGGAGTGATGAACTTATGATATATTCCGACTTTAAAATTTGATCTATAACATCTTCTACGTTAGACTCTTTCAAATTGATAACATTAAAGAATGTTCCAAACGTTTCTTTAACGTGCACATAATCCACATAATGGGGTATGAAAGTATATTTAAATACTTTTTTATGAAAATTGGGATTATAACAAAGTGGTAAAAGTAATGCAGGATCTCCTATTTTTTCTGGGCAAGAGTACCCGAGTTCAATTAATCTCTTTCTTGTATGGTAACCTCGTACCGCAAGAAAAACACCCATTTTAATTTCTTGATCCTTTTTAATGATCCCACTACCCCAAACAATACTATTTGCATTAATTTCACTAATTATACTGCCTGCCGTCACGAAGTGAGGTAGAATCCACTTAAAACGTCTCATAGACGGATGAGGCACGGGTATTATTCTCTTTTTGAACAACTTTTGAATTAGATATGGCCCTACCTCATCACCAAAATTACTAATTGACAAGTTGCTACCTTTCCACCAATAAACAGGTACGCGGTTATATATCAAATGTTATTTTTTAATTTAAATGTTTTAGACGTTTATAAAAATAGAAGAGTAGCAAGTGATAGTATTTAAGACTTAGATATCTAACATTTGAAAAAAGGTACTTTTTTATTTTTATTCTGTAAAATATTTCCTTTTGCTTGTAAGAC
>CAYNMH010000234.1:0-2527 GCA_964398145.1 uncultured Flavimarina sp. | reverse complement strand
TTTCCAGCATTCCCAGCCTGTATTTTCCACAATTTTGTTTAGTATTGCAATCTATTTAAAATAAGTCTAAATAAAAGGAAATTATGCTGACCTTAATAGTTGCTTTGGTTCTTTCCGGTTTTTATTGTGCCTATCTTACCTCTAAACGAGCGGCTTTTAGTCCGCAATACCGCTGGGAGTTTTGGCTAAAAGAGCATCATCCTGTTTCAAATACTTTGGCTATAGGTCTGCTGCTTTTGGGTGGTTTTGGCTGTCTGACTTATCTGGGAGTGGCTTCAGGTATTTTTTCATATCTGGTTATCATGATGACAGCGGCAAGTCTCGTTTTCTTACTTAGGCCGCTCGCTTTTTTCCCCTTGCGCAGTCTTCTAGGGATTGGGATGGTGAGCCTGGGCGTCGAACTTTCGTTAATTCTTTTGTAGATGCCAGCAAACAAGAAACACCTGACAGCCTCTGCTCTTCATCGCACTGCAAAAATTACCGCAGGTTTCATTGGGGGTTATTTCGTAACTATTGCCCTGTTTACGGTGCTGCTTAACTGGGTGGATACGCCGGGTTTGCTCATTACCCTACAGTTTGCCGGTTTTATTTTATGGTGTGTGCTGTTCCTTTTGGCCTTTATTCCTAAAAATGGCTTTAAAGTATGTGCAATTTATTTGCTCATTGGTTTACTCTGTATACTCTTCAATTATCTAATGCCTTTTAATCCGTAAATACAATGGGACAGCGTTTGTACAATGTATTTTTTCACACCCATACTGTTAGCGGCATCATCATAAGCGCAGCGCTTTACGTAATCTTTTTTGCAGGATCTCTTTCTTTTTTGCGCGATGAAATCAATGCCTGGCAGCGCAACGAACCCGTAACCGATGATTTTTTCCACACTGCAGATTTTGACCGGGCCCTTGACAGTTTGGCCTTAGAAAAAGATTTGTACGGAAGGGATTTTAGCATTAATCAGCATTTTCAGGAGCAGCGGCTGGCGGTATCTATGAGTCCGTCAAAAGATACAACAGCTATAAAATCAGAAGAGAAAAGTGGCCGCAACGATTTTTTCTATTTAGATATGGAAAAATTTTCGGCTATTGATTATGACACCAATTATTCGCTGGGCGAATTTCTATACCGTCTGCATTTTTTCGCCCAACTTAATCTTTGGGGACGCTCGGGATATTTACTGGCAGGTTTTGTGGCGTTTTTTTTCCTGTTTGCAATCCTCACAGGAATCATCGTGCACTGGAAGAAAGTACGTTCTAATTTTTATGTATTTCGGCCTGGGGCCAAATGGAAAACCATCTGGACCGACGCCCACGTAGGCCTTGGGGTGATAGGCCTGCCCTATCAGTTTATGTTTGCGGTTACCGGTTGCTACCTTTTGCTGGGATATGCTGTGATGTTACCGCCAGTGCAGGCGCTGTTTTACAGTGATAAACCCCAGCAGTTTGCTGAAGCCCTGCAATTTGAAGATAATTTTAGCCCTGCTTTTAAAGGGGAAAAACTCGCCAGCATTCCATCTTTAAATGACCTTGTACAACAAACGCACGAGCGCTGGCCTGAAGCACGGTTTTTAGATCTGGAGGTCAAAAATTACGGAGATACCGGGATGTATGTGACCGTACATTGCGCACCCCCTTATGAAGACGCCTTATTGGCAACAGGATATATACGGTACAGGGCCCAGGATGGCAAAGTGACTGAAATTGAGAATCCAAATACTACACCAAATTACCGCCATGGTTCGGTAAGTCTGATGAAGCGCCTGCACTATGGAGATTATGGGGGTTATGGGATGAAGCTCATCTATCTGGTTTTTGGTTTTGTAACCTGTTTCGTCATTATTTCGGGAGTGATGATCTGGCTTGTAGCGCGTGATAAAAAAGCTGTTGCTCTGGCAAAGCGCAGGTTTAACAATTGGCTGGGACGTATTTACCTTTCGGTTTGCCTCAGTATGTATCCGGTTACGGCATTTACTTTTGTAGTGGTGAAATGCGTGGGAGAATCTCCGGTGGGCAGTCCCAAACTTTTTATATATCAGGTGTTCTTCTGGAGTTGGCTGCTGTTAAGTTTAGTATTGGTTTTGAGGCGAAATCTCTACAGCATCAATAAAATCTGTCTGCTTTTGGGCAGTATACTGGCTTTTACCGTGCCGGTTTGCAATGGGATTATGACCGGGAACTGGCTTTGGGTTTCGTGGCAACAGGGTTATACGCAGATTTTTGTAGTTGACCTGTTTTGGTGGATTATGGGGTTAACATCTATTGCAGTATTTTTCAAGCTAAGCCGAAAAGCAACAGTTTTGGATAACGTATAACTCGTCTTTAGATCGAAAAAGTAAAGCGTAATAAAATGGTAGCTTTAACTGAAGCATTTACGATTATTATTATCTATTCACGTTTTCTTAATCAGAGATGAGGTATTTCTGGACCAGTTTTTTAGAATATCAAATCTCTGCTCCTTCAATTTGGAAGGCCGTCACCCATCCCCTTTATTTTTTTTAAACAGGGGGAATCTTTACTTTTAGGCCATC
>CAYNMH010000233.1:0-2549 GCA_964398145.1 uncultured Flavimarina sp. | reverse complement strand
TGCCTAGAATTTCATACTTTTTTACTTATTTTTGACGTTAGTAACGCAAAACAAAAGTATTTGTGATAAAATCATTTGCAGATAATGAAGCTGACAAAATTTGGAATGGAAACCAATCCAGAAAGCTTCCTGCTAATATTCAAAACGTAGCTAGAAGAAAACTAAGAATGATAAATAACGCTCAAAATATTAATGACTTAAGAATTCCGCCAGCGAATCATTTAGAAAAGTTGAGTGGAAATTTAGAAGGTTTTCATAGCATTAGAATTAATAAACAATGGAGAATAATGTTTAAATGGGAAAATGACAATGCTTTTGAAGTTCAAATTATTGATTACCATTAATTTAAAAAGAGAAGAATATGAAAAAATTAGAAAATATACATCCTGGAGAAATTTTAAAAGAAGAGTTTTTAGATCCAATGGAAATTACAGCATATCGACTTTCTAAAGAAACATTTATTCCGCAAACAAGAATAAGTGAAATCATAAAAAAGAAAAGAAGGATAACTGCGGATACGGCTCTTCGTCTTTCTAAATACTTTGGAACAACAGCAAAATTTTGGTTGGGATTACAAGATGATTATGATTTAGAAGAAGAAAAATCTTTAAAAGAGAAAGAGTTCAATAACATAAAACCGTTAGAAAATAACGCAGCCTAATCGAGTAGGCGGCCGTGAGCGTTAAGCCCACGGTGCACCTCTGGCTGCCGGCTCTTAGGTTTGTAAAATGATTTTGAATTAATTTTCCAAAAGAAAAGGACGCAATCCGCTGATGAGGCGGCTGCTGGTTTTGGAAGCCCGACCAAAATCGGTAGCCGTTTGTTTAGAGCGTCCCGACGGGAATTTTTTGATTCGCTCCGGGCGGGTTTGTACAATGGTTTCTCCATTTACATTTCTAAATACAAGATCACCTATATTTCCCATTAAGCCCTTCTTGGGGTCTAGGTTTGCCATAGTTACTGCCAGTTATATTCTAAATGCTCCTATAATGTTGCCACCTTCAACTCATCATCACCCACACATTTTGTGGCAAAGTGTGGTTGCAGTGTGGATTCACTGTGGAGTCAGTGTGGACTCACCGGGCTGAATGTACGCACCATCCTAAGGTAATCCATTTACCAACACGCCATACGCAAGCAACCTATAATTTTAAAAAACAGCAAGTTAAAGTAAATAAAAGCTGTAAAGTTTAGTAAATACTTCAAAAAATATCATTGAAGACGGGAATCTCTTCAGCACATGAATAAGGCAATACGTCTAAAAGGTTTGAATGTAATATGAGCATAAAATTATTGCCTCCTATCAAACTGATACTTAATAAGTTGCTTTAAGCTTTTCTTAACAATTCCAAAAAAATAAGGAATTCCGTAAAAAATACAAGAAGTAAGAGTATAGTTTTACCCCAAATCATAATCTATTTTCAATAATGAACAAATCATTACTTTTTCTTGTTTTATTTCTTTTAAGCCTGAATTTAGCTCAGGCACAACGCAGCGGAGACGTTGAAATGGGATTCCACGCTGGTCTCAACCTGGCAAATGTCTCCACATCTGACGGTCAAAGCAATACTAAATCCCGTATTTCCTTTAACGTAGCAGCAACCGGAGAATACTACTTTTCAGAAAGCTGGGGTATTAAAGCCAAACTCATCTACGATAATAAAGGCTGGGCCGATGGTTTTATTGAAGATGAGAATTTTAATACCTACTCTGCAGACTTTCGGTTAAACTACATCACCCTGCCTGTGATGGCCAGCTGGCATTTTGGTTCCCGTAAAAACTGGTATTTACATTTCGGACCTTACGCTGGCTTCCTGATCAGCGCTTCAGATTCTGAGCTGAATAGGGATCTGAAAGAAGCCTTTGAGAGTACCGACTTTGGTGTGGCTTTGGGAATTGGCTATAAATTTGAAGTCAACCGCAGTACTACCCTCTTTGTGGAATACGATGCGCAATCCGGTGTCACCGATATTTTTGAAGTCAACGAGGTGGGTCAAACCGTGCGCAACGGACGAAGCAGCCTCAACTTTGGAGTGCTTTTTTATCTGAACTAAACTTCTTAATACTAAACCTATGAAACCAGTAGCACTAGTATATACCATACTTTTAGCAGTCCTAATCAGTTCCTGCGAAACTGAACCCTACGATGCCGGTCCTGATCCTATAGATCCCGTGGAAACTAACTTAAAATTGAAGCAACGCATAATTGATTATCTGGACGGCGATGTCATAACTGAGACCTTTACTTATGACGGTACTAAATTAGTCAGCATCAAGGGCTCAGATAACAGCTTAATCACCTATACCTATGAGGGAGATCGTTTAACGCAGATTACCGATGCCTCTGAGGCAGGAGAGCCTCTGGTAACTGACCTGAGCTATGATAGTCAGGAGCGTCTTATTAATTATGTTATGACCAAGGATGACGAGATTCTGGAATATGAACTGGCTTACAATACAGACGGGAGTATTAATCAGACCTTTTATTTTGGAGGAAAGGAAAATCCTACCGGAACACCGCAAGAAACAACCCTGATTGTGGAAAACGA
>CAYNMH010000232.1:0-2638 GCA_964398145.1 uncultured Flavimarina sp. | reverse complement strand
CTGGAGCGAATTCCAGATGTTGAGATGGATGAGGATTTAAAATCCAGATTGCTTGCCGAAGCAAGATTTTTAAGAGCTTGGTATTATTTTGATTTAGTGCGTAATTATGGGGGTGTTCCTATAGTTACTACATATACCGAATTACTAGAACCCGCAATCAATGATAAAGTGCGTGCTTCAGTCGAAGAAGTGTATGCCTTCGTAGAAAGTGAGCTCCTGCTTGCAATTCCAGATTTACCTTTGAAGAGTGAGTATGCTCCAAGCGATCTGGGACGCATCACACGCGGAGCCGGGCAAATGTTACTGGCTAAGGCATACCTCTATCAGGAAAAGTGGGGTGATGCCCAGATTATGGCTTTCAACGTAATACAAAGTAATGAATATCAACTTGAGCCTCAATTCGAAGATATTCATTCAGTTTACAACCACCATGGTGTAGAATCTATTTTTGAGGTGGATATGATTACCAATCCTCAGTTTGCTGATATTGGGGGACAAATATCAACAACCGCAGGAAGTAGAGCTGATCAGGGTTTTGGGTGGTGTATGCCAACCAGCGATCTGGAAAATGCTTTTCTGGATGAAGGCGACGACATTCGTTTAAGATCCACAATAATTAAACACGGGGAACCCGTTTACGGAGACCCTGATAATACATCCTTTGATGCAGCTCCCGATAGAAATAAATCTGGAAGAGTGAGTCGTAAGGCTTATATACCTTTAGCTGATCGCGAAGATCCCTATGTACGCGGTCAGCATCCTCTACCAGTAATACGCTTTAGATATGCAGATTTATTACTAATTCATGCTGAAGCTTCTTATTTTGCAGGCGATGAATCTGCGGCTTTAGGTTCTCTGGAACAGGTGCGCGATCGCGTAGAACTGGAAACCGATATGAATCTTACCGGCTCCGCATTACGAGATGCAATCTGGAAAGAACGTCGGCTCGAGTTAGCTCTGGAGCAACAACGTTTATTTGATTTGCGCAGGCAGAAGATAAACGGTCAGCCCCGTATCGCTTCAATCTTAGGTCCAAATGGTTCTTTTGTGCGCTACAATACCGAAATAAGTACAGATCCTTTTGAAACTACCAATTTGGGTGAAGCTCAGAATAAAGGAGCCCTGTTTGACCCTTCAATTCATTTGTTATGGCCTATTCCACCAGAAGAAATACAATTGTCACGAGGTAACATTACACAAAATCCTGGTTATTAAAAATATATGGTAAATATGAATTCTTTAAAACACAAAATAGTTCTGTTCGTTTCCGTTATAGTTTTCAGCAGTTGCGAAAAAGACAATTTTACAGACCCGGATGATCCCAAATATGGTTCAGAAGGCTCAGGTATAGTATTGAATTTTGAAAATGAATTTCAGACTATTGATCACTTTGGTGCCTCCGGAGGGTTTCAGGACCAATGGGTTGGGGAATGGCCAGATGCTTCAAAGGAACCTGTAGCAAGGCTTCTTTTCAGTACTGAAACGGATAGTGAAGGCAACCCTGAAGGTATTGGGCTTTCCTTATGGAGAACTGTAATTGGGGATGGAGCTGCAGATCAGGCAAACAGTGGGTTTAGTCCCAGCTCTTGGTTTCGCGAGACTGAATGTTATTTAGATTCTGAGGGTAATTATGATTTCACTAAACAAGCCGGCGAGCAATGGTTTCTTCAAAAGGCAAGAGAATTTGGGGTAACTAAATTTTCGGCGTGGGCAACTACACCTCCCTATTTTTTGACAAAAAACGGCTATACCTTCAGTACTAGTGATGTTGCAACTTTTAATTGCCCAGAAAGTAATTATGAGAACTACGCAGATTTTCTTGCTGAGGTGCTGGCGTATTATGAGGGTGAAGGTTATAACTTCGAAACTGTCTGTGCATTTAATGAAACCCAATATGAGTGGAATGCAGTAATAGGAGAAGCCTCGCAATCTGGAACCCGGGCGACCAATTCGGAAGTGGCAGCGGTAACCCGCATAATGGACGCGGTTTTTACAGAAAAGGGAATCAATGCAAAAATAATGCTTCCGGAAGCGGCGCAACTTACCTATTTGTTTGAAGGTAATCAGAATACTACCAATCAAATAGAGGAATTCTGGGGACAACCCGGCGAAAATTACATCGGGGATCTTGAAAATCTTTCTACCCACGTGGCGGGACATAGTTACTTTAGTAACAATACGACCCAGGAGTCTCTAAGACAGCGTACTTCTTTGAGGTCAAAACTTCAAAGCAATTCCAATAACCTGGACTATTGGCAAACTGAATATAGTCTTCTGGGAACTGCATATCAACAGGGGCAAAATATTGCTGATTTGGATGAAATTGATTATGCGCTATGGCTCAGTCGCATCATTCATACAGATTTAGTATATGGTAATGCTACAGGATGGAGTTTTTGGACCGCATTAAACCAGTCTCAGTTTGGAGATCACCCTAACCGATTCAACCTTATCCTGTATGTTCCAAACGTAAATGGCCCTTCAAATACGGATGGAACATTTAGAGAAAATAAACTGTTATGGGCTCTTGGTAATTTCAGCAGATTTGTAAGACCGGGAATGGTTCGTTTTGATGTGGAAGACCCGGAATATCCTGAAGGAGCATCTTCTGTTGAAAATTTCATGATATCAGGATACC
>CAYNMH010000231.1:0-2649 GCA_964398145.1 uncultured Flavimarina sp. | reverse complement strand
GGCTTCAGGATTATGCCTACAAAACCAAAATGAGTTGGTGGGTTTTTGCCCTAAGTGGCATCGGAATGGTTGCGCTTGCTCTTGTGATTATGAGTTTTAAAACGGTAAGGACTGCGCTAAGAAACCCTGTAAAATCATTACGTACCGAATAATGATAATAATAATAGATAATGTTAAAGAACTATATCAAAATCGCCTGGCGGAATATTTGGAATAATAAATTGTTTTCATTCATAAACGTTATTAGTCTGGCTATAGGTCTTAGTGCTTCCGTCGTAATAGGACTAATGGTATACTATGAGTTCACTTTTGACACATTTCATAACGACGGAGATCGTATTTATAGAATTGTTACTTTAAGTGAATCACCTGATTTTACGTTTCATATTTCTGGAGTAAGCCCCGGCTTGCGCGAAGCTGCGCATGAGGAGTTGACAGGTATTGAGCAAGTAGCCTACTTTCATATTTGGAATCCTGACAATGTAAAATCACCAAAATCGGAAAAAAGTTTTAAAAATCCGGAATATGTAGTACTTGCGGAGCCAACATATTTTCAAATTTTTCAATATAATTGGCTTGCGGGTAATCCGTCTGATGCTTTAAAAGAACCTGCTCAAGTAGTAATCTCAGAAAGGAGGGCTGCAAACTACTTTCCAGGTTTAAAGCCAGACGAAATAATTGGAAAAACTCTTACTTATAATGATTCCGTTCAAACTACTATAACTGGAGTTGTTGCCAATTTTAAAGATCGTTCTGATCTGGTATTTGAAGAGTTTCTCTCATTATTAACAGCTTCTCAAACAAAACAGGCTAAAAACGTTTTGTCTAAAGATTTGGATAATACTTCTACTTCAAGTCAGGTTTTTGTAAAACTATTTGAAAATACAGATCCAGATGTCGTATCGAGTCAGTTAGATTTATTAAGTGGGAAGCATCAAAATCAAAATTTCCTAAAAAATGGTCATTCAAGACACTTCTATCTGCAAGCATTATCTGATATGCACTTCGACCCCGACTATCGAATCTTTAGTTTTAGTAGGGAAACAGCAAGCCTTCCATTATTAAAGAGTTTAGTCCTAATAGCGATTTTTCTAATGCTTTTAGGCTGTTTCAATTTTATTAATTTGAATACTGCTCAGGCTATAAGAAGGGCCAAGGAAATCGGAATACGGAAGACATTAGGGGGCTCCCGATTTCAATTAATTTTTCAGTTTCTTGGAGAAACTCTACTGTTAACCATCTTTGCTAGTGTATTATCAATCTTTCTGTCTTTCAGTTTGCTAGATGTTTTTAGGGAGTATATGCCTAGTGGTTTGACTATAGATCTTTTAAAAAATCCCGTTGTTTTGGGGTTAATTTGTTTATTAGTCTTCTTGATAACAATTGCTGCTGGAATTTATCCAGGCATTGTTTTAGCTAGCTTCAAGCCGGTTAAAGTTCTAAAAAATGCTGTAAAAAATCCGAAGGATAAAGCCGGTTTGCGCAAAGTGCTTACGGCCTTTCAATTTACAGTAGCTCAGGTTTTTATTATTTCTACCCTACTAGTTAGTAAGCAAATTCATTTTTTGCTGAATACAGATATGGGTTTTGAAAAGGAGACCGTTGCTTTTATAAATACTTCAGATGATGAGTATACTTTGGGTAAGAAGAAAGTGCTTTATGAAAAATTAAAAACCATTCCTCAACTGAAAGAAGTGAGTATGGGAGGGATGCCGCCAGCTTCGTCATCTTGGATGAATACCAGTTTGGTAAATAAGAACAGCAATCGGGAAGTTGAGGTCTCAGTAGAACTATTATATGGTGATGAGAATTATCTGGATTTGTACGATGTTGATTTATTGTTAGGCAGAACTATTCTCAATGATACTATTCCTGAGTTTGTTATAAATGAGACGGCTATGCGAGCTTTTGGTTTTGAGAATCCGCAAGAAGCCTTGAATAAAACAGTTTTAAAGGGCGATCAAAAAATACCTATTGTAGGAATTATGAGCGATTTTAATCAACGTTCTTTAGAAACAGGGATAGAAGCGATGGTGTTTACTTCAGATTTAATGAGAAAACACTATAGTCAATTTAGAAATATTCATTTCAAATTACCGGAAAAAGAAAAAGGCAATTGGGCTCCCGTACTTGATAAAATTAAAAAGGTTTATCACGAAGTATATCCGGATCAGGAAGCAGATATTCGGTTTGTTGATGAAACGATAGCTCAATTTTACGAACGTGAAAGACGTCTGTCTAAATTGCTCAACTGGGCTACCGGACTGTCCGTATTGATAAGTTGTTTAGGTCTTTTGGGACTGGTGATTCATACGACTGAACGCAGGGCTAAAGAAATAGGTATACGCAAGGTGCTTGGTGCCTCATTGGCACAGCTCAATCTGTTACTCTGTAAAGACTTTTTAAAGCTAGTAGTTCTAGCTTATCTCATTGCGGTGCCTTTTGCCTGGTGGGGCTTACACAATTGGCTTCAGGACTATGCCTACAAAACCGAAATGAGCTGGTGGGTTTTCGCCCTAAGTGGCATCGGAATGGTTGTGCTCGCTCTTGCGATTATGAGTTTTAAAACATTGAGAACTGCGCTGAGAAATCCCGTAAAATCCCTAAGAACTGAATAACAATAGAAATAATAATTACAATAAAAATAAA
>CAYNMH010000230.1:0-2727 GCA_964398145.1 uncultured Flavimarina sp. | reverse complement strand
TCGTAAAATTATCCATTATATTACGATTTTACTCCATTTTTGCCATCTTACGAAAACGATATATTTGTTTTCAGAAATATTTAACAAACGAATGTTTCAAAGATATTTCATCAAATCAGTTCATGCGCGATATCCACTTTTAAAAAACATAATTTTGAAAAAAATCACACGCTTTTCGCTGTTGGTGTTGTCTATAGCCCTCTTTGCCATCATGGGTTGCCAGGAGGATGATACACCTAATGTAGATTCCTCACCCGAGTTTGTAAATCTTGAAAGTGCTCTTTCTTCACTTCCGGGTCTTACTGTAAATTTTCAAGCCTCAATAAGTGATCCGGCTGGAATAAAGTCCATAAGACTCCTTTATGAACCGTGGTTTCTGGATAAAACAATTCGCAAAGATTCATTACCGGAAACCTATGATCTGAATTATGCTTTTCAGGTTCCCGGGGATGCTGTTGAGGGTTCGTCGCATACGATTGAGGTGATAGCAGAAAACTCCGGTGGAGTTACGACCAGTCAAAATATTACAGTCACGCTTGATGCTGATATTGATGCACCACAGATCACTATTAATAGTCCTTCTAACAATGCGACTATTTTAATAGGTGATGGTGATGAACTCAACATTGATCTTAATTTCACAGATAATCAAGACCTTGCATCCTTCTCGGTATCAAGCGATATTCTAAATGAAACGGTAGATCTGGATGGTACAAGTGCTACCTATACCCAAAGTTTAGATATAACAGAACCTGCCCTTTATACTTTCACCTTCACTTTAACTGATAGTGCTGGTAATACCACAACTTCAACAAGAGCAGTTAATGTAGTTGAAGATTTAAGTTTTCTCAATATGTATTTGGCAGACGATACAGGTATCACAAGTTTTGATAATTCATTATCTGGATATCCCTACGCCACAACCTCAAGTACAATTGCAGGGGAGGAAGGCTATGTATTTACTGTCAATTACTATGCACCCGCAGCCAATACCGGAGTGTATTTCGTGGCGCAGCAATCAGGATTTGGTCCATTTGCATTTGGTGCAAGTGAGGATAATCCCGGAGAACTGGTAATTGGTTCAGACAATTCTATTTCTCCTATAGTACTGGGGGCACGCGGATATTATGAAATTCAAATGGATTTACGCGATCAAAGTTATGAGGTAACCCCAATAGCAGATCCGGGAAGCCCAAATATTGCCGGTTTTACAGGCGTGTATGCCACAGGTACCGGCATTTCTATAGATGGCCAGGCTATTAATCAATACAATCCTGCAACTTCTGCACCCTTAACGATTGATCCTGATAATCCTTTTAGATATGCTGCTGAATTGCTGTTTAACGAATCAAACGGATCATTCATCTTCGTTGGAAATCAGGCAAACTATGGTGTTTTCTGGAGGGTGAATAACGGTCCTATTGAAACTACTTCTGCAATAGTAAGGCAAGGAGGAGTGGAGTGCAATTTTAGTCAGCAATACGGGGGTGTTTATCGATTAACGGTTGATATTTTTCTCAACACGTTTGTTATAACTCAAGTAGAATAAACCTTAAAATCATTTAAAAAGCTAACATCTAATAATTACAGGAAGGCGCATTTCAACTAATTGCCTTGCAGTGATATAATATTTATGATTATGAAATTGATTAAACATTTCTTTATTCTGGTACTAATCTTTTGCGGGCTGGAGATGGTTGCTCAGGTAGAAGTAAGCGGTACAATAAAAGATTCTCAGGGAACTATACTTCCCGGGGTTAATGTCCTCGAAAAAGGCACAACAAATGGTGTGGTTAGTGATTTTGACGGAAACTATAGCATTACGGTTGACGAAAATGCCTTTCTGGTTTTTAGTTATATAGGTTTTGAAACCCAGGAAGTTCCTGTAGATGGAAGAGTTACGATAGATATAACTTTAGGCAACGACCAGCAAGCCCTGGAAGAAGTTGTGGTTATAGGCTACGGAGCTGTAGATCGGGATAAAATTTCCAGCTCTATTTCTACAGTAGAAGGAGAAGAACTTACTAAAATCGTTGCCAGTAACCCTGCTGAAAGTCTACAGGGAAAAGCAGCTGGGGTACAGGTATTATCGGGCGGTGGGAATCCCGGAGCTTCACCTCAGATTCTTATTAGAGGTGTGACTTCAAATAACGGGACGGCGCCTCTTATCGTTTTGGACGGTGTACCTCAGGCCCCGGGCACTTCTCTCAATTTCCTCAACCCTGCAGACATTAAAAACTTTCAAATCTTAAAGGATGCATCTGCCTCAGCAATTTATGGTTCCCGGGCTTCTAATGGAGTTGTTTTGATCACTACCAAAAGGGGGCAGGAAGGGGTCACTACTTTTAATCTTGACTTTTCGCAGGGATATCAGCGTCTCGAAAAAATTCAGATGGCAGACGCCTCAGAGTATATTGAGGTGATGAATTTAAGAAGAACCAATGATGGTAATGCGCCTCGATTTAATCCGGAAGACTTTAACACAAGCACCGACTGGTGGGATGAAACCATCGAAAATTTTGCACCGATTACGAATCTAAATGTGAGGGCCAGTGGTGGTTCAGAGAAAATTAAATATGCAGGTAGCGTAAGCTATTTTAAGCAAGAATCCAACTACAGTAAGGGCTATTATGAAAAGATAACTGCCCGATTCAATACAGATTTTAAATTATCTGATAAGGTTACTTTAAAACAGGATTTGAACCCAAGGTTAGAAAACTTTGGTAA
>CAYNMH010000229.1:0-2767 GCA_964398145.1 uncultured Flavimarina sp. | reverse complement strand
CATAATCTTCAGCTTGCCAGCTTGCGTATTGATTAAGCTTTGCGGTATATTGATCTAAAGACTGAAAACTAAAATGCTCTAAGCGGTTTTTTAGGAAGGAAATTTTATCCTGAGTTTCAATTTCGGCGTGCACCCGTTTGTTTTCATACTGGCAGAAATCTCTTTTAAACAGCCGGATTACTTTGTCATTCTGCCAACCGCTGAAGCGTATGGTTTGCTGAGCAAAATGATTTTTACGGTAAATCCAGTAGCCAGCAATGTCTTGAGGCGGATTGCGTAGAACTTCTAAAATTTCGATTTTGAGTGTTTCAGTAACCCGCTCATCGGCATCGAGGATCAATACCCATTCGTTTGACGCTTGCGGGATAGCCCAGTTTTTTTGCGAAGCCGAATATTTATAGGTGCGCTGTAGGATTTTGACCGGAAATTTTCTAGCTATCTCAAGCGTATTATCGGTACTGAAGGAATCTACAATCAGAATTTCGTCAGCAAATAAAACGGACTGAATAGCAGCAGCAATGTGCCTGCTTTCATTATACGTAGGTATGATTGCTGTAAGTTTAGCCATTTCGCCAGACCTTAAGAAAGATTAACCTGTAGAAAATGTTCCAGCTGGCCTTTAAAGAGAGCCGGGTCAAAACGCTTATAGAACGAATTCACACGACTTTTGACCGCCTTGGCTGATTTGTTTTTGAACAATTCAGGCTTAAAATCCTTTAAATGCACAGATATGTTGGTATTCCCATCTTCAAAAGTAGCCCACCCGGCTTTGTCAATCCAAGGGGAAAAAATGCTAAAAGCAGGTTTATCAAGAGCTTTAGCCATATTTATGGCGCCGCCATCGTTTCCGATAATCAGATCACAATGATTCATAATTGCTAAAAATTCCCGAAGCGAACCACCACTCAACTCGAGATTGATTTTACGTTGCGTGTCTGGTAAACACTGATTTTTTATTTCTGCTGCTATTGAAATTTGACTGGGTAAATAATTGAACAAAACAAGGAGTTCGCGGTTGTTACAAACCTGATCAATAACCCGGGCCAGATAGTTTGTTGGGTAGGTTTTAGCTTCTTCGCTGCCCACAGCGCTTATCATCACAACAGGATTTGCGGTATTGATTTGATGCAGATGAAATTGCTTTTCTGCAAAAGCTTTTTCTTCTTCTGAAATAACGATATGCGGTCTCGTGATAAGTTCTATATTGAGATTTAGGGGTTTTAACAGATCTAGCCGATGCTCAATAATGAGTCCCAGATTTTTATCTGAAGAAGTTTTACGGGGTACCAGGTGATTATAAGCCAAACTGGAGCGACCCTTGTCATACGAAATGCGCACTGGTGCCTTCGAAAAAAAGGTAATCAATTTACTCTCAAGCTTGGCATAAGCATCAATTACCAAATCATAAGCTTCAGCGCGCACCGATTTGATAAACTTGATAAAGCCCCATTTATTATTACGATATTCAGGTTTAAATAAGATTACTCGGTCAAAGCTGGTATGTCCCTCAAGAATTGGAGCCGTAGAAGCATAAACCATATAATCAATCTGTGCATCAGGATAAGCGCGTCTCAGATTTTCACATATTAGGGAGCTTATAAGTACATCCCCAATCATTTTTTGCTGTATGACCAAAATCTTCTGCATCAGCTGTTTTTTTTAAGATAATTAACAGCTCTGGGACTGATCCAAGTGCTTTTCGCTAAAGCATTACCATAATACTGAAGCAGATTACTTAGCATATAGGGGTTCACCCTCAGTTTTCGGTTAAAAAACAGGATAAGACTTAGAAGACTTAGTAAAATTTTTTCGAAAAGAACACTAAAAATCAAAAGGCTATGCACCGCAAAAGTACTAGATGTCCTAAAGTGATTGGAAATATAAGTATGCTTGGAAATGATAACTTCGGTTTTGGTAAGGGCTTTAGTTTTAAGATTGATACGCGAAGCTCCGCCATGGGCGTGAAATAGTTCAGTTTTTTGAGTGACAGCTACTTCATAACCCGCATTTTTAACCTTTTTGCAGAGGTCAACATCTTCAAAATACAACCAGTAATCCTCATTCCAACCGTTAACTTCACTAAAAATTTCTTGGCTGATCAGGACGACTGCTCCGGTAACCCAATCAGGATAAATTAGGCCATTTTGTGGTGAGAATCGCTGTTCAAGCTTTGATTTATTGATCGTACGGTAGCAAGCTCGGAATAATCCAAAAAATGTATAGGGCTTAGGGAAGAGCAGATTTTGCCGATAATAGTTTTGGTTTTCGTTATACTGAAGACAGGATAGGATGCCTAACCGATTATACTTCCTGTAAATCTGTAAAAGTTGTGTAAGTGTTTGTGACTTGATTCGGGTATCAGGATTTAAGAAAAGTAAGTAGGTGCCTTGAGCATATTTAGCACCCAGATTACAACCACTAGAAAACCCGTTGTTGCCAGAATTTAGTAAAAATGTAAAATTGGAAAATTCGGTTTTAAACTGTTCGAATTCATCTCCCCCAGATTGATTATCGACTACAATAACTTCAACCCCTGGCGTCCCATCACATACCTCCTGAAGCGACAACAGGCAATCGCGAAGTGCCTTCCAGGATTTATAATTGACTATGACGACCGATACTTCCAAAAGTTAATTTTATTTAAAAAAGGCACGTAGAGACCATAGCCCACGTGCCTTTCAGAGATATTGATATGTTTAAACCGCTACATCGTACTCGCGCAGGGCGTCGTTAAGCGAGGTTTTCTTATCAGTACTTTCTTTACGGG
>CAYNMH010000228.1:0-2767 GCA_964398145.1 uncultured Flavimarina sp. | reverse complement strand
GGAAACTGAACCGAGCCTTTGCCTTTTTTATAAGAAGCCAATTCCTCTTTGAATTTTTCGTGAGTAACCGGTTGGGCGTAAAAACCGATGTGATTGGCAAATCCGCCAAAATACACGAAGGGCTTTTTATTCAGTTTATAAGCCGGCATATGGTAGGATATGCTCTCTACAGCATCGGGAGCGCAGTCCAGAATCAGTCTGCGCAAGATGCGCATCCGTTTCTGAACCTCCTGAGGAAATTCTGCAATGTAATCGTCAACATTTGTGGCTTCCGTAGTGTTCATAAACAGCTAATTAGAACCTAAATATAGCCTTTATTTGGATTGCTAAATCCCTTCAGCTTAGAAATCGGTGTTGAGCAATTCTTCCAGTTTTTGAAAAAACAATCCCACGTGATAGCCGTCTGCCAGGGCATGGTGCGCGTGAACCGAAACCGGGAGTTTGAGGTGTCCTCCTTCAGAAACATATTTCCCAAAGGTAATTTTAGGGCAGGAATCGGCTATCGAAAATTTACGGGCGTGCGATACCGAAGTCACGGCCACCCAGGGCAAAGCCGAATAATGAATCACCTGATCGGTCATTTTTGGAGGCATAAGCGTTCGGGTGTTGGCAATGCGGTTCTTTTCTGAAGTATACTGCTCTAAAAACGTCCTGAAATCGGCGCTATGTTCTATGTAGGCAAAGCCAAAGGTATGATCGGGGCGCAGCATAGTGGTTGAGGCGTGAATGCAATCGTACTCCATCAACTTCCGGCCGTCCAGGCGCTGCCTGAAATTAGGAATGGAATTGACAGCCGTATTGGTGGCATGCAGATAGAAGGCGTAAAACGGAATCTCCTGAGCTTTACAGTAGGCATAAGCTTTTTCGCAGTTTACGCTGGCCGTAATGCCGAAAAAGGGTTCTTCAAAATCCTTGAAAAAGTGAAATTGTTCGCGGCGATCGTAATGTTCCAGTGCCAGTTCTTTTTTCATCCGTATTTTTGTTTTGCTGACAAACTTCAGCAGAATCTATGATGTAATCAAGGACATGTGTCCCATACCCCTATGCTGCGCGAAAACCCTGAATTTTTAAAGTATATAGAACAGCTGTATGCCGAACAAGCTGCTGACGGCCCTATCCGGAAGCTTCGTTTTAGTCCCAAAGATTTTCTGATGCGCCAGGCTGCGGTCGTGCGCGAAGCGCTTGTGATCGCTCAGGGCGTTTGCAAGATTTCTATTGAAGAAGAAAATGGCAGGGCTTATATTCTGGAGTTTCTGGGGAAAGGGGAAATTCTGGGGGAACTCGAGCTCCTGCGGGATACCGGTTGCCTGTGCAATGTGCAGGCCCTGGAAGAAGTAAGCGTTTACAGTCTGCCTAAGACCTTCTTTTTTAAATTGCTGGAATCTGATTTTCGGCTTAACCGATTGCTGATTGATTCGTTTGCAGAGCGCATCAGCAACACGAGTAAAAAAGCTTCCTTTCAAAAATTATATACGCTTGAAGATACCCTTCGCGAGTTTAAGCGATTACAGACCGAACAACAGCTGGAAGTTTCTAAAAGCGATCTGGCGGAATATCTGGGAATTTCGGTACGCAGTCTTAACCGCAGCCTGAAAAGTCTTGAAAAGGAGGAAAATGGTTTTTAAAATGAATCCCTAAAGCTTAAACTCGGTAGTGTCTTTATCGGTATCAAAAATATGCGGATAATTCTCCTTTACGTTTTTGATCATAAAAGCCACCGGCACGTCTTCAAATGAACCGTAATCTTCCAGGTACTCCATAAAACGCGATCCTTCGGCATTGTGAGCCTGCAGGTAGGAATCGGTTTTACCGTCGAATTCAAGCGGGGCAACCTTGAGTTTTTCGCAAAGCGAAGCATTAAAGGCGGGAGACATTTTGAGCCAGTTTCCATTTAAATATACATCAACCGAACCATGTGGCGTAAGCGCATTAGAACCAAACTTTTCCATTAGCCTTTCTACCGCGATGTGATTGACCACTTTGCCCAGGCGCAGCCGGGCGGGGATGCCCAGGGCGCGCAAACCTGCGATGAGCACGATTGATTTTTCAACGCAGTTGCCGGTAGGTTTTTCTGCAAGGGAGCTGGCGCGGTAATTTTCAGGATTCAGGCTGATGTGATACGGATCGTATAAATACCCGTCCCGCACTTTGGTATACAGCCCAATGGCTTTTTCAGTTTTGCTTAAAGAATCGTCTTTAAATGCTGCGATAAGCCGCTGTATGTTTTCGTGGGTATAGTCGAAGTAAAAGGTGGGGTGTAGGTAATTCATTGGGGTTTGATTTCTGTTTTAATAAGATTAAAAATCGGATTATTTCAACAATAAATTTCATTTTTATCCCAGTCTCTGGGAAAGAGAAGGGAGGTGGATGAGAGAGTATTTTATCTTTTATTGTGCGTTTTGTTCATTTTCTTTAGCTCACAGCTCTTATTGGTTTTGGAGCTCGTGAATCTCCTAAAGTCGATTTGAGTATTTTAAGGTATTTAATAATATTCTGTTCATTTTCTTTAGCTCGCAATTGCTTATTTGTTCTGGAGCTCGTGAACCTCCTATCGTCGGTTTGCTTCTCCAAAGAAAACGAACCAAAAGAAAAGAGCCTTTTTAATCTGTATTGCTTATTGGTTTTGGACAGATAGAATGTGCCTATAATAATTTGAGTTTTCCATTGTCATTATTCTCAGGCACATTTCTTAGGTATTTTTGCCCTAAGGGGCAAAACCGCAATAAGTTCCCTAAATTTTCTCCAAGGCTTCGAAAATTTTTAACGG
>CAYNMH010000227.1:0-2789 GCA_964398145.1 uncultured Flavimarina sp. | reverse complement strand
GTAATCTGCTTAAAGGATTCAGTATGCTTTTCTTTAAATGGAAAAGGTTCCGATGACAGTAGAACCAAATCCAGATCATTCAGTTCATTTTGATCGATACCGGGATACCGCTCGTTTTTGTGGGCGAAAGCATTCGAGAAATCCAGAAGATCGAGAATAGTATTAATAAAAGTGTTATTTCCTGCAACCATTAACGGATCATTCCAAATCACATAAGCAACTGTTCGCTTTTTAGTATAGCCCGTTTTTGAATTAAAAACTGAAATACGCTTTTTTAAATCCTGCATAAGCTGAGTCGCTTTGGCTTCAATCTTAAATAACTCCTCAAGATCAGCAATAAAGTCATATAAATCCTGAAAGCTCACAATGTCTGAAACATAAACAGGTGCCAGTTTTGAACAGGTTTCTACGATTTCAGGGGTATTCTCTTCTTTATTACACAGGATAAAATCGGGATTAAGCGCTACGAGACGTTCAGGGTGAATGGATTTTGTACCTCCCACGACCGCCTTTTGAGAACGCAATGCTTCGGGACGGACGCAGAATTTAGTAATCCCTACCAAACGATCTTCAAGACCTAAATCTACCAAAAGTTCGGTAAGACTGGGAACCAGACAAATCACGCGTTTTGGAGGAAATGGAATAGTAATTTCCCGGCCTAATTGATCTTTCATAGGCCTAATTTAGGAATTTATAATTTCGCGATATGAATTGCCATTTGAGCCTGAAGGTGTTGAGCTACAGCTGCAGCACTTTCAGCAAAATCTTCATTGTTAGAAGCATATAGAATACCGCGGGATGAATTGATAAGGATTCCGGCATCTTTTGTAGCTCCATACTTAAACACCTCATCCACACTTCCGCCCTGTGCGCCCACTCCGGGCACGAGCAGGAAAGCTTCAGGTATAATTTGGCGTATTTCAGCCAAATATTCTGCTTTAGTAGCTCCCACGACGTACATCAACCTTTCACTGTGCTCCCAGGTTTTAGAAGTCTTCAACACCTTTTTATACACCTCTTCCCCGTTGATTTTCTGAGTTTGAAAATCGAAAGCTCCGGGATTGGAAGTAAGCGCGAGCATAATGGTAAACTTTTCGGCGAAAGCCAAAAAAGGCTCTACCGAATCTTTACCCATATAAGGTGCAACGGTTACCGAGTCAAAGCCTAAATCTTCAAAAAATGCTTTAGCATATCTACTTGAAGTATTCCCAATATCTCCGCGTTTAGCATCGGCAATGGTAAAACATTCCGGATACCGCGAATTTAGATAGTCGATTGTTTTCTCCAGTGACTCCCAGCCCTTTAAACCATAAGCTTCATAAAAAGCTGTATTGGGCTTGTAGGCAACCGCATACTGGTGCGTGGCATCTATAATTGCTTTATTAAAAGCGAAAATGGGATCTTCCGCGTCAAGCAAATGTGCAGGGATCTTATCCAAATCGGTATCCAGACCTACGCAAAGTACCGACTTTTTCTTTTTAATTTGTTCTAGCAGTTGCTCAAGAGTCACGCCTAAATGTTCTTAGTGATTAAATCGAATCTCCTCCTTCGGCCAGTTTTTCGGTATTGCTTACCAACTGTAATTCATCTATGATACGCTGAATATCCCCGTCAATGATATTTGACAAATCGTAAAGGGTAAGGTTGATACGATGGTCGGTTACGCGACCCTGAGGATAATTGTAAGTACGAATTTTTGCACTGCGATCACCACTGGTTACCATAGATCCACGCTTAGCAGCTTCTTCTTCCTGACGCTTCGCAAGCTCCATATCATATAAACGTGAGCGCAAAACTTTAAAAGCCTTCTCCTTGTTCTTATGCTGTGACTTTTGATCCTGACATTGTGCAACAAGCCCTGTAGGAATATGTGTTAAACGCACAGCGGAATAGGTGGTGTTTACTGACTGCCCACCGGGTCCTGAAGAACAGAAATAATCTATACGTACCTCTTTAGGGTCGATTTCCACATCAAACTCTTCCGCTTCGGGAAACACCATTACGGTAGCTGCGCTGGTATGCACACGACCCTGGGTTTCAGTCTGCGGTACCCGTTGCACGCGGTGTACACCGGCTTCAAAACGAAGTGTTCCATATACGTCCTCGCCCGTTACTTCAACCTGAATTTCTTTAAACCCACCACTGGTGCCTTCACTATAATCAATGGTACTGGTCTTCCAGCCTTTACTTTCACAGTATTTCATATACATTCGGTAGAGATCTCCTGCAAATATACTGGCTTCGTCGCCTCCGGTTCCGGCCCTGATTTCCATAACCGCGTTTTTAGCATCTTCCGGATCTTTAGGAACCAACATAAAGCGAATTTTCTCTTCCAGACCGGGCTTGGCTTCTTTAGCTTCTTCTAATTGCATTCTGGCCATTTCGGTCATTTCCGGATCACTCCCATCGGCAATAATTTCTTCGGCCTCTTCAATACGCTGGGTAAGCTGTATGTATTTTTCGCGCTCGTCCATTATGGCGCGTAAATCTTTGTATTCTTTATTGAGTTCTATATAACGCTTCTGATCACTGATTACATCAGGCTGAATGATCAAATCACTCACTTCGTCAAAGCGCTGTTTTATAAAGTTTAATCGTTCTAACATGGAATTTTTAATTGCACGCGAATTTACGCAAAAAATAAAGCTTTACTCAGTTATTTGTTTAATACTGACTTCAACTTATAATTCCTAAAAACTTCGACATTAATTAATAAATAATACCAGTGATAAGGTATTAGGAAGATGGCATAAAAAAACCACAATCGAAATGATTGTGGTTTTTTACTG
>CAYNMH010000226.1:0-2800 GCA_964398145.1 uncultured Flavimarina sp. | reverse complement strand
CACGAATGCGATCTACATAATCTAAAACAGTTGTCGTAGGTCCCTCAACTTCATTAAGAGCTTCAGCATACATCAAATATAAATCGGATAACCGAAGCATTGGCCAGGCATAGGCCCTGTAAGGTGTGCCTGTTGTATTTGTCATACGCCAGTCAACTAGTTTTTTAATATAATATCCACTTACATTATATAAAACCCCGGCATTACTTCCTCCATAATCATTAAATTTAGCTCGAACAACCCATGTATTTTCATCTGATCGTGAAGGACTATCCTGTTTATAGAAGGTACTTCCGTCAAAAGCCAAACTGGCATAAAACCGAGGTTCTCTGTCAAAGTTAAGACGAGCTGTACGATAGCCTTCAAGTATATTATAGCGATCTTCACTTGTTGCAACTCTTAGCTCAGTGTCATTATTAAAATTTAAGGTCTTGTCTTCATTTATAGGCACTCCATTTTTAGTGTGGAATTCTTTAGCGATTTTTATGGGTGGTGATAATATTTTCTGACATAACGTATGGGTATATTCAATACTTACCGGTACCATGCAGTAATATTGGAGGGTTCCTGTACGACTGTTTGGGTTAGCCCAGATTATCTCGGAATTCCACCTCTCTGTAAAGGCTTGACTATAACTCAATTTGGTCAAAGTAGTGTCAGATAAGTCAAATTGGTTTTGTTCAAACTCATAGAGTGACGCCCCTACACCTTCAGCTGTCTGGATAGCTTCTAATGCGGCGTCTGCTGCCAACCGCCATTTCTCAGGATCTGGAGTGGTATTGATTAGCTGTACTCCTCTAGAATCTACAAAGCCAGCATAGTCTGGATTACCATTAAAAAGAGGGCTGGCTGCCAATAATAGAACCTCTGCTTTAATACCCAGTGCAATAGGTTTTGTTATTCTCCCTAATTCGTTGCCTGTGTCCAGTATTTCTTCTGGTAATTCTGCCGCACTTTCGTCAAGCAAATTCACAATAAAATTGACAACTTCATCAACTGGCTCCCTAAATACATTGATTTCTTCTGTAGAAGCTTCAATAGGTATATTTTGATCAATGATAGGAATGGGACCGTACATTCGCATCAAATAGTAATGGTAGTATGCCTTTAAAAACTTAGCCTCGGCTATCCATCGGCTGCGTTCAAAATCAGGTAAATCACGAACTTTAGTTTCGTCTTCAAGATTTTCAATAAAAATATTACAGTTACGAATACCCTGGTAGATATTGTAATTTCCATTTGGGCCAGCTCCAAAATTTGTTCCGTCCCAAACATTAAATTCCGGATTTCCTACATTTTGATTTCCTTTTGCGATTTCAAAGTTTCCAAGATCGGGTAGGATTAGTTCATTTTTCCACATCTCATCACCTGCCAACATCCCGACGTTAAAGCGGACATCTCCTTCTTGTGGAAGATAAGAATAGCACGTAAACAAATACTTTTCGGCTTCATTACGTAGGGTAAAAGCATTGTCTATAGTGGCAACATTATCAGGCACTACATCCAAATGTGACTCACAGGATTGTAACAATACTGCTGCGGTAAATGTGATTATTAAGTATAATTTAAATATTAATGATTTCATAAAACTCTATAATTTTAAATACTATCTTTTAGTTTAAAGTCTTGCGGTGATTCCTATGTTATAAACAGATTGTATGGGATACCCCAACCCATTTGCACCTTGCTCAGGATCCCATAGATCAAATGCACTCCAAACCGCAAGATTTATCCCGCTGGCATAAATTCTAAAGCTCTTTAAGCCAAATTTTTGAATGAATTTTTCCGGAGCATTATAACCTATCTCAACATTTTTAAGTCTTATAAAGTCTCCGCTTCGCATCCACCAGGTTGAAGGCTGGTTATTATTTACCTCCTGCTGTGTGCTTAATCGGGGCCAAAATGAATAGACATCCCTATTTTCTTCAGACCAGTGACTGTCTGCAATTGCCTTTAACAAACCACTTTCTGAACGCCCATTGATGAAGAATGGTTGAATTGCAGCAGGATTGATGAAGAATGAAGAACCCGCAGATCCCTGTACGAAGAAACTTAGGTCAAATTTCTTATATCCTATAGTACCTCCAAAACCATATATCAACTCTGGAGTTTGAGGTTTACCTATAGGCACTCGGTCTGAGTTGGTTATTTGACCATCTCCATTTACATCACGGTATTTGATGTCCCCACCACGTACGTCACCAAACTGAGTGGGTGAATTTGCTACCTCCTCGTCGTCCACAAACAGACGTTCAGCAATAAGCCCATAGCCTTGCGAAACATTATTACCTTTACGCTGCAAGTAGGACAAATTATCTGGATAATCAATTTCAGCGAACTGTTTGATTTCACTTGTAGCAAAGGTAAAATTACCTCGAAGGCTAGCCCACCAGTCACTCGAAAACTGTTTGTTGAATTCTACTGAGCCATCAATACCACGGCTTTGTACTTCCCCAAAATTAGTTGACGGAGTTACTTGAAGTCCAAGCGTAGGGCTGACATCTGCTCGCTGTTGAAGGATATTTGTTCGATTTTGAATAAAAGCATCAAAAATAAAGTCAACTGAATTGAACAATTCAAAATCCAGTCCCAAGTTAATCTGCTCAGATTTTTCCCAAGTTATTTGGCTGTTAGCGTAACGACCTATTGAAACACCCGGTCTTGTAAATCCGAAATCTTCTCCAAAGGTAGCTCCATAGGTTCCATTATTCAGATTAACGTTTGACAGATAGAAAAAACGATCCTGAGTACGACCAATTTCGTCATTACCTATAAATCCATAAGTAGCCCTTAATTTAAG
>CAYNMH010000225.1:0-2803 GCA_964398145.1 uncultured Flavimarina sp. | reverse complement strand
GTGGAGTCGGGCGGGTTCGAACCGCCGTCCAAACGGGCAACTCAATAGCTTTCTACACGTTTATTTGCCAATTGATTTTCGTGCAACAGCCGGTCGGCAACTACCAACTGTTACCTTATTCCCAATCAAATTTCGTAATGGCATCAGGACCCTGCCAAAACTAGGTTTACTTTTTCGGTACCCCTTGACGAAACGCCGCAAACCAGGGCTTTTCAGGGGTATCTTGGTGCCGTACCTCGTACGGCATTAAGCATATCCTACTGTGATTCGGATTATGCAGCCAAGGCGTAGTTAGACTCGCCGTTTAAAAAAGTGTGAAACCTGAGATTTACGAGCTGTGTCCCAGCGCTCGACGTGCTTACTATTCAATTAGACCCGCTGTCAAAACCAAATCGACCCCGACTGAATTCAAAGTTCAAAACTGTAAACTGTAAACTGTAAACTGTAAACTGTAAACTGTAAACTGTAAACTGTAAATAAGCCTGCAAAGATACTAAAGTTCTTTTGCCTAAACAGCTAAAACTAACTAAGAATTACTTCTTTTCAATTGCCGCGTCATCTTTGAGCGCATTGACTGAGATTTCCCCTTTCCCGTATGATTCAATTGAAGCTTTATCTTCAGCATATACCGATAGGTTGTCTTTCGTATTTACAGCCGTTGCCGTACGATCGCTTAAGACAATGTTTGCAATTTCAGATTCAAATCTGCGACCTCTATAATCGGCTTTTCCGGAGCTTGTAATTTTTAGGTTTTTGGTGTCTCCTCTTGGGGTTACTTCTGCATTATCGGAGAGCGTAAAAGTACTGGAATCGGCATCAAAATCTCCTTCCAGGCTGGTTCTTCCTATCATTTTTACGTCAAGATCAGCTGTAGAAACAGTTACATCTCCATCGGCTTTATCTGCCAGGTTCAAACGGGCCTTTTCGCTTTTAAGTTTGAATTCAAACTCTGCCGAACCCCGTGCAGTCAGCGAAAAGTCCGGGACATTAATAAGTCCGGGAGATTCAAATTGAGATTCGTCATTGAGGATAATATGCTGTGGATTTTGCAGTTTTAAATAGACATTTAGCTTTTTTGACCGGGTAATACGCATAGAGGGTTTAATGTGTAAAACACTGTCTTTGACCTCAAACTGAATGACACTGGTAAGATTGCGATCTGTCGTAAGAACATAGCTGTTAATATTAGATTGCGAGAGTTCGAGTTCAATGCCTTCACCTACTTCTACGGTATTAATACTGGTAGTGAGGTTTCCGTTTACTGAAATAACATCTTTATCTCCTTGAATCTTTTTTTGTGCGCTGCATGAGGTCATAACTAATGCCGCTACAACTAGCATTTTAAATTTCATAAATAATCTTTTACAAGGAATATAAGGCGAAAGTACAAGCTTTTGTGTCAATGAACTATTAAAAATTTGAAAACTATAGCGGCCCGTGTCCCATTCAGGAAGTCCTAAAATCGTATCTTCCACTTAAATAAACAGCTTATGTCATCCCTTGTTTTTGCTCTTCTGAAAGAACGTAAAAATCCACCAGACCGCCGTGCCGTGTTAGCTCCTACTACCATGCTCGAGGCTCAAAAACAATTTCCTCAGGCAAATTTTATTGTAGAGCGTTCCGCTATTCGGGTATTTCCCGATTCGGCTTATGAAAAAGCAGAATTTGAGTTGGTTGATGACGTGTCGATTGCAGATGTGATGCTGGGTGTTAAAGAAGTTCCTGTTGATGCTTTGATTCCAGACAAGAAGTATTTCTTCTTCAGCCATACGATTAAAAAGCAACCCTACAACCGCGATTTGCTGCGGGCTATTTTGGCTAAAAACATAGAACTTTACGATCATGAAGTTATTACCAAAGCTGGTGGTTTACGTCTTATTGGTTTTGGTCGTTATGCGGGGATCGTAGGGGCCTATAACGGGTTTAGGGCTATGGGTAAAAAATACAAAAGCTTTGATTTGCCCCCTGCATACAGTCTTAGCGGTATAGAAGCGCTTCACGCCCAACTGGCTAAAATTGAATTACCGGCAATTAAAATTTTACTTACTGGTACGGGGAAAGTAGCCGTCGGAGCTCAGGAAATTTTGGATACGATGGGAATCAAAAAGGTTTCGGTAACAGATTATCTGAATAAAAACTTTAAAGAACCTGTATATTGTAAAATTGGCGTGCCCGATTATACCCGGCGCAGGGATGGGAAAAAAGCCAATTTAAAAGAGTTTATAGCAGACCCTACCGGGTATGAGTCTAATTTTATGCGCTTCGCGAAAGTAACTCAGTATTTTATTGCGGGTCATTTTTACGGGGAGGGAGCCCCATATTTGTTTACGCGCGAAGATGCTAAAAGCCGGGATTTCAATATTGAAATTATTGCAGATATCTCTTGTGATATTGATGGACCGGTTGCTTCTACCTTGCGCGCCTCGAGTATTGAAGATCCTTTTTACGGCTATGATGCGCAAAGCGAAAGCGAGGTGGCGATGGATGCTCCCGATGCAATCACCGTAATGGCGGTAGATAATCTACCTTGTGAACTACCAAAGGATGCCAGCGAAGGTTTTGGTGAAATGTTTTTGAAGCACGTGCTGCCTGCCTTTTTTAATGGCGATAAAGACGGCATCCTGCAACGCGCCCGAATGACTCAAAATGGTAAGCTTACCAAAGGCTTCAGTTACCTACAGGATTATGTGGATGGAAAGGAGTAGGCCTCTGCAGGGGTTAATGGTTGAAAGTATGAGGTAAGTGGTTACCAGAAACAGACTTATAAAAGCTATAGCGTAGTACCGGCGTTTAGCACGTAGAA
>CAYNMH010000224.1:0-2861 GCA_964398145.1 uncultured Flavimarina sp. | reverse complement strand
AAATTGCTGCCTCCACGATAGATGCCCGGCAAGTTCTTTCACGGCTTCCTGTTTCTGCGGAATTTCTGCAATGTCGTTTGCGGTGAGGAATTCGGCTAGTTTGCGGGTTCCGCTTTCAAGGGCGGTGCGGTTGAGGTACTGAAAAAAAGACCCACGGCCAAAAAGATCTACATCCTGACTAAAAGCGTGAAGCGGATTTTTAAATTTTTCGCCGGAAGGCAAATCGTGAAAATCGCGATTCAGTACGCGTAATTCGGTCTCATTTAAGGAGATCAATTCCTGCAAAAAATCGCGTTTGTATTGAAGCTTGTTATGTCTGGAGACCAAAATGAGAAACAACACAATTTCAGCCACCACAATACCAACGACTACCCGCGTCTCCGCCCATAAAAAATAAATCGCTACAACTCCGACCAAAAAAACCACCAGACGAATCATACTGCTGGTAAACAGTGCCGACTGGGCTTTGGTCAGCTGCCCTTTAAAGTCGGTTACAAGGAAGGTATAGGTGTCTTTTGGGTTTTGCATAAGCTTAAAAGCTTTATAATTATTTGTTTTCTATTAAATCGCAATCAGACGCATTTAACAAGAAATGTAAAATTAACTTATGCATATCAGTTTAGGCCTTTCAATTCTTCTTTTAGCTTTTTGGTAAGGCTGTTTACGATAAGCTCGTAGCTGTGATCAATAAATTCGTAGAGTTGTTTTAGCGAAATCTCCCCGTTCAACAGCACGGTATTCCAATGCTGCTTGTTCATATGCCAGCCGGGCAAAACACTCTCGGGATACTCACCACGCAGCTCCAGAGCCCGCTCGGGATCGCACTTGAGGTTGATGCGTGGTGTACCGGTCTCCCAGCTTTCAAGTCCGCTTAGGGCATACATTTTACCCATTACTTTAAAAACCAAAGTCTCGTTATCAAACGGAAATTCTTCGGTTGTACCCGGTTTTTGTAAACAGTATGTTCTGAAAATGTCGATGTTCATGGTCCCCTCCCTAACCCTCCCCCGGGGGGAGGGAATTTGATTTAAGTAAATTTATATTTTCAAGATTAGCTCAACTTCGACAAGCTCAGTTTGACCTAATCTTATATCCCATATTCAAAATTCAACACCTCTTTCAATTCTAATAATTGTGTTTCCTTATCTAAAAACTTAAGCAGCATATCATCCAATAAGGCTTTTGCTTCAGCACAATTTTCCAGATCATCTTTACATTTCAAAATATAGGCTCGCACCACACGGTAGTTGATCTCGTAGTCTTCAGGATATAGCTCAACACCTTGTTTATAATAGAAAATCGCATTCTTCCATTTTCCCTGAGAAAACCAGCGATCTCCAAATTCTATATGTTTTAAATACAGTCGCTCTTTATTTTGAATCAATTCTAGCCGGCTATCGTTATGCTCCTGTAAGACATCTTCAACTAAAAATTTACCTAAAGACACAAAAAGAAACAAGCCGATTAATCCTAGAAAAATTAAAAAGACCTTTTCCCGTTTACGCCTGCGTCCAAATTTTGATTTTATTTTTTTAATCGCCTCTTTAGAATAGGCATTGAAAGTTGGTTTGCCCGTTGCACCTTTCAAATCGGTTTCTTTAAGGTTAAGAAAGCTTCGGCCTTTTTTAAATCGGGAGTTCTTGCGTAGTAACTTTCGATTATTCCGCAGGCTTTTGATCATTGCCATCATGCTTCCTTCTCCACCCATAACTACTCTCTGAAAAAATAAACCATTATATAATCCTGCATCAGGTAACCATTACCGATGTCAAAATCGCCCGAATAGGCGGTTTTAAAGCCATAATACTCATAAAATTTAACCGCTTTGTTATCGCGGTTCACATTAAGCATTACACCCTGTACGTTTTCTTTTTTAGCTTCCGCGAAAGCGAAATCCATCAAAAAACGGCCTGCTCCCGTGCCATGATTTTCGGGTATCACGTAGAGTTTGTCTACTTTCATCCAACTTCCCTCTTTGGAAAGTTTCTCGTTTCGGTAATTGGGGATCAATGCCAGGTATCCTATAGGTTCGGCAGTTTCGTACAGGATGTAAAACCGACTTCCGGTTTCTACCTGTTGTTTCAACGAAGCGGTGCTGTACATAAACTCCATCATATAGGCGATCTGCTCTTCAGACAGAATATCTTTAAAAGTCACCGGCCAGACGCGGTCTACCAGACTTTTTAAAACCGGCCAATCCTTTTCGCCCAGAGGCTTTACCTCAAAACTACCTGGAGACTTCACCTTCTTTCAATTTTGGGGTTTCGATTGCGGTTTCCAGGGCTTTGTAATCCAGTTTCCAGCCTATGGTTTGCACCAGGTTTTCCATCAGAGAAACCGTACTCAACGCCTGCTTTGAAGCTTCGCCAAAGAGTCCGCTTTGCGGCACTTTATCAATAATATGCTGTTTGGCTTCCCGGTTGATTTCGGTTAAATCTGTAGAGGTAAACGGGTTGGCCCAGCCCTCTTTTTTGTCGTAATATTTAAAATCAGTCTCAATGCTCAGCAGCTCTGGCTGCGGAAAATCGGTCAGTACAATCGTACGGTTTTTCACATCGGGGTGCATTTTGATTTTGGTGAGATCAAAACCCACATAAGCCTTGGCGTCAATTAAAACCAGAGCCTTTTTGCTTCCCAGAAACAAATTAAGCCATTTGTCTTTTACGTTTTGGTAATGGTAGATTTCGGAAAAGTCGCCTTCCACGGTGATGAATTTACATACACTGCGTATTTTTTCCATCAACACCACAGACTGTTGCTGGGCATTTTGCTGTCTTCGGCTTTTTGAAAAGCGCGAAAAAATAAAATAGGCAATGATACTGCCTGCTGCGAGACCTATGAATAGATATTCCATAACGCAA
>CAYNMH010000223.1:0-2862 GCA_964398145.1 uncultured Flavimarina sp. | reverse complement strand
TATCTGCTGGTACCGGGAGTATTACTTGCTACTAAACCAACGGTTACCTGAGTTACTTCACTCAGGGTAAAGCTCATAGAGTAAGTAAAGTTGTTTGCAGAACCTATACTCTGAGCCACTCGTTTGAAATCTAAAGTTTCTGAGCTTGTTTCTACATTATCAACATCTGGTAAATCGGTGCCTAATGCCGCAAGTACATAAATTTTATCAACCAAATTCCAATTACCCCCTGCGGTTATGACAGTATAGGTATAAGTGCCGGCCGGGAGATTAAGCCTTTGATAAATTTTTGCATTCACAAGATCGGGTACGCCACCATATCCCGTCACGATATTCATAGCATCCTCACCTTGGCTATCCACATTGCCATAACCTCCATGGTAAATCAAAGCAGCTTCATTATATACCCATTCTGCAGGGGTAGAATACCTTTTCCCTGAAGCATTTGAGATTACAAATGGTTTGGAGTTATTCTCTATATAAGGTGCTTCAGTGACAGGAAGAATGGGCACTATGGTGTCATAAGCTGTATAAAAATTATCAATACTCGTACTGTCTGGCCTAAATCCTGAACGGTATCTGAAAAATTCTCCGGATCCGAAATTTCTTAAAACCAGACTTGTCGAATCTACGGGAATAACAAATTCCTTTTTAACCCCATCTTTGTCGGTATATTCTAATTCTGTAGTGAAAATGCCAGATGTCATGTCTGCCTCCACAAAATCTATTTCTACTGAATCTCCGCGTAGAGCACTTTCAACAATAGGTCTGTTTCGCAATGAACTGATGTAGCGATCCCCATAAACTCTACCTGTACGAAACACGGGAATAGAGCTGTTATTTTCATTGTCAAAGGTTCTTATTTCGAAATTATAAATGTTTTCAGGAAGGTTATCAATCGTTTGATTGATGCTATCTGAGGGGCGGTTGGGATCAACAGGAAAAACCACACTATCACTTCTGTTGGCCCAATAAACTCTAAAAGAAGTAACTTTTGGATCAGAAGATAATAAACCTTTCAGTCGAACTCTATTTTTTCCTGAAAAAACGGCTACGGAATCCATTCTACCTGTATAGAGTATTTCACCACCTTCAGTAAATTTGAGGTATTCATCTTCATCTGCACAAGAGCATATCATCACCAATATGATGAAAACTCCTAAAATGTTTTTTATCCTATTATTCATTGCTATCATAATCTTTAACTTTTAAACCTTTGAATTTATCTGGGATCTCCGTATACACGCATTTCAGCAATAGCAATACGACCTGTTCCACCCCAATTTTCCAGGTTATTAATTCTCAGGTACCTGTATTTAGGCGCAGTAATAGGTATAGCCCAATTGAAGCCATCCTGCGCAAATTCAATATCCTCATTGTTTTGTTGGGTAAGCGGTAAGCCCGAAGGTTTTATAACCTCATAGGTTCCTAATTTATCCCAGCTATCAAAACTACCATTCGCCGAAGGGTTATTTGATCCCCAAATTTCAAACTTGCGCATATTAAACTGCCAGTAATAGAAAAAACCTGAACTTGTACCTTGAGGATAATCCCATATTTTAACACGACTTATCTTAATAGCTTGCCCCAGATCAATGGTAAAGGAGTGGGGTGCCGGAGCCGCCGCATCTGTTATATATATTCTGGGCCAGTTTCTAAAATCCCCATCAAACATACGTGCAATAGGAAATGGAAATTCTGTTGTGGGTGCATCACCAGGCAGTGGATATCCTGTGTATTGACCTGCAGGTATTTCAACCTCATATATAGGTTTGATGGTCTGAAACAAGGTATCTGAGGTGTTCAAAAAACGGTCTCGTACCGTAAATGCAAAATCATAATCAATAGTATCAAGACCACGCACCGTTCTAAAAATACTGTCGGTAGAGGTATAAATACTATTACCATTAGTTTCCCAATCTCCTTCATTATTCTTTTCCATTAAAAGAATAGCCAATTCTGATCGTTCCGGGTTATCGGCTTTTATAAAAACTCCTCCAAAATCAGGCCCGACCTCTAGACTTCTAAATACATCAAAAAGTGTCGATTCTTTAGGATTAATAGTGACTGTTACTGGTTCTGATTCCACCTCACTACGATTTACCGTATACAACTTGACCTCGTGCTCCCCTGCTTCAGCATACCCTTCTATTAAAAGACTCTTTTTGTAATAAGAAGCTTTTACTTCCATCTCGCGCCCGGTATCTAAGACATACGTGGCTTTTACATAAAGTAAGTTGGGATCATTGGGCAACTTGTATTTAATTTCTGATTTTCCAGAAAGATTTACTACCTCAACATCGGTGATTTGACCGGGTGCTTTTGAATCGGCAGTAAGCGGTTCATTAGCATTCTCATCACTAGAACAAGATGCCAAAAACAGCATAACAATCAGCGCACAGCAACTATGTTTAAACATTAGATTTTTCATATTATTCATTTTTATTTTTATTTAATTACCTACCAACCGGGATTTTGAACCAGATTGGGGTTTTGCAATAATGTGTTTTCAGATAGTGGCCACAAGTAATCTCTGGGAGCAACAAAGCGTTGTTGATTTAAGGTACGAATTTGATAGTATTCTGATTCCTCGTCGCCTAAATAGTTCCATCCGGTGATATCTTTATTGTATTCTTCCGTTGCTTTTTTCCATCTTCTAAGATCCCAGAAACGCTCTCCTTCAAAAGCGAATTCTATCAACCGTTCTTGTTGAATGATATCGCGCATTCCATCTTTAGAGGTGTATTTTGATGGACTGGTTGAATAGGTCGTCCACGAGTCTACGACACCAGCTAAACCTGAGCGCTCACGAATGCGATCTACATAATCTAAAACAGTTGTCGTAGGTCCCTCAACTTCATT
>CAYNMH010000222.1:0-2876 GCA_964398145.1 uncultured Flavimarina sp. | reverse complement strand
TTACTAGCGATTCCGACTTCATGCAGGCGAGTTGCAGCCTGCAATCCGAACTGAGGTTGAGTTTAACAGATTCGCTAGCCTTCGCAGGATCGCTTCTGATTGTCTCAACCATTGTATTACGTGTGTAGCCCAAGGTGTAAGGGGCATGCTGACTTGACGTCATCCTCACCTTCCTCCAGTTTGCACTGGCAGTCTCTCTAGAGTAATTAACTAAAGACGAGGGTTGCGCTCGTTGCAGGACTTAACCATACACGTCAACGCACGAGCTGACGACAGCCATGCACCACCTGTATCTCAGTTCCATTGCTGGTACTAATTCATTTCTGAAAAATTCTGAGTATGTCAAACCTTGGTAAGGTTCTTCGCGTTGCATCGAATTAAACCACATAATCCACCGCTTGTGCGGGCCCCCGTCAATTCCTTTGAGTTTCACCCTTGCGGGCATACTCCCCAGGCGGGAAACTTAACGCGTTAGCTGCAGCACTGCATTCGGCAGCACTTAGTTTCCATCGTTTACGGCTAAGAATACTAGGGTCAATTTTAAAAACAGAGTTTTTAATTTAAATGGACTATATCTTCTTCTGAAAATCGCTACTTTTTTTGAATAGCGCCTAAGTAAGCATAATATTTATCTAAATATGGATGCCACTCATCCCTTATTAGAGTTTTTAAATCAGAAGTCCAGCGTTGTAGACGAGAACGGTCTTCATAATAAATACAAACTTTATAAAGCATGGATTTTACCGGAATAATGGGAGCAATAATTTTAAGGAATTTTTCTAAATTTTGTAAATCAGAAATTGTTATCGCTACAGGTTCTAAATTTGTTGAAGTTGCTTTAGATTTAACGATTTTTGCTTCACATTTCACACCCCAAACACTAGAAATGTATTGAACTAATACTTGTGCTTGATCTAATGGTGTATTATTCAATGAAATCACACCTTGACGGGCTCCATTGAGGCTACCGTCGTCTAACCATAGAACCATTAAGAAATAATCGTTCATATGATTTAACCAACTACGTTTCAGTGTTTTTTTATTATTTTGAATAATAATTGAGTGAAGTTTTGTTAACTCCGGGTTTACTTTTGTTAAAATTTTCCATTTTCCTAACGTTTCCCCACCAAAAGCTTCCGCTTTTCGTTGGTAACCATCTGGTTTTTGAAAACAGATCGATCTACCCAAGGCTTTGCTTTGGGTATCTCCTATGAATTCTTTTAAAATGCATAGAGATTTCCACATAAACCATTCTGTTTGACGAGTAGAATGACGCATTTGTAAACGGGCATTTGAATAACCTTTATTTATAGCAAGTGAACCATCACCAAAAATTATTCCACAAATAGCGGAAAGAACTACTGGATCTAGATTAATTTGCGACATTTGCTTTCCTTCTAAAATTACCTTTTCCAAACTTTTTGGATATGTTGGTTTTAGCATTTTTACATCTAAATCTGATTCTTTATGAGAATCTTTAAACTCTTCAACTGACATCTTAACAAATTGTCTTTCTGCATCCATATATTTTTGTTGATTCATAATTTTATTTTTAGTTTGTTTTATTTTTCTACCCAAGGCAAACCCTTGGGATCTATGCTTATAAAGCATAGCAATTTCGCAGGACTCACACTTATGAAACAAACCAAAAAATTTTGGTTATTCACACAAGAAACCTGCTTGTCTCATCTTAGTCTCTACGGGGTTTATTAAAAACTTCCCTCGGGGTTGTCTATTTTCTGCTAGTAAACACAGCTTATTTCTGTATTAGAAATAAATAAAATAGAGTTTCACCGATATAGCTGGATGCACCTTATAAATCACTTTATAAGGGGACACCTTTGGCATTTTTTTTATGAGAGTGCCGGATTTATCTAATCCTATTCTCTCCCTTAGCTTTCGTCTCTCAGTGTCAGTCTCGGCCCAGTAGAGCGCCTTCGCCGCTGGTGTTCTCCCTAAAATCTACACATTTCACTGTTACGCTAGGGATTCCCTCTACCTCTACCGCACTCAAGTCTAAAAGTCCTCTACTGCCTGCCCAAGGTTAAGCCTTGGTATTTGACAGTAGACTTTTTAGACCACCTACAGACGCTTTACGCCCAATCATTCCGGATAACGCTTGCTCCCCCTGTATTCGAAACCTCCATTATTTCTAATGGCTCAGACTATACCTTCATCTCACTCGCAGAACTTAGAACAATTTTAGAATTTTTAATTTAAATATTTTGGCAGAATTTCACGAATCTTTTCAATTGGCTCTAGCAGGACCTTTTTGAGACACCGATTTTATAAATTTTTTCCATAAATTTAAAAACTACGGCTTCATCTTTCATGATTGATTTTTTCAAAATTTTTTACTATTCTAAATTTTCATATTCTTGCTGAAACCTATTGTGAGAGCCAGCGTGTTATAATAAGTACTAAGACTTAAAATCTTCCTTTTCAGGTCAGTCGTTACGGGGTTCTATTAAGTTGAACCTTCGAAAACGAAGGAACTTTAGAGCCTGATAATGATTTTTAGAAGCCGGAATTTGGGTTTACGACTTTTTGGATTATTATCTGCTCTGGTTTCTAAATAATAGAACTTCCCACGGTATTATCATGTAATCTAAGCTTTAAAGCTTTAAGTTATTTAGACTTCACCGTTATGAGCTGGATTTTTCATAAAGATCACTCTTTAAGGCGGCATTCTCTACAAGGGACACCTTGTAGAGGCCAGACCGCGGCTGCTGGCACAGGGTTAGCCGGAGCTTATTCCTCAGGTACCGTCATTTGTTCTTCCCTGAGAAAAGGATTTTACGACCCACAGGCCTTCTTCATCCACGCGGTATTGCTCCGTCAGGCTTTCGCCCATTGCGGAAAATTCCTCACTGCTG
>CAYNMH010000221.1:0-2880 GCA_964398145.1 uncultured Flavimarina sp. | reverse complement strand
ACTATAATTAAAGCTGCAATGATTCCGGGAATCCAACCGCAAAACCACAAGAGGGTTACAATTAGAATGGAACCACAGCCTTTGTCAATAACAGCAAGGGGTGGCAGAAAAATAGCTACTAAGGCTCGTAAAAAACTCATGATTGATTTGATTGATGTATTTATAGGTCTAAAATGATAAGCTTTCGTTACAATCATTGATTTCTAGGGCTTGAGTTGCTATATTTGCCGGCTTAATAAATGCCTGAAGGCTTTATTTTAAACGCTTAACAAAGAACGAAATATGCAACTTTCAGAACAGGAACTGGTACGACGCGATAAACTCGCCGAATTACGCAAATTAAACATCAACCCTTATCCTGCAGATTTATATCCTGTAGATCATACCGCAACCCAGATCAAAAAGAACTTTGAGGAAGGGAAACGGGTGGTGATCGCCGGCCGACTCATGTCTCGCAGAATTCAGGGTAAGGCTTCTTTTGCTGAGTTGCAGGATTCTACCGGTCGCATACAGGTGTATTTTAACCGGGATGAGATTTGCACAGGCGACGATAAAACACAATACAATGATGTCTACAAAAAACTTCTGGATATTGGAGATTTTATTGGTGTTGAAGGGGATTTATTTACCACTCAGGTGGGTGAAAAAACCGTAATGGTTAAAAAATTCATCCTGCTCAGTAAAGCCTTAAAACCGCTTCCATTACCTAAAGTGGACAAAGACGGCAACGAGTTTGATAAATTTAACGACCCTGAGATGCGTTACCGTCAGCGGTATGCAGATCTGGTAGTGAATCCTAAAGTAAAAGAAGTTTTCGTTAAGCGTACCAAGCTTTTTGCCGCAATGCGAAATTTCTTCAACGACAAAGGCTATTTTGAAGTTGAAACGCCCATTCTTCAATCCATTCCGGGTGGGGCTGCGGCACGTCCTTTCGTTACGCATCACAACGCTTTAGATATTCCACTTTATTTGCGCATTGCGAACGAACTCTATCTAAAACGTCTGATCGTAGGAGGTTTTGACGGCGTTTATGAGTTTTCCAAAAATTTCCGGAATGAAGGGATGGACCGGACTCACAACCCGGAGTTTACCGCGATGGAAATCTATGTAGCTTACAAAGACTACAACTGGATGATGGAGTTTACCGAAAAACTGTTAGAGCACTGCGCCATGGAAGTTAATGGCACTACAGAAGCTACCTTCGTGCAACATAAAGTAGATTTTAAAGCACCGTATGCACGAGTTACCATGACCGATGCCATTAAGCAATTCACTGGTTATGACATCACCGGAAAGAGCGAAACAGAGCTGCGAGAAGCTGCTTTAGGAATGGGGCTTGAAGTTGATGAGACGATGGGTAAAGGCAAGCTTATCGATGAGATTTTTGGTGAAAAATGCGAAGGCAATTTCATTCAGCCCACTTTTATAACCGACTATCCCAAAGAGATGAGTCCGCTGTGTAAGGAACATCGTGAAAATCCGGATTTAACCGAGCGATTTGAACTCATGGTTTGTGGTAAGGAAATCGCAAACGCGTATTCAGAACTAAATGATCCTATTGACCAGCGTCAGCGTTTTGAAGAACAACTGAAACTGGCCGAAAAAGGAGATGATGAGGCTACCGAATTCATCGATCAGGATTTCTTAAGAGCTCTGGAATATGGTATGCCGCCAACTTCCGGACTAGGAATAGGAATGGACCGTTTGATTATGTTTTTGACTAACAATCAGTCCATTCAGGAAGTATTGTTCTTCCCGCAAATGAAGCCCGAACGTAAGAAAGTAGAGCTTAGCGAAGAAGAGAAAAGCATTTTCGCTATCCTTAAAAAAGAGAAGAATATCGCGCTCGATCAGCTTAAAGATGCCAGCGGTCTCAGCAACAAAAAATGGGATAAAGGCATTAAAGGCCTTACCAAACATAAACTGGCTAAAGTAGAGAAAGAAGGAGATAATCTTAGCGTTCTACTTATTGAGTAAGTTTTTAAGTATCAAAAAATCAAAGCCCTTCAGTCAATCTGAAAGGCTTTTTTATTGATTGAAAATCGCCGCTAAAATCCCGATTCCTCCCGCAAGAAATAAAAAACCAAGGACAATGATCAATACGATCAAAGCGATCAGCAATTTACCTTTTGCCCATTCCTGTAAATGTAGATTTTCACTACTGCTGAATGCCCAAACCAGGAGCATAATAAAACCGACTATGGGAATGCTTGAAATAAAGATATAAAGCGCCCAGCGCCTAGCTCCCAGATTGTTGTTGGGTTGTGAGTAGATTTGATTCATAATTGTAAAAGTTTGATTATAGGTAACCTAAACTAAAAATTCGTTACACTTTTATTCAATTTGAGATTTAAACCTTTTCAAAATAAAAAAGTCATAAGAACATAACTTAAACATTAAGAAGTATGAAAAAATTAGCTTTAATTGTTGCGATTTTGATAAGCTGTACGGCTTTTTCGCAGCAAAACGATCGTCAAGAACGTATGAAAAAAATGATGGATGCCAGCCCTGAAGAGATGGCTACACTCCAAACCAAACGCCTGACCTTAGCATTGGTTCTGGATGAAAAACAACAAAAAGAAGTTTATGAACTGGAATTGGCAGAAGCCAAAGAGCGCAAAGCAAACTGGCAAGAGCGTGCGGAAAATATGAAAGGTGCAAAAAAAACCTCTAAAGCTGACCGCAAAGCCATTTATGACACCATGCTTGAAAAACAAATTGCGCATCAGGAAAAAATGCAAAAAATCTTAAGCGAAGAGCAGTTTGACCAATGGCGCAAAATGAAAGCAAAGCAGAAACAGCGTATGAGTATGCGTGATGGCAAACGCGGCGAGCGACCTGACGGGCGCTAAAGAATTCAGGGTGAGGGCAAATAAGCTG
>CAYNMH010000220.1:0-2885 GCA_964398145.1 uncultured Flavimarina sp. | reverse complement strand
TCATACCTCGGTTTGCTTCTCCAAAGAAAACGAACCAAAAGAAAGGAGCCTTTTTCTTAGGCATTTTTGCCTTATCAGGCAAAACCGCAACGAGCCTCCTAAATTTTCTCCAAGGCTTCGAAAATTTTTAACGGAGACTTTTGCTATGCTTAAGAAAAAGAAAACCAAAGAATATTACTTTATACTCCTTCTAAACGTCGATTTTTCAATTTAAAATCCCTAACAAACCACAAATTATAGGTCCATATTTGTTCATAGATAAAACCTAATTTTCACTCAGATACGTGTATCTTAGAAGAATAGAATAAACGAATGAAATCAACTTTTCAATCTCATAAACAAGTCCGGCAAAATTGGGAAAAAGCCTTTGAAAATATGCATCAGGAAGGTGACGATTCACTAATCATAGATGCTGTTTTTGAAAATGAAGAATTTGAAAAATGGGATTAAAATTCGAATCAAAGCAAGCTTATTGATTAAATAATCACTGAAAAATCCCGGTTTCAAAACCATCAATACTTTTTTGGTTTTTTTCAGTCCAATAGTCCTTGATTCCGGTGTCGCCTTTTTCTGCAGCCCAGGTTTTTAGGGTTTCGCGTTCCCCATTGTATTCCATAAACGGCACTCCAAAACCGCAGGAAGTCTGTACCAGATCAATATTCAGTTTATAAATCTGGCGGGAGCCTTCAGTATCACTAAAATGCTTTAAACACAGCTCAAACTCCGCATCCCGTGGATGGTACATTTCGGCTTTGCCGTATACACGCGGAATAAGTGGTTTGCGGTCAAACGAACAAAACATGATCGTCATCCGGTTATTTTGGAGCATATGTGCAGCCGTCTCATTCCCGCTTCCGGTCATATTCAACCAAATGACTTCGTTCGCATTAAGCACTGCAAAGGTGTTCATCCCTTTCGGAGAAATATTTACACGCCCTTCTGCAGCTGCCGTTCCTACAAAAAAGAGATGCTGTTGGCCTATAAATTTGATAAGCTGGCTGGTTAATTCGGGGAGTTGCTTTCCCATTTTTTATCGATTTAAATCCTGTTCGCTCTTACTGTAGATACTGGGCAGTTGCAGTTCATAAACTACGGCGAGTGTGCGTATGATGATTACCGTTAATCCTGCTATAAGTGTACTAACTCCCTGAGCGATGCCAAAATGCATCAACCCTAAATACACCGAACCACCGAGAATACAGGCGCTCGCGTAAATTTCCTTACGGAAAATCACCGGGATTTCATTGCACAGAATATCCCGCAACACTCCCCCAAAACAAGCCGTTATTGTACCTAAAGCTACACAAATTACAGGATTTAAATTTATTAGGAGCCCTATCTGGGTACCGGTTATGGTATATAAGGCTATCCCGATGGTGTCAAACAGGAATAGCGACCTGCGCACATAGTGCAACTGTCTTCTAAAAATTACGCCCACAAGAGTTGTGGCCATAATGGTGTACACAAAGGTCGTATTGAGCAGCCAACTTACCGGTGATTTTCCTATGAGCAGATCCCGCAAGGTACCCCCTCCTACAGAAGTTACCGTAGCGATGATGAGAATCCCGAAAAGATCCATACGCTTTTTAGTCGCCGTGATCACACCGGAAATAGCAAATGCAATAGTTCCCAAAATATCGATCAGGTTAACAACAGACTCCATTATTCCCGGGTATAGTAATTATAGTCTTTAAGCACACGGTCTACAAAGGCAAAGGGTGTTTCATCCGGCGTAACCTGCATGGTTTTGCTCAGTTTATCGCTCAGTTTAAGAATGACATTGTGCTTGCTTTCGCGCCTGGCCTTAGCATAAATTGTTTTCACTTTTTGAATATCGGCATCGGTAAATACGGTTACCTGAGGATATTTAGGAACATATCCTTCCGGTATGGTTTCAAATAGGGTATGACCCAAATTGACTTTTTTACGTTCATTAATCACTGTAGTGCCCGCTGCAATATCGCCCAGCCGCTGCCCTTTTCCGTTCAACAATATAGTAAATACCGCAATCCCGCCACTGCTGAAAGTGATGTCAATGATACGCATAAGCCAGCGTACAAAATAACTTCCGAAGCCCGGCTTTGAACCGTCAACCTTAACCACGCGTAAACCTATGGCAGACTTGCCCGGCGTACGTCCGTCCCAAAATGCTTCAAAAAGCAAAAAGTACAAAAAGGATGGAAGGCCAATAATCATAAAGTAAATATTGACCGAACCTCCGGAATTGGTATCCAAACCAAATGCCGAAACGAGAAAGAGTGAAATAATCCAGTATCCTATTAACAGGAGTGCATCTATGATATAGGAAAGAATGCGATCGCCAATACCCGCCACCTGTTGCTGAATGCTGATATTTTGTGCAGTTTCAATTTGAAAATTATCCATGAATTCATTTTCTTTACCCGAAAATCGGGATTTTGATGTCCCAAGGCTTGCCTCAAAACAGCATATTAGCTTAAATTACTACCCTACGGTTATTTAAAATTTTGAGACACCTGTTCTAAAAGTTTCCGGCACAACCCGAAGTTTTCAGAATTCATTTTAAAACCCAAAACTATGCGCGAGGCTGCTTTCGTGAGGCAAAATAAGGATAAATGGTTAAGATTTGAAAACGTATTGCTGGGGAATAATCAGGAACTTAGCCCAGACGAACTTTCAGCGCTTTACCTGGAAGTGACCGATCATCTCAGCTATGCCCGCACCTTCTACCCGGAGAGCAAAACCACCCAGTATTTAAACCATCTGGCATCTAAATCCCATCAAAAAATTTATAAAACCAAGCGCGAGTCGAGCAACCGGTTTATCACGTTTTTTACGGAAGAATTCCCGCTCCTGATGTACCGGTACCAGCGCGAATTGTTGCTTTCCTTTCTGGTATTTGCCCT
>CAYNMH010000219.1:0-2888 GCA_964398145.1 uncultured Flavimarina sp. | reverse complement strand
AACGGGGACTCATTGCTATACTGAAGAAAAAGAAGGCTAAAGAATACTATTTATAGTCCCTTAAACTCGTTTTATATAATTGAAAAAAAGCATTCATTAAACTTTGGGTTTTAAAATTCAGTTATTTAATCCGCAAAAAAGTTAGCATCAAACTCCCTTCTCCTTGGGAGAAGGGCTGGGGATGAGGAAAAAAATTAAATAATGCCTGCACGCGATGCAATCGCGCGCGAACATTCATTTATTCTAAAAACATCCATCCCCAACCCTTCCTTCAAAGGAAGGGAGCTGCTTTCCTTAATTAAAATGCGATGGTTTATTTTTCAAAAAGCGCTATTGTATAATCCAGCAATCCACTATCCCCGGGATCTCCGTGACCGGGCACTACGATTTGCACATCGGGATAGGCAGCTTTTACCTGGCGCACCGTATCAGACCAGCTGTCCTCGTTGGCATCTTCCAAATTGCCTTTAGAGGCACCTACAGCTTTGATGAGACAACCGCCAAAAAGTATCTGTTCCCCGGGAAAATAGCCCACCACATCATCAGTCGTATGGCCTTCACCAAAAAACCGGGCGGTGGCTTTTTGGTCTCCCACTTCCAAAACCAGCAGATCTTCAAAAGCATGTTGGGGTACCACATAAGCGTGTTCCAGAGCCAAGGAAATAGTTCGGCTATGCGCATAGGACGGAATCTTACGCTTATGAAATTCCTGAAGTCCACCCAGACAATCCGCGTGAAAATGCGTGGGGATCACCGCCTTCACTTTGGCGTGTAAGCTATCTTCAATCCAGGTGATGAGTTCGCCGGAACCGGTATCATCGGTAGGGGTATCATACACTACAGCTTCGTTTCCATCCCGAACTATAAGTCCGTTACAGGCTACCTTGCCCCAATCCCGGGTTTGTAAAAAGGAGGTATGCTGAAACGCGTTTTCGGAAAGGCGGGTGATAACCAGCTGCTCTGACTCATAAACCACTTCGGTATTTTGAGAATTGGCATATTGCATACCAAACAGTAACCAAACACAAAGCAAAAAACCTAATTTTAAAGATGCATTCATAGCAATGTAAGTAAACGATTGTGGTTAAAAAGCAGGTAAATACTGCCCTCTGGCAGCGGGGGGTAAAGATATCCTTTTAGCAGCTCCGAAAATCGTCAATTTCAAGCCAAAAGCATAGCATCCCCCAGGCAAAGCCTACTCAAAGCCTAGGATAGAGCATCAGAGAGTATGAAAATAAGGTCTCTAAACTCAAAATTTCACATTTTATTAACATTTAAAGACTGAATAGACTGATCTCAAAACAAACGGCCGGTAGTACCGGCCGTTAAAAATGGTTTTATCTAAAACCTAATGATTTGTGATTTTGAAATTAGTAAAAATTCCTGATGGCGCTTTGAGGAATTCCTTAAAAGTAAGGCCTGCGATTACTTATAAATGACCACAATCAAAATTCAGAAAACAGCAAATTTTACGTAATAATTAATTATTTTTACACGTAAAATAATTCGCTATGCACAAAAAACTCACTTTAAGTCTGAATGAGAGCGTTATCAACGCTGCAAAACGTTACGCAAAATCGAACAATACCAGCCTTTCAAAACTGATAGAGTCCTATTTGGGTTCACTAACCCGAAATGAAAAACAAGAGGTGGAAATCACTCCCTTGGTTAAAAGTCTCAGTGGGATCATCAACCTTGAGAAAGATTTTGATGAAAAAGACGTGTACACCGACTATTTATTAGAAAAGTATAAATGAAACGCCTTCTAATCGACACTAATATTGTCATTGATGTACTCTCTAAGAGAGATGGATTTTATGAAGATGCGGCCGTTTTATTCTCATTGGGAGACAGAAATCAACTTCAGCTCACGATATCTTCACGAACCCTAGCCAACACCAATTATATTCTTACCCGGTTAACATCTGCCAAAGAAGCCCGTGAAATCCTCAGAAAATTTAAGATTTTGGTTGAAGTTTTAAGTCTTGATGATAAAATCACCGAACTGGCTTTAAGTGATGAAGGTTTTACCGATTTTGAAGATGGTTTGCAATACTATTCTGCCCTCGAGAACCAAATTGACGTCATTATCACCCGAAACAAAAAGAATTTTAAGAACTCAAATCTCCCGGTACTTACCCCTAAAGAATACCTGGCTAAAGCCTGATTCAATACCTGATTTGCAGGTATTCATAAAACCCTACCAGTTCTAAAGAGTCTAAAGTGGTTGCAAAGCAGGTCAAAAAAAGTACTAAAAAGTATCGGTTACCTAAAACCAAATGTCTTTCGTCTTTCGTCTTTCGTCTTTCGTATTTCGTACTTTCCCTCAATAAAACCTCTTACCTTTCACCCACTCACGGCTTACTCCCCCGCATTTCCCTATCTTTAGAATTCGAAAAACAACCCACCATGATTAAACCCCTTCTTGTGTTAACCGGTGCGATATTGCTATCCGCCTGTGCCGGTCAAAAACCACTGATTAAAACCGGAAGTACGCCACGACTCCTCTCAGATCAATTCAGCTTTACCGAAGGCCCTGCAGCAGATGCTTCCGGCAATGTGTATTTTACCGATCAGCCTAACGACCGTATTTACAAATGGGATGCAACAACCGACAGCCTTTCGGTATTTATGGAAGGTGCCGGTAGGGCTAACGGACTCTATGTCGATGCTTCCGGAAATTTGTTGGCCGCTGCCGATAACCAGTCTGAACTCTGGAGCATTTCGCCCGAAAAAGAAGTACGTGTTTTGGTCAAAAACTTTGAAAACAGACGCCTTAACGGACCAAACGATATCTGGATCTCCCCAAACGGCAACATTTATTTTACCGATCCGTTTTACAAAAGGCCGTATTGGAAGCATAGCGAAAAGGAAATCGAGGCCGAACA
>CAYNMH010000218.1:0-2926 GCA_964398145.1 uncultured Flavimarina sp. | reverse complement strand
GTTTAGAACTCATAAGAATAACTTCATTTATATTTTGTACATAAATAACAATAAAATTTATTTTCATTTCTAACTATTTGTTTTATGTTTGTACACAGATAACAATAAAATAAATGAAACTTAATCAACTTGTTTCTATAGCATCAGGAGTAAATGGTAAACGCAATCCACAGGGAGACGTGTTTTATCTGGGCGCTAGTGATTTTTTAGATTCCCATACTATTGATCCCTTCATAAAACCAAGTCTGATAAACTCACCTAAATGGGAGCGACACTATCTCAACATAGGTGATGTGATTGTACTGTCAAAGGGGCATCACGATTTTTCCGCCTATTATTTAGATGGTAATTTAAATCCGGTAGTTGCTTCATCTGTTTTTTTGGTTTTACGGGACATCAAACCAAATGTATTGCCTCAGTATTTAGTATGGTATATTAATTTAGAAACCACTCAAAACGAATTGAAAAATTACGCCAGGGGTAGTGCTCTGCCTGCAATAAACAGAAAGATCCTAGGCGAGTTGCAAATTGATGTGCCGGCCAAGGAGGTTCAAAAAAACATAGTTTCTCTAAGTCGTTTAAAGAAGGAAGAAACCGAACTCCTGCAAAAACTCGATTACTTAAAAAGCGCTCAGCTAGAGTCTTTACTTAAAACTAAAATCCAAAATTCATGAAAAATAAAGTGCAGTCAGCAGACATTAACCGCATCATTTGGCAAGCCTGTGACACCTTTAGAGGTGTTATTGATCCCAGTCAATACAAAGATTATATACTGGTAATGTTGTTTTTAAAATATGTGTCAGATACCCATACTGAGAAGTATGAGCAGTACTTGAAAAAGTATGAAGGTGATGAGGCCAGAGCGCAAAGGGCAATGTCCTCAGAGCGATTTATCATCCCGGCTCACAGTCATTTTGAATCTTTATATGATAAACGAAATGAATCGAATATAGGCGAACTTATTGACATTGCATTAGCTGATCTGGAAGATGCAAACCGCGAAAAACTGACCAGTAGTGATGGTGCAGGTATTTTTAGGAATATTAGTTTTAACAGCAGTAACCTGGGAGATAAAAAAGATAAGAATGCCCGACTCAAAAATTTATTGACTGACTTTAATAAGCTGGACTTGAAACCATCTTCTTTAGATGGGCAGGACGTGTTGGGAGATACTTATGAGTTTTTGATTGCCAACTTTGCCAGCGATGCAGGTAAAAAGGCGGGAGAGTTTTACACTCCTAAGGAAGTATCTCTATTGCTGGCCAGGCTGACAAAATCAAAACCGGGTGCGCGGATTTACGATCCTACCTGTGGTTCTGCTTCATTATTAATTAAAGCAGGGCAGCAGGTTGAAGGCAGAGACTTTTCACTATATGGTCAGGAAGCTAACGGCAGTACCTGGGCTCTGGCGATGATGAATATGTTTTTGCACGGTTTTGATAATGCTTCCATCCGCTGGGGAGATACGTTGCGTAACCCAAAGCATACCGAGGGTGACCACCTGATGAAATTTGATACAGTAGTGGCAAACCCTCCATTTTCGTTGGATAAATGGGGTTATGAGGAAGCAGAAGATGATAAATACAGTCGTTTTAATCGCGGAGTACCACCTAAAAGTAAAGGAGACTGGGCGTTTATCTCACATATGATTGAAAGCGCTTACGAGACCACGGGAATGGTAGGTGTGGTTGTACCTCACGGAGTGCTTTTTAGAGGAAGTGCAGAAGGACGCATACGCAGGCACGTTATTGAAGATAATTTGCTGGACGCAGTTATCGGCTTACCGGCAAACCTGTTTTTTGGAACCGGTATTCCTGCAGCCATTTTGATATTTAATAAAGCGAAAGAACAACGTACAGAAACGCTGTTTATAGATGCCAGTGAAGAGTATGATAGCGGTAAAAATCAGAATGTACTGGCAGAACAATACATCAATCGTATTGTTGAAACCTATTATAGTTTTAAGAATGAAAGTATAGCTCCGGGAGTGGTTGAAGAAAAATACAGTTATGTTGCCACACTTGAAGAAATACAGGAAAACGAGTATAATCTGAATATACCACGCTATGTTGATACCTTTGAAGAGGAAGCGGAAATTGACGTTACGGCTGTACAGGAAGAAATTGAGCAGCTGGAAAGCGAATTGCTTGTGGTACGCGAAAAAATGCAGGGGTATCTTAAAGAACTTAATCTGAATTAGCATGAGTACAGAATTAGAAGATTTTAAAGAGAAACTGATTCAGATAGATGATTTGAAATCGAATCTGGATGCATTACGTCCCTTGACTGCTGAGCAGCAAAACCGGTTGGAGCAAAAACTGCGACTAGACTGGAACTACCACAGCAACAGTATAGAAGGGAATACCTTAACCGCTTCTGAGACGCGGGCTTTTATCTTACATGGTATAACCGCTAAGGGTAAGCCTTTTAGAGACTATCTGGAGATGGAAGGGCACAATAAAGCGCTTAAAAAGCTGGAAAACCTGGTGCAAAAGGAGGTGAAAATTACCGAGTCTGTTATTAAAGACCTGCATAAGATGATCCTGGTTGAACCTTATGCAGATGCTCAGGCAGAGATTAACCCCGGTCACTTTAAAACGCAGCCTAATTATTTATATACGAAAACCGGAGAGCGTATCGATTTTATGCCGCCGGAAGAGGTAGCACCGGCAATGAATACCCTGATCAATTGGCTTAACAATCATATTGAAATACCCAAGCGAAAAAAGCATAAGTACGATTTACATCCTATACTGGTTGCAGCGGCCTTTCAGGTGCGATTTATTCAGATACATCCTTTTGGGGATGGTAATGGGCGTATGGCTCGAATACTCAGCAATTTAATTTTAATGCAATACGGGTATACCCCGGCAATTATACGTTTGGAGAACCGCGATACCTATTATAATCTACTCAATTTAAGTAC
>CAYNMH010000217.1:0-2928 GCA_964398145.1 uncultured Flavimarina sp. | reverse complement strand
GTGCAAGTGCAAGTAGTTTTTGTATCGTAGTTTGAGAAGCCTGTTCTCCCGTATAATAGGATACCGAGTCTGAAACCAGTTCTAATTCAAGAGTATGGAAGTTTGCAATGTAATAGTATGATTTACCGGGCGCCATTAAATCCGCCATTTTTTTGAAATGCTCTGGTATCTGGTATTTCTGTGAGCGAGAAATGGATTTGCTGTAATTCGATTGCCAATAATCAACGATTTGCCGAAAATGATTAGCCATTATAATAAAATTAGATTCCTGGCAATATAAAAAATCTATTTAATTCATGGTAGAAACCCTAAAATACTATTCGTAAACCGCACTTTACAAACCTTATCACTTTAGCTCCAATATATATTAAAACCATATTCTATTTCGAATATTCCAATATGATCTCTCAGTCGCTATGCCTCCTTCCGAATACTGCTTACTAGTGCTGAATGTGGAGTGCAGAGTTAAGAGTTATTTTAAATTTTGAACTTTCAACTTTAAGCCTTGAATTCAACCCCACACCTGCACTCCGATATCCCTCCAAACCTCCCCAAGGGAGGCTTTAGATTTAGTAAAAAAACAGGCTCCCTTCCTTCGAAGGAAGGGCTGGGGATGGATGTAATTTTGAACTTTGAACCTTGAACCAATCAGATGTGATCTCTCAGTCGCTTAGGGCTCCTTCGAAAGGACGGTTTGCCAATGCTGAATGTAGAGTGCGGAGTTAGGAGTTATTTTAAATTTTGAACTTTGAACATTGAATTCATATAAATCCAAACTGAGACTGCTTACTAATGCTGAATGCAGAGTGATGAGTTAGGATGTCATTTCGAGCGCTGTCGAGAAGCGAGTGATTTTTGAGAACCTGAGTTCGAAAAAATTGTATCGAGAACTCCGGTTAGTAAAAAACACCTCTACTAAAAAGACTTCTCGATACCACGAAGCTTCGCTTCATCTACTCGAAGGGACATATGATTTCGCAGTCGCTCGGGCTCCTTCCGAATGACTGCTTACTGATGCTGAATGCTAAATGCTGGGTGCGGAGTTACTTTAAATTTTAAACTTTGAACCTTGAATCAAAAAACTGCAAACTGCTTTCTAATCAAACAACAATCCTAAAAACCCGGACACCAAAGCATCTCCTACAGTAGCAGTTCCATACGGATTAAACGAATCCCGTAACGGGATGATGGTGCTTACCGCCGGACCTTTAAACCGAATGCTTGCCAGAGACGGACTTAGGCTGGTTGTTTCGGTACCCGGAAACACAGGGTTGAGAAAACGGGTTTGCGGCGACGGATTCATCAAGGTATTACTCTTTACATAGCCCTCCGGCGTCGGGAAATAGGTATCGTACCACTGGTGAGTAGCGTTGTACAGCGAGATAACTGGTTCGCGTTTCGGTAAATTCAGGGAAAGTAAGCCGGTGGTATCCTGGCTCAGGTCAATCCTGTCTGGTAAAGCATGAAAATGTACAGACGAAGTAGCCGGAGATAGACTGCTTTGAGCCGTGGCGAGGCCACCTAGACTAAAGATACATAGAAGTACAAGGGTTTTGAAAAAATGCATATGCTCAGCTTTAAAAAGTTCAACAGAATTAATAACAAAACAGGTTTTCACGTCATTATGAATGACCGCGCTGTTTAAAGATACTCAAAACAAAGCAATTTCATCAGGACCCTTGATTGAACACACCGCTCAATACGGGTTCGTAAATTAACTCGAACCGGGTCGGAATGCTGAGTGCAGAGTTAAGAGTTATTTTGAATTTTCAACTTTGAACCTTGAATTCAAATAACTGCAAATTGAAACTGCTTTCTAATGCTGAATGCAGAGTGCAGAGTTAAGAGTTATTTTGAATTATAAAAAAACTCAACACTCTGAATTCCTAACTCTGCATTCTGCTAACTGCCCACTGAAACCACTTACTTTTGAATTCCTTTCAAAAACCGCACTTCCTCCACGATTCGTTTTAGCACCAGAATAAAAATCACCAGTATCGAGACACTTCCCGAGATCAGGAGGTAATAATAAAACCCCCTAGAAAATTCCGCCTTAAAATAGGGGAGCAAGAGGTAAAATCCGTAGCTATATACAGCAAAACAAAGCGGAGTGATCGCAAAATGGATAATCTTCCTGTGACGGTAATGCTTTTTTAAATAGTTCTGAAAATCCCCCGGACTCAACTGAATCAGCTGCTGTTCTTTGCGATAGCGTGTCAGTAGTTCTAAAATCACCCGAATACTCAGGCTGCCGATCATCAGGCTCAATCCCAGGCTGAAGTTGTTCCATCGGGTTACAAACAGCAGCGCGTAGCCGGCCAATACAAGCACGGTACTACTCATCACCACGATTCCCGTAAGTTGGAGATTGCGTTGTTTTTTGGCTTTGTTCAAAACAGCCTTCAGGCTGTCTGCTGCAAACCCGGGCTGTTGCAGGTTCCAGATAGCGTTTAATTCGTCATTTTTCATAGGTCATACAATTTAAGAGTGCTTTGCGGATGCGGGCCAGCCGCGTACGAACCGCCCCGTGTTTCAGGCCGGTGGTGGTTGCAATTTCCTGCTGCGGTACTTCTTCCAGCTCCAGCATAATGAGTAATTTGTTTTTTGAGTTTAATTGATCTATACACTGATACAGTTGGGCAATGCGTGTATCCTCTTTCGGAAGCTCTGCATCCGGTTCGGTCCGGTCGGGAATAGCATCACTCAGCACCTGGGTTTTGGGTTTCCGGCGCAGATCGGCCAGGCAGACATTTACGGCAATCCGGTAAATCCAGGTAGCGATCGCAGCATCTCCTTTAAAGGAATTTTGATGCTTCCAGACTTTGATAAAGGTTTCCTGCACCCAGTGCCGTGCCAACTCATCACGCCCTCCCGCATAGCCCATACACAGGCGGTACACCCGGGGTGCATAGGTATGGTACAGATCAT
>CAYNMH010000216.1:0-2949 GCA_964398145.1 uncultured Flavimarina sp. | reverse complement strand
TTTTTATTTTAAAATTATCGCCAGAAGTTTTACATCTCGAATAGCGTAATACTAAACATAAATTACACACACTCGCACTATTTCCTAAAATGCGTAACTAAAAAAGAGGCCGTCTAAAAAGTCAAGACAGCCTCTTTTTTTACTTTGAGATTTGCAAATGTTCAGATCAGCTTTTTAAAATGCTTTCACAACACAATGGATTCGTGATAACGTAAACGAACATTAAATGAAGTCTAGTTTGTTAGTATATACCTGTTCGTTTCAGGCTTCAACCCCTACCAAGCGCACGCTTTAATTCGGGCATCAGGTCCTTACCTTTAGCCATCACCAGGCCGGCATCTTTTGAGGAGTCGAGTACATATAAAAATCCGAGATCTTCCGCGATTTTAGTAACCAGTTCACGGGCTTTTTGACGTATAGGAGCATAAAGCAATTCTTTCTTTTCGGCAATTTGTTTTTCAATATTCTGTTGCGATTGTGCCAGATTGCGCTCCATCAATTCCAATTCGCTTTTACGCTTAGCATCTTCTTCGGGAGATAGGGTAGCGGCTTCATCTTCATATTTTACAAAACGAGCCTGATATTCGCGATATGAGGTTTCAAAATTTTGCTGATAGGCCTGTCTCAGACGGTTTAACTCAATTTCTGCCTGATCGTTTTCGGGCATAATTGTGTAGAGCTCTTCCATATTGATATGGGCAACGGTACCTTGCGCAGTGGCAGGCAGGTAGCTTACAAGGCTTATAAAAAGGATAAAAAGAATTTTTTTCATAGAAAATTTATTCAGATCAAATGGATTTGGGTAAAAATACAGTTAAATAATTGATCTTATTTATAGACTTATTTTAATCTACTTCGTTTCATAAAGTATACCAATTATCAATTTTTTCTTAAAATGACCGACAACGCTACTGTGTTTTGCAATTTTGCCATCTAAATTTTGGACTATGATGCGATTGAAACTACTTGTCTTATTAAATGTATTAGGTGTTATTCCCAATCTTCAAGCTCAAAAACTGGAGTCCAACGGATTTAAAGACTATTTTCCCATTGCTGAACGGCCTTTTCTTGCTGGCGGAACCGGTAATAATGAATACGAGACTATTCTGCTCGAGGCTAAACCCGTGGTTTACTATAGCATTTATAACGATATACGCAGTGCACTTAACCGTGATACCATTACCAATGGCGATGCTCTTTATTTAAGTATTCAGCCGCATTTGCGCATTTATGATGAAAACTCAAAACCCGTCAAAACGCCATCTTATAAAGGCTTTATAGGTTGGCAATCGATCATTAAGACCGAAAATGATAACTTCCTCACAGCAGCTATAGAATCGGGTCATTATTCTAACGGGCAAAGTAAATCGGCGTTTAGTACAGAGTTTGATGATAATAGCGAAGAAAGTCGAGAGCTGTATGACGATATAACCGATGAAACGAATTTAGCCGCGCTCTTAAATCGCGAATCCGGAAATTTTTCAACCAATCTTACCCGCTTATCGCTAAATTACCGCATCAATACTTTCGATTCACGAAATTATATGGATAAAGCGCATTCGTTTACGCTAACGTATCAATTGTATCACAATCGTTTTTTAGGTGTTTTTAATTTTGGTGGTTATAACCCGGAGGATATTGAAATCTATGGGCGTCATCAAATCGAAGCCGGATATGAGTACACCGCTCATTTTAATAAATGGCGGTATAGTATCACACAACGTCTTTACTGGCATCCGGATGTACATCCTTCTGCAGACCAATTTCGGTCTGAAACCAGTCTTTCACTCTATCCCTGGGATTCAGACTTCGGACTCATGGCTCGTTTTGCGTTTGGTTATGATGATTACAATTATCGCTTTGTAGACAGTTATCCCCGGTTATCAATTGGTTTTACCTGGGACTGGTTTACACCTTTTGTGATAAAGCCCACCAAACTTCAGGTAGAGGAGAAGTAAGGTTAAAAAAAGGAAGTCCGCACTTTCGTGACGGACTTTCTTGACCAACTTAAAACTAAATAATTATGATTTGGGGAAATCGTTATTCGTTAGAAGCGATTGATGCTCTGGATTCAAATTTATTAAGAGCATAACCATCTGTATTATTTTCGAAATTATTTTCAGCTAAAGCAATTGATTTCAGATTTTCCATTGAAGCCAGACCATCTGGTACTCTTCCATAAAGCTCATTGTTCGAAAGATTCAATTCTTTCAGATTCTCCAATTGAAGAACCGCAACAGGAAGTTCACCAGTAATATTATTATCAAACAAGTTCAAGACTTCAAGATTGGTTAAATTTCCTAGATCATCACTTAAAGAACCACTTAGATTGTTGCTGGTTAGCATTAACTGCTCTAATTTGTTTAAATTATATAGAGACTTAGGAAGTTTACCTTCAAGAAGATTTCCATTAAGAACAAGAACTTTAAGATTTTTAAGGTTACCTATAGAAGCCGGTATAGAGCCTTGAAGCTTATTGAAGAATAATTCAAGTGTTACCAGAGATTCAATATTTCCTAAAGACTCTGGCAATTCACCATTAAGATTATTCATACTTAAGTTAAGACCTACAACAGTATTGTTTACTACTCGCACTCCATACCAGGTAGAAACGTCAGCGGTTAAGTCCCAGGTGTTGTTCCATTCATCACCATTCGTAGCATTATATAAATCAATCAATGCTTGTTTCTGAGTTGAATTAACTTCAGCAAACGCATTAAAACTTAAAAGTGCAACAGCGATTAAAGTAATAATTGATTTCATATCTAAACTTGGTTTTTGTTCTATGGCGTAAATATAGTGCAGTTCAACCTTTAAATGCAAATATATTCGTTGAAATACACAATTTAAAGCAATATTTGGTGTCGTAGTTATTTATTACAAGTATAAATTTTTTATTTTAAGCTATAGACCTACTATTTTATAGAGTATTTATAATCGTTAAAATGT
>CAYNMH010000215.1:0-2964 GCA_964398145.1 uncultured Flavimarina sp. | reverse complement strand
ATAAGTCAAACCCCTGTTATTTTTAACTTACACAGTTAATAGTATAGTGTCAAATTCAACAGGAAAGTTTTAATGTCCCGAATGTCATTGACATTAGTAAAAGTGAGAGAGAATCTAAAGAATTCATACCAATTCTCTTCTAGATTAAAACTATTTCTAAAAAAGACAGGAACACCTACTTCCAAAGGATAAAAATATTCTCCATCAATAAGCTTCTTTACCAAGATTGAAGTAACATCTTCAAGCCTTATATTCTCATTGTTAGAAAAAATTATGTGTCGTAATGTCTTATAATTACCCGAATCTCGATATAAATATTCGAACATTACATTATTTTTTAAAGCACTCATCATTATGATAGATTAAAAAGTCCTCATCTGGAAGAAATTTCGAAGGTAGTATTATTTCTTTACCATCATATTTCAAGAAATAACTTTTTAAAATGTTATCGGTAGAGTCTGAAATAATACTGCTTGAAATTTTTATTTTAAAATCTGGTGTGATTGTCATTAACCCATTTTCAAAAGCCTTATCATGGAGAGCATTAATTGCTATACCATTACGAGGATTAAGTCTATTTTTCTTGTCTACACTCCAAGGCTTTATATGGCCAGCGATTAAAAGTTCTGGCTTTTTAATTCCTGTTATACAACAAGTGTTATTATAAGATGCAAGAATAGAGCTACGGAAAAAAGATTGGTTTACCCTGATTTTAACCAAACTCTCTCTGGTCAAACCTTCTTCAATTAACACTTCTTCGTCTAACAAGTATTCATTTTCTAAAGGTTTGTCTTCTAAATCAGCACGAAGTTTTTCACTTTCAAAAGTTAATTCCTCCCAATTTTCATAAAACTCATTCCAAACCTTTCTGTCAAGTTTACTTGTATTCGATGCGCCCCGTATTCCTCTAGCTCTTAAACTCGGGTCAAGGCTAGCAAAGTTTACCAATTTAAAAGCAACAGAACTAGCAGTTCTTTGTATTAAATTGGAAAGGAATATCACTTCGGGATTGGTTTTATGCATCCTTCCAAAAGGTAACTTACAGTATAAGTTTATGACTAGAATTAATTCCCTACGTGTCCATAGCCTTTGTCCGTTTTTCATACCATATCTAAAAGATCAATATTACGCTTTCTATAGCTATATCCCTTTGCCCATAAAGCCTTTGCAAGTTCTACCTCCATTTTGGTATCCTTGCTTTTTATGGCTTTCATGTTTTTACTCCTCTGAGATTTTGTCAATACATCCATCATGATAATTTAATTGATCAAAGTTTAAGATCAAAGTCGGGAGTCTAAAAATTACATGAATAATAAATATTTAGAACTTATGAAAGTTCATATTATCCACAAAAGAAATTCAATTTGGCACAAAACCAAACCACCTAAAAACAAAAAAGCCTCAACTACAAGTAGTTAAGGCTTTATTTGCTCCCCCTCTTGGGCTCGAACCAAGGACCCTTTGATTAACAGTCAAATGCTCTAACCAACTGAGCTAAGGAGGAATTTAAAATTATACGATCCTTTTTAAGGATCATTCCACTTACCGGAAGCATTTGAAATGCTAAAGCTCAGAACTGAGCCCTGCCTATCGGCAGGCAGGTAAGGAGGAATTTAATTTTTTATGATTTTAAAACTTCAGACGTATCGCAATACAACTGTTTTATGAAGTTTTAAAGAACGTACCACTTATTTGTTTAAAGCGGATGCAAATATACACAACTATTCAAACCTGCAAAACGAATTATTAAAAAAATATTCTTCAGTTTTTAAATACCTGTATTTGCCTGGTTAATCGCCCGTAATCCAGCGGTAAATGTCGTTTCCGTTAGCATATAAAACTAAAGCGATTAGCAGAAAGAAACCTACCATCTGCGCATACTCCAGAAACTTATCACTGGGTTTTCTGCCGGTAATGATTTCGTAAAGCAAAAACATCACGTGGCCCCCATCTAGCGCCGGGATGGGCAAGATGTTCATAAAAGCCAAAATTATGGATATAAAGGCCGTGGTTTCCCAAAATGACAACCAGTCCCACTGATCGGGGAACAAACCTGCTATAGCACCAAAACCACCTACCTGCGAAGCGCCCTTCTTTGTGAATACATATTTAAACTGTGCAACGTAATCATGTAATTTCCAGTAACCGTGCTGGGTACCGCGTACAATACTTTCACCAAAGGATAAATGCTCAATTTTACGCTTGAGATTGCTTTTAGGATATACTCCAAAATTTGAAGAGTCTTCCAGATCAACTTCCGTATTCATCGCCACACCATTCCGCTCATAACGCACCGCATACTGTTTTACCGAATCTTTCTTGCTGGTCATAAACTCGTTCCAGCTGGTAATAGTTTTGCCATTAATAGCGGTAAGCTTATCGCCTTTTTGCAAGCCTGCACGTGAGGCAGGCGAATCGTCAACAACACTATCTAAAACAGGCTGAATACGTGGCGATAGCGCATCGGTTTCACCTGTTTGAAACATTTTGGTTCCTATATCTTCCGGGATGGTAATGGTTTCTTCGCTACCATCGGTATGAGCGACTGTAACGCTGCTCACATCGCGTAACATAAGATCCCGGTTTATGGCAAGTGCGTTTTCATAAGGCTTACCATTTACTTGAAGAATCTGGTCTCCATCTTCAAAACCCATTTCTTTAAAAACTGGGCTGGCGGTGAGTCCGTCTGGCATTTGTTCAGGACCGACTATAGGGTTACCGTAATAGGCAATAATCATAATGTAGATAAAAAAGCCTAAAATAATATTGACGGTTACTCCGCCAATCATCACAATAAGACGTTGCCATGCGGGTTTAGATCGAAATTCCCACGGCTTGGGCTCCTGCGCCATCGCTTCCTTGTCCATGCTTTCGTCAATCATTCCTGATATTTTTACATAACCTCCCAACGGAAGCCAGCCAATGCCGTAAACGGTCTCGCCTATTTTTTTCTTAAACAGGGCA
>CAYNMH010000214.1:0-2984 GCA_964398145.1 uncultured Flavimarina sp. | reverse complement strand
GGCTCTTTTCTTTTGGTTCGTTTTCTTTGGAGAAGCAAAGAAAATGAACAGAACATGATTTAGAAGTAGAGAATTCGCAAACCGACGGTAGGAGGTTCACGAGCTCTAAAACCAATAAGCGACATTGATCTAAAAAAGAATAATAGTATTTCAATTCATGTTCTTGTTCCTTTTTTCCATCGATGAAAAAAGGAACCAAAAAAATCTAGGCTTATTTTTACATCCTTGAAAACTACGCAAACGCCTTATCGTGCGGATGGCAAACCGCTGCGCCTGTGCATTCCTCTCGTTGCACTCGTCGGATGCAGGCTCCACTTCCCGCGCTGCGGCGTTTGCTTGTTTTACTACAGATGTAAAAAGTAGGCCGTTTCTAAAATAGGAACTAAGAAAATCATTCTTTAGTCCTCTTTTTCTTTTGTTTCTTTTCTTTGGACAGGCAAAGAAAGAAAGGAACAAACTGTAGGACCTTTGATTACGCAAATCGACTTTAGGAGATTCAAGAGCTGTAGAATTAATAAGTGACATTGATCTTAAGAGAATAAAAGTATTTCAATTCGTGTTTTTGTCCCTTTTTTCCATCGATGAAAAAAGGAACCAAAAAAATCTAGGCTGACAAAGCTTTATCTAAATTTATCATTCGCTCGCTAAATTTTAGAAACTCGCTTGATTAATTCATTTAAGAAGCCAAATACGTTCAGCTCAAACAGTCTAAAATTTTTAACGCTCACTCATTTCAAATTTCACGATAAACCTTTGTAGGCCGATGCTGACGTCTTAAATGGTTATTTAGATTAATATAAAACCTGTTTAAAAAAGTTATCAGGTATTCAAATCCGAAGGATTAAATGACATACAAAGACCAATAATTGGCAAATAATCTAATGTTTTAAAGTTATTCTTCTTTAGCCTTCTTTTTCTTTTGGTTCGTTTTCTTTGGAGAAGCAAACCGACTTTAGGAGGTCTTCGAATACTTAAAAAAACGCTTTCAAAAAAACCCGTTACCTGACATAAGTCATAAAATACCCTGAAGCATCCCGGTACTTTTACCGGGTAAATAGATAGTAATTTAAATTTTCAGGTATGACTGCTTTTTCAAAACTTCAGAACGATTTTACCCATAACATCATCGGCTACTCCGCCATCGGGATCATTTTAAGCACCTGTTTGGGGTCTGCCGCGGTGATGACCACCTTAATGCACGGGCACGACCTGCTCCAGATGTTTTTTGTGATGCTCAGCGTAGTTTCCTGCAGTATGCACAACGCTTCGATCCTCACCGTGCAAAAGCCGGAACTGATCTTTAAACTTTTGGTATTCAGCACGGTGCTGAATGTGCTTATAATCATCGGCGGACTCGTGGTTTAGCCTAAGGGATCCCCGGTCTAACTGACCTTTTCAAGTTTAATTATACGGGCTTATCGAAAAAGTTGTTCGCTGTTGGATTGTCAGTCTGAGCCTGTCGAAGACTATTAGATCGATAGTTTAATGGCTTAGTCCTCGGAAACATCGGTACAGGTTGACAACTCAGGCTTGCTTTTTAGACAGCCTCGTTTTTACATTAGAAATTATGATTGATACGGCTTTAGTTGCCAAATACAATGTTCCCGGTCCCCGCTATACCAGTTATCCTACGGTGCCGTACTGGAACCGGGATTCCTTTAGTCTTTCTGCCTGGAAAGAAACGCTGAAGCACAGCTTTAAAACGAGTAATAAAACCGAAGGTATAAGCCTGTACATTCACCTGCCTTTCTGCGAAAGTATGTGCACCTTTTGCGGCTGTACCAAGCGTATTACTAAAAATCACAGCGTAGAGACCCCGTATATCCTGGCGCTGCTAAAAGAACTTGCCCTGTACCGGTCGTTTTTAGGGGAGCGACCGGTCATTCAGCAGGTGCACTTAGGTGGGGGTACCCCCACCTTTTTTACTGAACATAACCTTAAAATGCTTGTCGACGGGATTTTTAAGCTTGCAGACCGTGCACCGCAGTGCGAGATGAGCTTTGAAGGCCATCCCAATAATACCACGCTGGCGCACCTGGAGACGCTGGCCGCTGTAGGTTTTAATCGCGTATGCTATGGTGTACAGGATTATAACGAGACCGTGCAAAAGGCCATCAACCGCATTCAGCCGTTTGAGCATGTGCAGTGCGCAACCGGGCAGGCACGCCGGGCGGGCTATACTTCCGTGGGGCACGATATCATTTTTGGCCTGCCTTTTCAAACATTGGAACACGTGAAGCATACCATCGAGAAGACCATTCAGTTGTTTCCGGATCGAATTGCTTTTTACAGTTATGCCCACGTGCCCTGGATTAAAGGGAATGGTCAGCGGGGTTACGATGAGGCCAACCTGCCCACGCCCGAAGCGAAGCGGGAGCAGTACGAGACCGGCAAGCGTTTATTGCTTGAAGCCGGTTATGTAGAGATCGGTATGGATCATTTTGCCCTGCCTACCGATGATTTGTATTTCGCACAGCAGGAAGGGCGCCTGCACCGTAATTTTATGGGGTATAATGCTTCCAAAACTCAGGTGATGTTAGGATTGGGCGTGTCGGCCATCAGCGACAGCTGGTACAGTTTTGCCCAAAACGTAAAAGGGCTGGATGAATACTATCACCTGCTTGAAAACGATATGCTGCCGGTATACCGGGGACATATTTTAACCGAAGAAGATCTCGTAATCCGCAAGCATATTCTCAACCTGATGTGTCGTTTTGAAACCCGCTGGGATGCACCCGAACTCTGTTTCGACGGTCTGGTCGAAACCCTGATTCATCTTGGCGAACTTGAAGCAGACGGGTTGATTCAATTTATGCTGAATGGATTACGCGTCACCGAAAAAGGCAAAGCCTTTGTACGCAACATCTGTCTGGCCTTTGACCTGCGCCTGCAACGCAACAAGCCCGAAACCCGACTGTTTTCTATGACTATTTAAGAAGTTCCTTTTCTCAATTAAGTTGGTAACCCGCCTGAATGCTGATTTC
>CAYNMH010000213.1:0-3030 GCA_964398145.1 uncultured Flavimarina sp. | reverse complement strand
ACCTGCGTATCCTTGCTCCCATATAATGCCAGGACGGGAATTGTTATTTTAACCAGTTCATCGGCCGGATTGTAATTGTAAAAATACCGGATCCATGGGTTTGTTCTGCTGGTAACCAGGTTATTGATAAATTCTTCTTTATCTATATGTTGAGGAAGCAGGGAAGCCAGCACTTCAGAGTTTTGATAAAACGTCCTCAATTCTGCTTTTACCTGATCTTCTTCCCGATCTGAAGACGCGATGGCAATGGCCCGTTCTATATAGGCTTTATAGCTTTCTTCTTCATCTACAGCGAAATTCCGGAGGTCTAAAGCCTGTTGTAGAGAGACCTGTTTCCCGCTCAGTCCCGTGCCCGCCAGCATCACCATAAAGGATACTTCTTTTGTGCTGTTCGCTACTTTAGGTGCAATGATAGCCCCTTCGCTATGACCTATTAAACCGATGTTCTGAAACTGTAAATCGGTTCTGTTTTTTAAATAGCTTACCAGGTGTTTTACATCATCGGCAAAGTCTGCCGTTGTAGCCTTGTCAAAATTTCCAGTTGATGCTCCAACCCCACGTTCATCATATCGCAAAACGGCAATTCCCTTACGTGTAAGATAGTCCGACAATACCAGAAAAGGCTTATGCCCCATATAGGTCTCGTCGCGATCCTGAGGGCCACTTCCCGATATCAATATCACTACCGTACGAGCCGGATTATCAATTTTGGGAAGGGTAAGAGTTGCGGCCAGGTTCACATCGGCGTCTGCGTTATAAACGGTCACTTCTTCAACCGAGTATGGATAGGGTTTGACCGGTTCCTGAGGTCTTTTTGGAGTTGCTACAGGCTCTTCTGAAGCTTTCTTAACCAGCATAAGCGGTTTGCTTTTTAAACCCTCCTGAAATGTACCTGTAATCGTATTTGCCTGCTGATCCCAGATTCCTTTAAATTTAAAACCAAAATTTGATGCGTCAATGACCAAATCGGATTGGGTGAGGATTGTCGATACCGGCTGCAGTTCTTTCAGCCCCTGGCTGGGAATATCCATTCTGGTAATCAATTTTTCATTGTGTTCAGCAATACGAAAAACAAATAATACTGTTTTTCCGGGTTGTACTTCCAGATCAGCCTGCCAGGTACCCTCCAGATGTTGAGCAGACAGCGTATTGACAAGAGCGACTAAAACAAGTAAGAGTGTGATGGTAATGAATTTCATAAATTAAGTGATTTACAGGCATAGGTATCCCGTTGCCGTCTGAATGGCATTAGGAAATAGCCTTATTTGAAAATGTTTTTAGTTTTTGATTTCGGAGAGCAGCTGCTCTGCAGCTTTCAGGGTTTTGGTATAGGATCGTAATACCCAAAAGGCAAAGCCCAAGAATGCGATAATCCCAATAGGAAAAGTTAGGGTCCAAAAGTGTTCGGTTTCACTCAGGTCAATTCCTTTAATTGCTGCGAGTACCGGAATGGCTATGATCATTAAAAAAAGTCCCAGGGATACCGTTAATCTTTGAAACTTAATGAATCGAATTCGGGACTTCCTAAAGCCCGTTAAGGTCTCTAAATAGGTTTTGGTTGATACCGGCATCTGTTGCATTGCTTTTAGGCTCATTAAAGAAATTACAGGAAGGGACAGGAGTAACACAATAGCGAGTATTGCGAAGATTTGTTCTGCCAGGGGTTCTATTTTTGAAAAATTGAGGATCAGGAATACGGCGCCCAAAAAACAAATACCGGATCCTATAAGTTCTGATGTTTTAATTTTATGCAGTTTTGAATGGTATTTGTGTTCAGTGACTTCTTCCAATAGGTTTCTGGTAAGCTGCTCCTGTTGTTGCAGTTTACCGTTCATACCTTCCCATAATTTTTTAAGTTCTTCCAGTTCCATAATAAGTTACTTAGTGGTGAGTTGTTTTTTTAATTTTTCCTTTATTCTTGAAATTCGGGTTCCTACATTACTTTTACTCAAGCCGATTATTTCAGAGATTTCCTCGTGGCTTTTTCCCTCCAGATAGAGTAGTATAATCCCCTTTTCTAAAAGATTTAATTTTTGAATCTGGTTGTAAATGCGTTTTAAATTTTCTTCATCAGCCTGATCGCTATACTCAGCCATAGGGTGCAGATTGGGATCAATAGCTGTAGTGGCTACCGTACGCTTACTTTTTTTAAGCTGATAGATTGCTGTATTCAATGCTACCCGATACATCCAGGTGCTTAATTTTGAAAAGGCTTTGAAACTGTCGTAGGATTTCCAGAGTTGATAAACCATCTCCTGATACAGATCTTCCCGATCCTGCGGATTATCTGTATACAGCAGGCTTATTTTATAAAGCAAACCCTGATAGTCTAAAATAGCTTTTGTAAAGTCCTCTTTACGATTCATATTAAAATTTAAACTTCTCCCTATTAGTGCACGGTAATTTCTAAAAATCACACATTCTATTGATTTTTTTAGAGAATTAAAAAAAGTGAAGGGGGTCCAAAGGGAATTTTCTTTCGTTTTGAGGTCATACGATCAATAGCAAAATCAATGATTACGCCTGCTGTTTACTATGCATGATAAAATATATAGTTCCTATATCCCGGAAAAGGTAACATCACTAAAACCAAATTCTTAATTAACTTCCATTAATGAGGAATTCAGTAAAAATCCATTTAAATTATTTAATACATTTATTATCAAATGATTATAAGCAATGGAAGATGATGGACGGTACCGGGATTATGTAACTCAATTAGTATCCAAAAGAGCAGAACTGGAAATACAATTTGATGCATTTTTCCAAGCAACAAGCAGCCAGGAGCCACAAACTCGGTTTTTTCGTAAAACGGAATGAAGGCTTTCACCAATTTGAACAGGAATTCGGCTTTAAAGTAATAACCGGTTTGGGATTAACTTCGCTTCAAAAAGGTAATGCTTATAGTGCGTATTTATCGCAATTTACCCGTCTTTATAAGTTTTATAGCAATCTGATTGGACTTTATCCATTTGATACTACCTAAAAAAGCCGCCTAATAAACTACACGTATTCCTTCAGGCTTAACCC
>CAYNMH010000212.1:0-3033 GCA_964398145.1 uncultured Flavimarina sp. | reverse complement strand
CGTCTTTAAACTCGGCTTTGGTATAACCCCCGGTGCGAATGTGCTTCGACATTTCCGCCGGACCGGCAATTTTAGAGGCGATAACCAGATCGTCCCGTTTTTTGCGCTTATTCAGCCAGGTGCCTATGATTCGCTCGGTGCTTCCGTAGGTTTCCGCTTTCGCAGGAACGCTGTACAATTCGGCCGTATCAATAAAATTGATGCCCTGCTCCACCGCATAATCCAGTTGTGCATGACCTTCGGCCTCGGTATTCTGCTCACCCCAGGTCATCGTGCCCAGGCAAAGCTTAGAAATTTTGATATCCGTTCCGGTAAGTGTTGTATAGCGCATAAGATTAGTTTAGAGCCTGCGAAGGTATTGCAAAAAATAAAAAAGCCTTGAAGGGTTTCAAGGCTTAGGATAAGTTTAAGAGTGATAATAGTATTTATAGAGTTGTTTTTGCAACATTATTAATAGCCTCAATAAAATCTTCCTGATCTCCTTCCTTCAGAGCTGTATTCAGATAAGCAGCAATAAGTTCTTTATTGTCCAGATAATCGGCAATTTCAAATTTTGAAGTGTTCATATTAAAAAAATTAGATTTTTTAGCTTTTGTAAGCTTTTTTAAGGTTTTTAGAAAGATCCCTTCCCCTAATAGATTTATGTATCGCGCGTTATATGCAGACAAAATAAAGTTCTTAAATCAAAGTGTTTTAAATTAATTCCGTTTTCAAATGATTAAGAATTATTTTCTCAAAACCTTATTTAAATATTCTGTTTGGTTTTTTAGAAAATGCATACGGACATTTTCTATTGTTTTTTCTTTTACATTGGGATTAAAATAACCTGATTGAAAGGGCTGTAATTTTCGAGATACTGTTTCGAGCATAAATTCTTCTCCTTTTAACTTTGTTAATCCAAAACATAGAATCGCTGCATATTTAGGTAAATCGAGTGAAATCAACCTTCTAATCTGTTTGTCAGCAGAGAACCATTGAAAATGGTCTAATTTGACTTTAGCCTTGAAATCTTCTAGAGTTTTTCCTTTTGGGATTTTTGTATTATCTCCCACTTTTAGAGTGATATGATCAATTTCCAGTTTCTCCTTATCCAAAAGAGGCTCTGTCATTGAAATATGAATAAGACCAATGAATGGAAAACCGTCGTCTATCAAACCTTTTAACTGTGTCGTTCCAAGAGAATTTGAGTTTTTTTGAGGCTTTTTTCTTGTCGGTCTCACAACTTTTACCTCGCACACTCCCGTTCTTTCAAAATGAATTTTGTCTTCGGAGTAGGGAATAATTACAATATCAAAATCTCCTGGTTTTTCCTCTTTATTGAATCCATATTTTTCTCTTAAAATATTCGTTCCAACGTATAAGCCTTTTATATCAAAAAATTCCTGTAAATCAAGATCTGGAGTAACTATTTGAGTTAAATGTCTTAAATCATTATCACCTTTACTATCTGTCCAATTAACTAAAATGTCAATCACATCTTTTTCTTGGAGAATAATATTTTCTCGATCATAAATTTTTTGATAGTTCATTGATCAATTTTTCTAAATATCATTCAGCAGTTTAGTCACTTCATCCAGTTTTGGAGTTAAGATGACCTCGATACGGCGGTTTTTGGCTTTGCCTTCGGCGTTATCGTTTGTCGCTACCGGTGCATATTCCCCACGGCCGGCTGCAGTGAGGTTTTTAGGATCGATACCGGAATTCTGACTTAAAATCTCAACAATTGCAGTTGCGCGTTTGGTTGATAAATCCCAGTTGTCTTTAATGGGGCCGTTGCCGCCATAGGGCACATTATCGGTATGGCCTTCTATAAGAACTGCGATTTCCGGGTTTTGTGCCAAAACAGAACCCAGTTGGTTCACGGCTTTGCGACCATTGGCGCCTACCGTCCAGCTTCCGCTGTCAAACAACAGCTTGTTTTCTAAGGAAACATATACTTTACCATCGCGCTGCTCTACGGTTAGACCGTTTCCTTCAAAATCGATTAAAGCTTTTGAAATTGCATCTTTCAGCTGGCGCATTTTCGCATCTTTCGCAGCAATCATAGATTCGAGTTCTTCTACACGGCGGGAACGTTCGGTGAGATCGCGTTGTAGTTTTTCGAGACGGGTTTGCTCGGCAGCCAGTGCCGCCTGCTTTTCGTCAAGCTCAGCGATTAATTCGCGGTTTTTCTGCGAATTTTCGGCTATGCGCTTAGAACTGTTGGCTTCAAGAGCGTCGTACGAACTCTGTAAATTTTCGAGATTGGCTTTGGTCGCCGCATAATCACGTTGCAGCGCGTCCCGATCGGCACGGGTACTGGCAAGTTCGTCTTCCAGATTTTGGGCTTCTTCTTCAAACTGCTTCCGCAGGCGTTCAGACTGGGCCAGATCGTGACTGAGTTCCTGATTATCCGATTTTAAATCGGCATAGCGTGCTTCCAGGTCTTTGTAGACTTTCGCAGAAACACAAGAGGTGAGTGTTGCGGCACTCAGGGCAATTAAGCAAAGCTTTTTGATCATAGTTAATGAGGTTGTTTAAACTAGCTAACGTTCAGTACCTGTTGATTATTGAAAGTATCCAAAAAAATTAAAAGCTATGATCCAGCTCCAGAAGTGCCGGGCAGTGGTCACTGTGTTTGGCTTCGGGCAAAATCACCGCGCGTTTAATTTTAGCTTTCAAGGGTTCGCTTACCATATTGTAATCCAATCTCCAGCCTTTATTATTGGCACGGGCATTGGCGCGGTAACTCCACCAGCTGTATTGCTCGAGATCGGGATTGAGATGGCGGAAGCTGTCTGTAAATCCGCTGTCGATAAAACCACTAAGCCACTCGCGTTCCACCGGTAAAAAGCCGCTTACATTTTTTAGACGCACCGGATCGTGAATGTCAATAGGCTCGTGGCAAATGTTGTAATCGCCGCCGATGATGAGGTTAGGACGCGTTTTGCGAAGCTCTTTGGCATACTCGTGAAAATCTGCCATATACCGCAGTTTAAACTCCAGGCGGTCATCGTTAGTCCCGCTGGGCAAATACATACTCATAATGCTGAG
>CAYNMH010000211.1:0-3041 GCA_964398145.1 uncultured Flavimarina sp. | reverse complement strand
TGACGACTTATTATTCACTAACGCATCCATGCCAGACTGGGAATAATAACCTTTTATGATAAATTAAAAAAAACGTCCTGAAATTTCAGGACGTTTTTTATTGACACCACCCAGGGGTTTACTGCCTAGAGGCTTCCCATAGAATTGAAAATTTGTTTCTAACCAATGTCTTGTAAGCTTGCCCCGAGATAGTTTACTTCTTATTTTTGCCAAATAGCATAAAATAATGAGTGAAGAGATTTCAAAGCGATACGCTTTACGTGGCGTATCTGCCGGTAAAGAAGAAGTTCATAAAGCGATAAAAAATGTTGATAAGGGACTGTTCCCAAAAGCATTTTGCAAGATAGTGCCTGATTATCTTACTGGCAGTGATGAGCACTGCCTGGTGATGCACGCAGATGGTGCCGGCACAAAATCTTCACTCGCGTATACGTATTGGAAAGAAACCGGAGATCTTTCCGTCTGGAAAGGAATTGCCCAGGATGCTTTGATTATGAATGTTGATGATTTACTCTGCGTGGGCGCCACTGATAATATTCTGCTTTCTTCCACAATAGGCAGAAATAAAAATCTGATTACAGGAGAAGTTATTTCGGCAATAATTAACGGCACCGAAGAGCTAATTGAAGATCTGGCAAAACACGGGGTGACCATTAAAAGCACCGGTGGCGAAACTGCAGATGTGGGAGATTTGGTGCGAACAATCATTGTTGATTCTACAGTCACTGCCCGAATGGAAAAGGCCAATGTTATCGATAACTCTAGAATTAAAGCTGGAGATGTTATCGTAGGATTGGCCAGTTTTGGGCAGGCAACTTACGAAAGCGCCTACAATGGCGGAATGGGGAGTAACGGTCTTACCTCTGCAAGACATGATGTGTTTAGCAAGTATTTGGCTGAAAAATACCCGGAAAGCTTTGACGCTTCGGTACCTCAGGAGCTGGTTTACAGCGGCTCTAAAAAGCTTACCGATCCGGTAGCGGGAAGTCCGTTAGATGCCGGGAAACTTGTGCTTTCGCCTACGCGAACTTATGCTCCTGTTATCAAGGCTATTTTGGAAGGGGTTGACCGCGATTTACTTCATGGAATGATTCATTGCAGTGGAGGTGCTCAAACGAAAATTTTACATTTTATAGAAAACCTTCATATTGTAAAGGACAATATGTTTGAATTGCCTCCGCTTTTTAAACTTATTCAGGAAGAAAGTAATACCGGCTGGCGCGAAATGTATCAGGTATTTAATATGGGGCATCGCATGGAACTCTATGTTGATCCTATACTTGCAAATAAAATCATCGAAATTTCAGAATCTTTTAATATTTCCGCTCAAATTGTGGGCCGGGTCGAAAACTCGTCGGATAAGCGTTTAACAATTAAAAGCCCTTTTGGAACGTTTACCTATTAGAAAACCATAAATCACCCATTTTGAAGCAGTTATCTTTTTTTGTCGTTCTTAGTTTTTTTCTGGTATCAGTCAGTAGTTACGGGCAACACGTGTCCTTTCCGTTACCTATAAAAAAAAGTACTCTTAAACGCCTCAACGAGCAATTTACCGAAAAGGAAACTACTCACTGGGTGTCCAAAAATCAGGCAGGGGTAGATTTAAGCGAAGTCGCTTTCGTCAACTGGAATTCCGGTGGTACGAATTCGTTCTCAGGCCTTGCAGAAGCTAAATTTGAACGAAATTATACAGATCAGCAAACAAATTGGCGCAACAAATTGGTTTCCCGCTATGGGATTAATAGTCAGGAAGGTCGTGAAATCAGGAAAACCGATGATCAACTTGAAGTGACTTCCGACTTTGGTTACCGCCGGGATACGATTTCTAACTGGTATTATTCTGCAAAATTCCGGTTTGCATCGCAATTTACAAATGGTTATAAATATCCCGATGATAGAACGCCCATTTCCAAATTTATGGCGCCCGGGTACGTTTTTCTCGGGGTAGGGAGTGAATACGGTAAGCGTATTGACAATCTATCTATATATGCCTCTCCGTTAACCTACAAATCAACTTTTGTGCTTGATCAAACGCTGGCTAATAATGGAGCCTTTGGTGTCGAGCCTGCCGTGAGAGATGAAGATGGAAATATTATAAAAGAGGGAGAAAATTTCAATAGTGAGCTGGGCATCTTACTTCAAAGTATCTGGAAAGCACGGCTTATGGAGAATATTAATTTTACCAACTCTGTAAATCTTTATACCGATTATCTCAATAGTTTTGGAAACATTGATGTGGATTGGGAATTAAACTTAAATTTTAAAGTGAACAGTTTTGTTCTCGCAAAGTTAGGTTCTCATTTGCGTTATGATAATGACATTAAGATTACCGAAACTAATGTAGATGGAGAAGAAATGGTTATGGGAGCCCGCATACAATGGAAACAACAGTTAGGAATAGGCGTCATCGTCGATTTTTAAAAAAATGTAATATTTTGAAACCATTTTAATGATTTTTACGTATATCTTACACTGTAGTTGTTCCGTATTAATTAATTAGTCCCCATTAATGCAAGACGAGAGATCTAAATCAAATGTGATTTTTGTGGTTTTACTTACCATGGTCTCGATTATAAACCTGAGTTTGATCGCTATATATGATCTTGAAACCAGTCGCCTGGCACGTTTAGTAAGCATTATCGTCTTTTGCATTTATTATGGTGTTTCTAAAAAGGTTCTAAACATCTGGACCGTTTCTGTTTTGTCTCTTCTGGTAGTGAGAGATATTTTCTTTCAATTTTACGAACAGGGATGGGGGTACAAATTGTATCTCATCTTCGGTACCCTGTGCTATTTAACCCTGGTCTTAGAGCGCTTGCCACGACTTTCGCAGCTAAAATTCAGACCTGGAGTTCTCGTTGTCACAAGCCTTTTGGTCGCGGCTAATACATACACTTTGTATATAATCATGAATATGCAAATGGTAACCTATACCTTTCATGATAGTCTTGAACCCATTCTATTTTATATTTATGGAGCGGCAATGATGATTTTGGGAGTACAGGCCATTTCCTATAACAATAAGTTCAATAGCAATAGAT
>CAYNMH010000210.1:0-3119 GCA_964398145.1 uncultured Flavimarina sp. | reverse complement strand
CTCCACATTAAGTTCCTTAGCCGTTTTATTCAATTTTTCGCGTTCCGGACCGTCGCCATATACGTGTAATTCTGAAGGAAATACACCTTCGATTAATTCGGCTACCAATGTTAAAGCGTACACGGATTGTTTGCCGGGGGAAAGGCTTCCTACAAAAAGGAAACGCAGGGGTAAATCGTACTTACGTTTGGGAATTTCGGCTTTATCTTTTTCACTATAAGAGGCTGTAAAAAAAGCTTTGACATTGGGACTCTGCTTCGGCCATTCCCCATAAACCAGCACCTGCATATTTTTGGTCAAAATGGTATTACTCAATATCCATTTCTGCAAGCGATAACTCCAGGGCTGTTTTGCTCCGGGTTTCCAGTTGCCGGCGTATTTTGCTGTTTTGGGTTTATGCGGAAAGAAAATCTGAACCAATGCCCCAAGCAAACCCATATTCCCGGGACAACGCAAATGGATGTGATCTGCCTCCTGCATAGTTTTATAAATAACCTTTAGAATTGACGGAAGCAGGATCAACGTTTTAAAAATGGATTGTATTGTCAGCACGTCAAAATCAGGAACTGGTCTGAAATCGAGCTGCTTCGCACGATACGGCAAATCAATAGCTCCCGGTTTTTCTGAACTGAATGTACCCACAACCAGAACCTCATCTACGTGCCGAAACCAGAGATTCATCTCCCGTACGTAAGGAGCGTAGGAGTAATAATCCCCGTTTTCCCTGTAATGTTTAATATGGGTAATTACGGCAAATTTCACCAATGCCGGGGCTTGTTAAACAGTAAACTCCACCAACCCACGACCCGGCCTGTTGCCTCCTGAAACGCTCCCTTTTTGTCGGAAGCGGTCAGCACATTGCTATACCGGATTAAGGTAAGCAACAAGGCAGTGGCATTCCATTTAAAGCGGGCTTTTAGACTGGGGTTGGGATATTTAACGCGCCACACATACCAGCCGTTGCGCATCACCATTCTACCGTATTTGTAGAGATTGGGTCTTCCGGCAGGGTCGTGATGATGCTCCAGACGAGCAGCAGTACAGATGACATTTTTGCCATACTTTAAAGCACGCAGGCTGTAATCTGCGTCTTCATAAAGTCCGTATCCATCAAAATACAGACTGAATTTTTCAGCATCAATCACCTTACGGCGAAAATTCATAGACATTCCGATTAGTAAATCTACCTCGTAATTTTTTCCGGTTAAGGGATAGCCGTAGGTTCTGCCGTGAGAAAAGTCGGGCATAATTCCCGGAAGATCGGGAGATTGCAGGCCCAGCTTATTCCGCAGATAAAAACGCTGCGACTCCCTGCGTTCAAAGCCTTCCAATACATAGACTTTATCTGTTGAATTTTTACGGTCTGAGGGTTTCCAAAGATTTTCATTAGTTGCCACACCGCCGACGCCCACGATATCGGGATTAGATTTAAATGCCCCGAGCACCGCCTTAAAATAATCGGGTTCTAAAACCACATCGTCATCCAGAAAGCAAACTATTTCGGTTTGAGGATTTAGCTTCTCAATTCCAAGGTTTCGCTGTCGGGTAAGTCCGCGATCTTTATCCTCAACTTTATAGTAGCTTAGGTTTTTAAACTTTTGCTGCGAAAGACTCTCCTGGGTTTCATCATCCCGGGAACCATCGATGATTAAAATTTCATCCGGATAAAGACTTTGCACAGCTACTGAAGCTAAAAGCCTGTTTAAGGCTTCGGCACGCTGGTAGGTGCAGACAATAAGTGAAAACATCATTTCGTATTCAACAATTTTTTGGCCCAAAATAAACTCATCTCCCATCGCTTCTGCATCAGCCGAATATAGGAAAACGGATTTTTAATCTGCTGCAGTCGGTAAAATTTAAGAAACAACAGCGTTTTATATCCCTGAAGCTGCGCAGGTGTTGCGTGTTTGAGTATGGAAGCCAAAACCGTTGGAGCAGGTTTGGGTGCAGGATTTTCAGTATCCCAGGGCTTTTCAACCGGTTTTCTAAAACCACCCAATGGAGCCTTTAAATGAATCAGTTTTAAAAATGGATTGTACAGTATATCAACGCCGGTTTTACGCAATTGCATCCCAAAATCAGCATCTTCGCCGAAACCGTGTTCCAAGACCAGGTCAAAACCTATGTTTTCTATAGCCGAAGCTTTTACAAAACTGCAACCCGAACCAAAAGCCGGCCATTGAATCACCGTCTTTTCAACTTCTGTTTCGCCTTCCTGAAGACAGCTCACCGTAAAAGCCTGCGGATCTTCGGTCTGAATAAACGTGTCAGTCTTTTGTAAAAAATCATTGGGAATTCGCAAATCATCATCAGCCAGAAAAACCCACTCTGCCTCAACCTGATCTAAAGCCAGATTGCGTGCCTTACAGGCTCCGGTTTGATGGGTAAAAGTATGTTTGATTTGGAATGGCCAGCTTTCGGCTTGTATATAATCGAGTTCTGAAACCGAAGCTGTATCCGGATTTTGCTCGATAAGTATTAGGCTTTGGGGTAACAGAAGCTGTTCTGCAAGATCTGTCAGCGTTTGTTTTAAAACCTCTTTGCGGCCAAGCGTGGGGATGATAACATCAAACTGGATCTTCGGTCTCACGTTGTTGTGATCTGAAGGGGTCACTTCAAAGTGAGGGATATCTCTGTGCGGAATAGATTTAATCAGAAAGGATTTCGCAAGCTGAAACAGATTGAGCTTTTTACGATACCATAAAAGTTGCAGGGCAAACATGATCAGCCATTTTTTCCCCATTAGGGCAGCAATTGCGGTATAGGTTGCTTTCGTATTTTTTGAGAAGGAAAGAGTACTTTTCTCGAAATTCCTGATCAGTCGCGGCTCACTATAGACCCGTAAGCCTTTCGACATCCCGGTTTTTGCTAAAATGCACAGAAACAAATCGAAATTTGAATCAACCGGAATGTATTCCTTAAAGTGCAATAGCCGTTTACAGCTAATTAAACCCACCGCACTGCTCATCAGCCAGGTGGGATATTTTACACCGGGCTGAATTCTAAAAAAAACACTTTGATCTACAAATCCCATTTCTTCAGCAATTACCAAAGGTCGATTTGCAGCATAACTCCACATCTCCGGTTCCCTTGAAAAATTTTCAATGAATTCGAGATTC
>CAYNMH010000209.1:0-3227 GCA_964398145.1 uncultured Flavimarina sp. | reverse complement strand
TTTTTATTTTCTAAAAGGGGTCAGCATCCGCCGGAATGACAGATACCTAATAGGTAGGGCTGAGAGGGGTCAGCTTAGTCCGGAATATCCATGTGAATACTCGGTCCAAATTAACAACTATTCGAATTTGACTAGGCCTGGAATTTGGAGTAAAACGTAAAATTTTCCAGTATTTCAGTTGAATACTCTATTTCTACAGTCGTGATGACCCTATATATTTACGAGTGAGTATTTGTAAAGATCTTTTCTCAATCGATATCGCTCCCACAAAATTCTTACTGAGATAAGTTGAATTTATGTAATTGTTGAATCTCTAAAATTATACATATGCTTAGAAAATTACTTTTTGTCGCTTTTTCTTTTGCTCTTGGCTTTTCGTGCTTTGGGCAAGAAGAATCTATTAGAAACGGAGTCTCTTGGTTTGATACTGACGGGAACCGAATAGTTGCTCATGGAGCAAGTATTTTGCAGCACGAGGGTGTTTATTACATGCTGGGTCAGGATTACTCTAATGATTTCTTCACTATTGGGGTCAACCTTTATTCTTCTACTGATTTAGTAAACTGGACCTTCTTAAATACTGTTATTGACGCTGATACAAACGCTGAGATTGCAAGTCAGCAACGTATAACGGTAAGACCAAACCTTGTATATAATGAGGAGACAGATCGATTTATTATTTGGTCCGGGTGGAAAAACAGAAGTCTTACCTATGGTGCAATAGCAATATTCAGCTCTCCTACAGTAGATGGCGATTATGTATTTGAAAAAATAATTGAACCATTGGGTTATGACTCTAATGACAGTACGCTATTTGTTGATACAGACAATACGGCTTATTATATTTCAAATAATAAGGACAACAGGAGCTTAAATATTTACAAACTAACACCTGATTATATGGATTTAACTGGGGAGGTTAATATTTTGTTCTCAGGATTTAGTAAAGAGGCTCCCGTTCTTTTTAAGAAAGATGGCTATTACTACCTCTTAAATTCGTACAAAACCGGCTGGGATCCTAATGAAGGTCAGTATGCTTACACGACGTCTATAATGAAGCAATGGTCATCGCTACGTAACTTTGGTAATCGAATTACTTATGATACCCAGCCTACCGCTGCTTTCAGCGTAACCGGAAGCGAAGGTACATCATACTATTATATGGGAGATCGCTGGAAAGACCCCAATCTTAGAGAATCAAAAAATATTATCCTTCCTATTGAGGCCAGTCTTGGGAATTTGAGTTTAAAATATGTGCCAGAGCTTAAAATTGATATGGAAAAGGGTACCTGGGAAGCTTATGATGATAATGTTTATATACCAAATGATGATTGGCAGGTGATTTCAGTTTCAAGTGAGCAAAATAGTACTACGCTGGGTGCTGCAAATGTCATTGACAATAACATAAATACAATTTGGAACACAAACTACACCAATGGGGTAGATGCCTATCCTCACGAGATGGTTATTGATCTTGGGAGCAATTATGATATTTCGGGCTTTATGTGCGTGCCACGACAGGATCGTAGCCCAAATGTTATAAGTGATTTTCAACTGTTTTTAAGTGAGGATGGTGAAAATTGGAACAAACCGGTAGCATCTGGTAGAATGAGCTATTGGAGCCAGCTGTATTTTCCAGTTAAAAATGCAAGGTATATGAAGCTGGTAGGGCGTAGTGATATATCTGGAACACGCTTCGCTTCAGCCGCTGAGTTTAGATTGATGATGAACATTGAAGATTATCAATCTAAGGGAATAAACTCCTATTACAATATTAATGGCGGTTCGTTTTCTACCGGCACAAAAATAGGAATTGATCTTGGTGATACTGTACAATTAGGACCTCAGGCTCAAACGGGTTCCGGACAAACACAATTTTATGGTTCGTGGAGTTATTATGGCCCGAATGAATATTATTTTGAAGGCAGAGCTCCTATTTTAACTAACATTCAAGCAAATCAGCTCGGGGAGTATACAGTATATTATTTGGACGATACATTTAATATTCAATCACAACTCATAGAAATTGGTTTAAAGTTAAATCTCGAATCAACGGAGGTTACAGATGTTGCCTGTTATGGGGATGCAACAGGAACTGCATCTATAACCGTAAAAGATGGTTTTGCTCCCTACACCTATAAATGGAGTGATGGACAGGAAACCCAACAGGCTCAGGGATTAGAAGCAGGAGAGTACACTGTAGTAGTTACCGATGCCGCAGGATTCAAGATAACAGAAAGCGTTATTATTAATGAGCCTTCTGCACTTGAAGCTACAGTCAGCGAGGATTTAAAATTATACTATGGTTATGAAGAATCGTGCGTCACTCTAGCCGTAGAAGAAGTTACTGGGGGTAATGGCAATTATACATATATCTGGAGTACCGGGGAAACTACAGATATGATTACTGTTTGCCCTTCAGAGACAACTAGTTATGATGTAACTATTGTAGATGAGTTAGGGTGCATGTTAACAAAGACCGTAACAATTGAAGTTGAAGATGTATATTGTACTACTGGAAATGGAATGGATAAAATAGTTATATGTTACAAAGGCAAAACGAAATGTGTTGCAAAAACGGCCGTTCCAGCATTACTGGCTAATGGGGCTCAAATTGGTAGCTGCGATGGAAATTTTGAGGCTGACAGCGAGGATGTGCATCTTTATCCAAATCCCACTATAAACAGTGCAATAATACAAGTATTTTCTCCAGTTTCAGAAAAAGCAAAGTTAGTCATTTACGATATGCAGGGATTGATAATTTCGAGGTCCAATGTTAAATTGAATCGGGGTGAAAACAGGTTCAATATTGACCTTAGTTCTAAAAATTCCGGAATTTACTTTGTGAAAGTTGAGGGAAAAACATTTAGTAGTCCCGGTAAAGAGTTGATTAAGAATTAAAATAAGCAAAGCATAACCTGTAGATATCTAGTCGATTAATGGCGCTATCTCATAAAGTGTGTAACTAAAAATAGCGGGGCATACCCATCATCTTTTTAAACGCTTTTGAAAAATAGTGCGGATCTTCAAAACCAATTTTAAAACAGATTTCCTTGATTGTTAAATCTGTGAAATAGAGGTGCCGGCAGGATATTTCAGATACCGTTCAGGATTTAGAGTATAGGTTCTGCAAACAACTTTACTTACACTATGAGCTTTACCCTGAGTGAAATAACTCAGGTAACCGTTGGTTTAGTAGCAAGTAATACTCCCGGTACCAGCAGATA
>CAYNMH010000208.1:0-3236 GCA_964398145.1 uncultured Flavimarina sp. | reverse complement strand
ACCGTAAAGGTGTTTGTCATCGCTGTACATACATAGAAAAAGGTTTTCATCGTATGCGCAGTGATATAGGCTTTGTTCCCATCTTCCTCTATACTTAACGTATTCCAGAATTTATCGTCCCAGTTAGTATCTTCATTGGTAATGCCGCTATCAAGATAAGGCTCATAACTGATGCTTACATCCTTATTTAAAGGAGTTACTTCATAGTTAATAGCCCCTATCTCATCGTGCTCCAGACTCAGGAAACGTTTAGATTGTACCTTGACTTTGACGCCGTTTTGCAATTCGGCTTCAAAACTGCGTCCGAGCCAACCTTCTTTCATATTGAGTTCCCTGCGAAATTTAGACACACTTTTAACTGTGTTCAAATCGAGAGATTCTCCATCTATTTTTACCTTAATTCCTATCCAGCTGGGTGCGTTGAGCACTTTTGCAAAATACTCGGGATACCCATTTTTCCACCAGCCTACACGGGTTTTATCGGGATAATAAACCCCTCCAATATAACTTCCCTGAAAAGTTTTACCGCTATATTCTTCTTCAAAATTGGCCCGTTGCCCCATGGCTCCGTTACCAATACTAAATAAACTTTCTGAAGATTTAACACGGTCTTTCTCAAAACCTTCCTCTATAATAGCCCAGGGTGCGGGCACTATATAATCCTGATTCATACTCTTATGCGTTGATTAGTTGATCCAGAAATGCGTGATCGATTTCTGTAAAATCTTTAAAATTGTGATCTGCTTCATGTAAAACTTCGGCATCGCCTATACCTACGCTTACCATATCTACAGAATTTGCTGCCTGAATACCGGCTATTGAATCTTCAAACACAATGATATCTGAGTAAGCAAAGCCCAGCTCATCTGCACCTATGGTGAAAACTTCGGGGTCTGGTTTTGCTTTTTGAACATGATTACCATCAACAATGGTATCAAATAATTCAAAAAGCCCTACGCGCTTTAAAATAGGCTGTGCGTTTTTACTGGCTGAACCCAGAGCCATCGGAATATTTTTCGATTTCAAATAATTCAGCGTTTTCATGACTCCAGGCAAAATATCTGCTTCCGTCATCTTTTCAATATAGCTCAGGTATTCTTCATTTTTAGAAACCAGCCATTTGTCTTTTTGATCCTGGGTTGCGGTGATTTCGCCTATTTCTAAAAGAATCTCCAGCGACCGCACGCGGCTTACTCCTTTAAAGCGTTCGTTTTGTTCTTCGGTAAACTCAAAACCCAATTCATTTGCAAGGCTCCTCCAGGCAAGGTAATGAAACCCGGCCGTATCTACGATTACGCCATCCAGATCAAAAATAAATCCTTTCTTTGCCATATTATCGATGTAATTTTCGGGTTGATTCGCGTTCTATCAGACTGGTTTCAATATAGGTTGTTCCATATTCTTCAGTCTCATCTTCGGGACGTTCCAGCTTGTTGATAAGAATGGAAGCAGCTTTACGCCCCATCTCTTCACCGTGCTGACTCACCGCCGTGATGCTGGGCATCATGTGTTCTGAAAGTTCGCCATCTGTAAAACAGACAATAGAAATATCATCTGGGATGGTTTTCCCTGTTTTGGCAATAACCCGCGTTGCGTAAACTGCAAAGAGTTCATTTACGGTAAACAAACCGTCCAATTCATTATTTAAGATAAAATCTTTGATACGCTTTTTAGCGTTTTCATCCAGATCATCAATATTATCGAGTTTTAAAATTCGGTTTTCATCTACTTCAATACCAAAATCATCATGAGCATCCAGGTAGCCTTCGGTACGCAGACGGCCTACACTCACATAATCTTCACTGGTGATAATCCCTATTTTACGGCATCCCGAACGAATCATATGTGTTACGCCCTTTTTCGCGCCCAGCGTATCATTAATAAGCACCCGGTCACAAGGGATTCCTTCTACCACACGGTCAAACATCACCACAGGCATACCCTGATCTATGACCTCATTGAGATGATGGTAATCTTCTTTCTGCATAGTTTCTTTAGAGACCGAAAGAATAAAACCATCTGTACTTCCATTTGCCAAAAGCTCCATATTGAGAACTTCTTTATCGAAATCGTTATTGGAAAGGCAAATAATAACATTATAGTTGTTTTCTCGTGCTTCTGCTTCGATTCCTCTAATTACAGTTGTAAAAAAGTGATGCACAATCTGCGGAATAATAACCCCAATCGTATTAGTCTTTCGGTTTTTAAGACTCAACGCAATATTGTTTGGCTTATAATTATACAACTTTGCGTATGCCTTGATTTTCTCGCGGGTTTCCTCGCTAATCTCGGGGCTGTCTCTCAGCGCTTTGGAAACTGTAGAGATGGAAACATCCATCTCTTTAGCTATTGATTTAAGGGTTAATTTCCTTTTCATGAGTATCTATAAATTTTTTCGACTTTTCTGATTTCCTATTATTTGTATTCGTCTGCAAAAATAATCAACTAAATCGATTAAGTTTACCTCAATTATGCTAACTTTCGATGCTATATTAATCGAATTCGTTTAATTATGATAAAATATGCCTGCATTAGTTTTCTTTTTCTGGCTGTAATTACCTCATGTAAACACGAGGCGGCACCAGATTCAAATCCTAAAGATACAGCAGATATGTTATATTACGAAAAGTTTCGCCCACAATACCATTTTACTCCGGAATCCAGCTGGATGAACGATCCTAACGGACTCGTTTTTAACAAGGGCATCTACCATTTATTCTACCAGTTTTACCCGGATTCGACCGTATGGGGACCTATGCACTGGGGGCACGCCACCAGCGAAAATCTTAAAAATTGGAAGCACGAGCCTATTGCTCTAGAACCGGATTCCCTGGGATATATTTTTTCAGGAAGTGCAGTACTGGACGCTAAGAATACATCGGGTTTTGGTACTGTAGAAAATCCACCTCTTATTGCGATGTTTACCTATCATGAGCCGAATGGAGCTCAGGCCAAAACAACTGATTATCAGTATCAGGGCATCGCTTACAGCCTTGACAACGGCAAGACTTTTACTAAATATAAAGGCAACCCTGTGGTGCCTAACACCGAAGGCTTTGTAGATTTCAGAGACCCTAAAGTGTTTTGGCACGAAGCTTCTCAAAAATGGGTTTTAGTCCTCGTGGCCGGAGATCGCGCCATGTTTTACAATTCAGACGATTTAAAAAAATGGGATTATCTCAGTGAATTTGGCCAAAATACAGGAGCTCATGGAGGTGTCTGGGAATGCCCGGATC
>CAYNMH010000207.1:0-3256 GCA_964398145.1 uncultured Flavimarina sp. | reverse complement strand
TCGGCATACAGCTTTACAAAATACTGGGCCAGCAGGCTCAGGTCTGTACCGCGATCCCGCAATGGCGGAATTATAAGGTCTACCGTATTGATGCGGTAAATCAAATCCTTCCGAAATTTGTTTTCATCGGCGAGATCTTTCAGGCTCAGGTTGGTTGCGCAAATAAGCCGGATGTCTATGTTTACAGGTTCGTTTGAGCCCAGAGGCGTTACCTGGCGATTCTGTAACACGGTGAGTAAACGCGCCTGTTGCCGCAGACTGATGTTTCCTATTTCGTCCAAAAACAGCGTGCCGCCATCTGCAGCTTCAAAACGACCTTTTCGGTCTTCACGGGCATCGGTAAAGGCGCCTTTTTTGTACCCGAAAAGTTCACTTTCAAAGAGGCTTTCAGTCAGGGCACCGACATCTACTTTTACAAAAGGCTTGTTTTTACGCAGTGAATTTTCGTGAATGGAGCGTGCAATCAGGTCTTTCCCGGTTCCGTTTTCGCCCAAAATCAAAATATTGGCATCAGTAGGCGCCACTTTTTTCAGCTTTACAAAAACCTCCTGCATGGGTTCGCTGTCCCCAATAATCTGGGTTTCCGAGTTGAGTTTGATTTTCTGAGTGCTGGCTTTTTTCTTTTTGGCTAAAATCTCAGCGATAGACTCCAGCAATTTTTCATTCTTCCAGGGTTTTACCAAAAAGTCGGACGCTCCTTCTTTAAGCGATCGAATAGCCAGGTCAATATCGCCATATGCGGTGATGAGCATCACATCTGTAGCCGGCTTCCAGCTTTTGATTTTGTTAAGCCAAAAAATACCTTCGTTGCCGGTATTTACGAGTCCGTTGTAATTCATATCGAGAATCACCACGTCAAAATCCTGTTTGCTCAAAATCCCCTGCAGGGCATTGGGATTTTTCTCAACCACAACCTGTTTGACCTGAGGTTTAAGCAGCAGGCGTAGCGCGGTCAGCACATCTTCATCGTCGTCAATGACCAGTATGTGAGCGTCTTTGAGTTGCATACCTACAATATTACAATTTTCGGTTTTTGAGTAGCGGGCAGAAAGCGGCTAATTTTTGGCGGTTCCAAAAGTGTATCGGCAGCGTACATGAAGTGTATCAAAACCGAACACTTTTAATTAGGAATTAGTTTTCAAATAACTAATAATCAGTAACTTAAAGTTTTGGCACAATATTGCTTTGTAACTAAGCGCAAACAAAAATTTTTTATGGACATCCCTTTAGAAAAGAAACGCTTTACCACTCGAAAAATACTGATGATCGCAGGCGGAATTGCCCTTGCAGCTTTAATTGTTTTCGTGATTCTTTCCACCACCGGAACCTCAAAACTCAACGTTCAAAAAGAACGTCTGAGCATCGCAACAGTGAAGCAGGATGTGTTTCAGGAAAACATTCCGGTAAACGGGGTGGTGATGCCTATTACCACCATTTACCTTGATGCGCTTGAGGGCGGAAGGGTTGAAGAAAAGTTTGTGGAAGACGGCGCGGTAATGAAAAAAGGCGAACCTATTTTGCGCCTGTCCAATACCGATCTCGAGCTGAGCCTGGTAAATCAGGAAACGCAGGTGTACAATTTATTGACCCAAATGCAGATTTCGCAGAATGCCGCGCGCCAAAATACCATCGTAAAACTCAACCAGTACACCGATGTGGAGAACAGCCTTATTGAAGCGAAACGGGTGTACGAACTCAACAAAAAGCTCTACAATAAAGATGCGATCGCACGTCAGGATTTGATCAAATCTGAAAATGAATACAACTATCAGAAAGAACGTATGCAGCTTGCCGGGCAGATTTTGGCCCAGGATTCAATCGCGGTGAAGCAGGAGAAAAATCAGGTTTCCAGTTCGTATGAGCGTACCCAGAATGCCTTGGAATTGATGCGTCGTAAAGTGGCAGACCTCGTGGTGCGGGCGCCGGTAGACGGGCAGCTTACTTCACTTGATGCCGAAATTGGTCAGTCTAAAAACAAAGGCGAGCGTCTGGGCCAGATAGACGTGTTGAGCGGATACAAAGTGCGCGTAGATATTGACGAACATTATATTTCCCGAATCTATACCGGCCAAAAAGGTTCTTTTGATTTCGACGGAAAAAGCTACACGCTGGTCATCAAAAAGGTCTTTACTCAGGTGACAAACGGAAGATTTCAGGTAGATATGGAATTTGAATCAGATGTGCCTGAAGGAATACGCCGCGGTCAAACCCTGCAAATACGGGTGGCGCTGAGTCAGGAAAAGCAGGCTTTGCTCATCCCAAAAGGCGGATTTTTTCAGGAAACCGGCGGCAACTGGATTTTTAAAGTGAGCGAGAATGGAAACACCGCATATAAGGCAGACATTTCACTGGGCAGTCAAAATACCGAGTATTACGAAGTTTTAAGCGGCCTGGAGCCGGGAGACCGCGTGATTACCAGCAGTTACGATAATTATGATGAAGTGAAGGAACTGGTACTTCAGGATTAAAATAGAAAAATGACAACACTAATCTTAGAATTAATAAACCTAATCCTTTCTTAGATGATCAGAATAACAGACTTAGAAAAGTATTACGCCACCGAAGAGGTGCGCACCATCGCCCTCAACAAACTGTCTTTTCAGGTGCAGGAAGGCGAATTTGTAGCCGTGATGGGTCCTTCGGGCTGCGGTAAATCGACCTTACTGAATATTCTGGGACTGCTTGACGATCCGGATGGTGGCAGCTTTATCTTCAACGGTATTGAAGTAGCCGGGTTTAACGAGCGGAAGCGTGCCGATCTGCGCAAACACAACATCGGGTTTGTCTTTCAAAGCTTTAACCTGATTGACGAACTCACGGTTTTTGAAAACGTGGAGCTTCCGTTGATTTACACCGGCGTAAAACCGGCTGAGCGTAAAAAGCGGGTAGACGAGGTGCTCGAAAAAATGCAGATTATGCACCGCCGTAAGCACTTTCCGCAACAATTATCGGGAGGGCAGCAGCAGCGTGTGGCCGTAGCCCGGGCCGTGGTTAACAATCCCAAACTCATTCTGGCGGATGAACCTACCGGTAATCTGGACAGCAGCAACGGGAACGAGGTGATGGATCTGCTTACCGAACTCAACGAAGCCGGCACAACTATCATCATGGTGACGCACAGCGAGCATGACGCCAAGTACAGCCACCGCATCATCAGGATGCTAGACGGCCAGAAGGTCACCGAAAATGTACTTTCAGAATATAAAAGCAAGACCTTAGAGGTTTAAGATTTCCTAACGGGGATTCATTCATCAAT
>CAYNMH010000206.1:0-3293 GCA_964398145.1 uncultured Flavimarina sp. | reverse complement strand
TGTTTACCATCAGGTGATGCAAATGAGCCGGTAGGTGATATAAATCCTGTTCTGCTACCGATTTAAAGGCCTGTTCTGCCTGCTCCATATCGTTCATCCCCAGAGCACCCAGACCTATAAGATACTCACAGTGAATGCGATTGCGCACCTGCAAATTTTCTTCCCAAATCAATAAATCGGGCAGGGAGATTGCAAAATAGTCGAGTTTTACAGCATCTTCTCTATGCGTTTTACCATAATTCAGCAAATTTTCAAAACGTATTCTCGCTTCTTTTTCCCTTCCCAGTTTGCGGAGGGCCAGTCCCTGATAAAAAATGGTATCGGGTTGCTGATCGTTGTAAAAAATTGCAGGACTTGGATCACTCAATCCTTGTGACGCTACTTCCCAGGCTTTTTTAGCTTTTTTCATCTCGCCCAATTGTTCCCAGGCACAGCCCAGCCAATAAAAAATATTATTCTCCTGTGCACCAAAAAGCTTTCCTTCTCCCAAATTATGCGGATAAACCTGAGCCATTTCCAGATGCTCAAGAGCCTCCTGTGGATTTCCGTTTGAAAGACACTTTTTGGCCAGTTCAACATGGGTATTTATGTGCTGAAAAGGAACTTTACCTTCCCCTCCTTCCCAGGGATGGAATTGTCTGGTTTCAATTAAATCCAGGGCTTTTTTATGATCTCCCAGAAAGTTGTACAGGCTGATGCGCTCCAGATACAAATCGTCACGCGATTGCGTAAGATCAAGATGCTCTTCCAGCAATGCCAGGCGGTCTGTGACCGAAACATTGATTTTTTTATACAGCTGGTCTAATTCCATCAACAATCGGGAGTCTTCAGGGTCTAGCTCAAAGGCATACTCGAGATGCTTGCGGGCCCGGTCTTTCTCATTAGATTTATTGTAGTATAAAAGTGCCAGATTACGATGGGTGATGGCATTTTTATCGTCTAATTTAACCGAAAGTTCCCAGCAATTCCGGGCTTCCTCATATTGTCTGGATGCGTACCAGAAATTGCCCAGGTAATAATTGGCCCTGGCATCTTCAGGATTGAATTGAATTGCAGCCTTAAGTACCTGAACTTCTTCAAGCCGGTTTGGAAAACAATAATCTGAAGGGCTTTGCTGTGCTTTTTTATACCACGATGCAGCCTGCTCAGATTTACCTAATTGTTCGCAAAAGTATCCAGCAAAGTATCCGATCATCGGATAATGATTCTTACTTTCTGAATATTCAACCAGTAGAATATCCAGAGCTGTTTTAAACTCACCGGCCTGCGCATAATCTAGTGCAAACTCGATGTAATTGTGTTCATACCCGCGTAGTCTTTCTTTAAACGTTTGTAAATCCTGATCTGCTCCGCTTAACAGGAATTTTTCATACAATATCCCAAAGTTAAAGCGATCAATTTTTAAAGAATCTTCAATAAGACGTTGTGCTGCTTCCGTACGGCCCAGTTTGCGCAGCAGCAGTGCCTTTAAATGTCGGGCTTTATGATTATGCCAGTTGTTGATGAGCGCTTTATCAACTAACTCTAAAGCTTTGGATAAATCTCCGCGCTCACAATCTATCTGTGCCAGATTAAAATAGCCGGCTGCCTGCCAGGCAGCATTCCAGCATGCTTTAAAAAATGCGGCATAGGCTTCATCCTTTCGACCCAGATAATTTAAAACCACACCTTTATTGAAGTAAGGTTCCCCGTCATATGGATTCGGGTTTCGGGTGGTAAGCGTTTCGATAGCGGTATCAAAATAGGCTAAAGCTTCTTCAAATTTTCCATGCTTCAGTTTCCATAAACCCATAGCATTGTTGTTGCGTACATCACCGGGAGCGCGCCGCAATGCTTCCAGATAATAGGCTGTAGGGTCAAAGGTTGCGTGACGGTATTGCTCCAGGTGTAAGCCGTTTAAAAACAAATCTTCTACAGAGTCTATTTCCTTAGGTTCTTTTGCCGCCTTTGCCGCTTCAGGAATAGCTCCCATTTCATCATTACCTGGGGACCAACTAACCAGTACGTTACCCTGAGCATCGTAAACGGTAGCTTTTAATTCATTAAAGTCTGAATTTCCGATGTCAATCAGGGTGTCAAAATCATGAGCCGGGTCAAGATCCAGGGTTTCATCGAGACAGATGGAATCACCACAGTTAAGCGTTATACGGCTATTATCATAAACTGAAGTCACATACACTTTTAAGCGGGCTTTACCATTCTCCAGCTCCAGGTTCAACAAAGCTTCTTTTGTTGCATTTTTAACGACACCCACATTATAATAAGGCATAAAATACTGCTTAAAGCTTTTCTCTTCGTAAGGATGCATCCAGGAAAAATCAGGCTGATTATCTGTATAAACACCACACATGAGTTCAATATACGGGCCGTCCTCATCGGTTAAATTACGATCCCAGGCATGGCCAAAATCGCCATTACCCCAGGTCCATTGTTTTTTGCCCGGAGAGACGTGATGATCAGCCACGTGCAACAGCCCCCCTTTTGAATCATTCTCATAACCTCCTACAAAGTCATATTTAGAAGTTATGGCCATATAGGAAGTAGGAACAGGAATGTTTTTGTAGCGTGAAATATCAGTACCCGGTGCATAATCGACCTTATAATATTCCCCTTTGGCAATAGGAAATTCTGAAACATCGCGTTTACCGTGATCAAAAACGGCATTAACATCTGGTGGAAAAACCGACTGATAATGATCATTTACTGCGACAGCAGGATTTGCCCACCACAAAAATGTTTGGGGATGCGGAGTGCGGTTATACAATTGGGCTTTGATTTCCAGATAAGCCTTATCGGGATGCAGGGTAAAGCCAGCCATTCCTTTAGTACGAAACATACGTTCTACCTCACTTACCCATACCGTAATACTGCCGTCTTCATTTTCTTCAATATAGGAGTCTGTGGGATCATAAGTACTGGGGCGATGATGCTGGGGCCAGTTAAACTCGATTCCTCCGGAAATCCAGGGGCCTGTAAGCCCCACCAGAGCAGGCTTGATAACATGATTGTAATAAACAAAGTCCCGCTGTCTGATTTTATCATAAGCCCGTTGAATCCTTCCTCCCAGAGCCGGTAAAATCATAAGCTTGATGTATTCATTTTCTATATAAATAACATCCCACTCTTTATCTACTTTTTCGTCACTGATTTTCTCAATTACCGGATGCGGATAAACTGATCCGGTACTGGCCTGATAAACCCGTTTCTCTAAAAAAACCGGATATTTTTCAGGGGTTCCCACTTCATAGGTGGGAATTGTAATCGTTTCTCTCCAAGCTTTAACTGTATTCATT
>CAYNMH010000205.1:0-3360 GCA_964398145.1 uncultured Flavimarina sp. | reverse complement strand
TAGGCCCCAACCCTATTATTTCGGCTTCGCCAAAAAGCAAAATTGTATTGGCGAGTCAGGCTCCCGGGCGTCTCGCCCATGAGCATACCAAAGCCTGGGATGATCCCAGTGGGCGGCGTTTACGGGAATGGCTCGATGTAGATGAAAACACCTTCTACAATCCCGAAAATTTTGCGATTCTGCCTTTAGGCTTTTGCTATCCCGGCAAAGGGAAAACCGGCGACCTTCCGCCCAGACCCGAGTGTGCCCCGCTTTGGCATAAACAGGTAACCGACAGGCTTGAATGCGACCCGCTTTATATCTTAATCGGTAATCATGCGCAGCAGTATTATCTTCAGGATAAACAAACCTTAACCCGACGTATTCAGAATTTTGAACACTACCTGCCGAAGTATTTTGTACTCCCCCATCCTTCTCCCGTTAATCATTTCTGGCTTAATAAAAACAAGTGGTTTGAAAGCGATGTTTTGCCGGTTCTCAAAGATGAAATCAAAAAACGCCTTTCGTAAGCCTCAATCTTAAAAATCCCGAAGCCTTAGCGGTTCGTTTTTTAGGCTTTTTATCCGTAAATTCGTGCCTTCAAATTTCAAGGAAACTATGAGTAAATACGATGTTATTGTCTTAGGAAGTGGACCCGGTGGTTATGTAACGGCTATCAGAGCTTCACAATTAGGTTTTAAAACCGCTATTGTAGAAAAGGAAAGCCTTGGAGGGGTTTGCTTAAACTGGGGTTGTATCCCTACTAAAGCCCTGCTTAAAAGTGCTCAGGTATTTGAATACCTGAAGCATGCGGAAGACTATGGCCTCAAAGTAGATGGCGCCGATAAAGATTTTGATGCGGTGGTAAAACGTAGTCGTGGCGTTGCAGACGGGATGAGCAAAGGCGTTCAGTTCCTGATGAAAAAAAATAAAATCGAAGTTATAGAAGGTTTTGGTAAACTAAAACCGGGTAAAAAAATAGATGTTGACGGCACCGAATACAGTGCAGATCACATCATCATTGCAACAGGAGCGCGCTCCCGCCAGTTGCCCAACCTGCCTCAGGATGGTAAGAAAATCATTGGCTACCGCGAGGCGATGACGCTTGAGAAGCAGCCTAAAAGTATGATCGTAGTAGGTTCAGGGGCTATTGGTTGTGAGTTTGGAAGTTTTTACAACGCTATGGGTACCGAGGTGACCATTGTAGAATTTTTGCCAAATGTCGTACCGGTTGAAGATGAAGAAGTATCCAAACAGTTTGAGCGCAGCCTGAAAAAAGCAGGTATTAAGGTTATGACCGATTCTTCTGTAGAATCAGTTGATACTTCCGGAGATGGCGTGGTTGCTACGGTTAAAACCAAAAAAGGAGAAGAAAAACTGGAGGCAGACATTGTACTTTCAGCAGTAGGTATAAAAACTAACATTGAAGGCATCGGTCTGGAAGACGTGGGTATTATTACCGATAAAGATAAAGTCATTGTAAACGACTGGTACCAGACGAATATGCCGGGTTATTACGCTATTGGTGATATCACTCCCGGACCTGCGCTGGCTCACGTAGCTTCAGCAGAAGGTATTATTTGTGTGGAAAAAATAGCCGGTATGCACGTAGAAAAATTGGACTACGGCAACATCCCGGGATGTACGTATGCATCGCCTGAAATCGCTTCTGTAGGTATGACCGAAAAACAGGCGAAAGAAGCGGGTTACGATCTCAAAATCGGGAAATTCCCATTCTCCGCTTCCGGAAAGGCCAGCGCTGCCGGAAACAAAGAAGGTTTTGTAAAAGTAATTTTTGATGCGAAATACGGTGAGTGGTTAGGCTGCCATATGATAGGCGCCGGTGTCACCGATATGATCGCAGAAGCTGTCTTAGGTAGAAAATTAGAAACTACCGGTCACGAAGTACTGAAAGCGGTGCACCCACACCCAACCATGAGTGAGGCTGTGATGGAAGCTGTAGCTGCCGCTTACGATGAAGTGATTCACTTATAGACGTTAGACGTTAGACAAAATTAAAAACCCTTGGATAAATCAATCCAAGGGTTTTTAATTCCTAGTGTTTTTATTGTTCATATATTCAACTCCACCCCTTCCCTTTAATTACCTCTTAAAAACAACACTATTAACCAATAACAATTAACTACCCGGCACGAGGTCACAAAACCAAAACCCGGTATCCCAGGATTTTTCATCATCGCTAAAGCAATTGTCATCCTTATTTTCTGTTGGTGCATAGTTGCGGAGCACTTTTTCGCCTACGCGAAAGCCAACCGGATTTTTAAAAATGGGTCCGTCAAAGACAAAAGTGTGAAACTCTCCGTTTTCACCACAGGGGTCTATACCTTCCGGCAAATCGGCTATAAACTGCTTATCGATCACCCGCCCTGCAAAAGATTCGTCAAGAACTTTGGCATTCACACAAACGGTAATCGCCTGAAAACCCAGGTCGATAAACTGGTGAATGAGTTCTGTAGTATCCTGTCTCCAAAGCGGAAAAACAGCCTGAAGCCCAACTGATCTCAATTGATCTTCGCGGTATTTGCGTAAATCTTCCAGAAAAATGTCTCCAAAAACCGCGTGGGTGTTTCCGGCATCTTTCAATCTTCGGGCGGCGTCACCCAGAATTCTGGAATATTCAGACATCGAAACATTTCCGCTTAAAGAAATTTTCTCCAGCGGAAAACCTAAAGCTTCGGCCTGTAAATTGAGTAATTCTTCTCGTAAACCATGCATAGATACCCGGTTAACATCAGCATTCACGGTCGTAACTAATCGAGTGATTTTGTATTCGGATTGCTGAAGCATTTGATAAAGCGCCAAAGCCGAATCTTTACCACTACTCCAGTTGAAATAAGCCTGTTTCAAAAGATGGATTTAGAGAAACGATTGTATCGCCAGTTCGTAACTCTGTAAACCAAAACCTACGATAATACCCTTGGCTTGCTTCGAAACATACGACTGATGCCGAAAGGCTTCCCGGGCAAAGGTGTTGGAAATGTGCACTTCAACAACAGGCACGTTTACCGCTGCAATGGCATCGCCAATGCCTACCGAGGTATGTGTATAAGCGGCAGCATTGAGCACGATACCGTCAAAAACACCATCAGCTTCCTGAATTTTGGTGATCAAATCGCCTTCAGAATTGGATTGAAAATAGGATAACTCCGTCTCCTTAAACTGAAATTGCAATTTAGAAAAGTAATCTTCAAACGACTGACTGCCATAGATACCGGGTTCGCGTTTGCCCAGCAGATTGAGATTGGGACCGTTTAAGATAAGTATTTTGAGTTCCTGAGCCATGGGTTGTTATTTGGGGGTTAAAGATAGGCGTTTCTCAAAAATCTAAAACCGATAACCCAGCCCAATGTTTAAGTAATT
>CAYNMH010000204.1:2140-3378 GCA_964398145.1 uncultured Flavimarina sp. | reverse complement strand
TCCGGAATGCAACATCGTCACAATTCCTGAATTTTTAAGCGGAATGAACGCTATTAATTTGTTCAAAGATTTTGATATTCTCGTGGATGCTACAGACCGTATCGCAGCGCGCTACCTCATAAATGACGCAGCGGTGCTTACCGGAAAACCGGTTGTTTACGGAAGTATTCACAGGTTTGAAGGGCAAATCTCCGTTTTTAATTATGATAACGGACCTACGTATCGCTGTTTGTTTCCCAAAGTAACTGAAGCTCCCAGCTGTGCTGAAGCCGGGGTTTTAGGCACTGCTGTGGGCCTGATTGGAATGCTTCAGGCGCAGGAAATTATAAAGATAATTTTAGGCATAGGCCACGTTCTTTCAGGCGAATTGCTGGTATATAACTGTTTAAATGCGAGCCAGGAACGTTTTCAGTTTACTAAAAAAACGAATAATCAGGTTACGGAGGCGTTCTTCAACAAAACACACGTAAAAGAAAAAGTAGCGGTTTTGAGCTTTTCGCCTGATATGCTTACAGCGGGCTATCTTATAGACGTAAGGCAGGCCAATGAGCAACCGCGATTGCAATTAGACCAGTTACTCGAAATTCCGCTGGGAGAACTTGAAACAACACAACAGCTGAATCTTGATGAAACCTATTATGTGTTTTGCCAAAGTGGAAAACGCGCAAAGCGGGCAGTAGAACAATTGCAAGATTGGGGATTTTCGAAAGCAGCAGCTTTAAGTACGGGAGCTCGGGAAATAGAACGTCTATTTAGTAAATCAAAATTTTAAAAGGACTAAACCAAAACGAATGAAACAAGTATTTATACAAGGCCCCATAAGCAGCCAATTTATTGGAGAATCTATTGCCAAACACCAGAGCAAAACCAGTATAGGCGCTCACAATATTTTTTTAGGACAGGTACGGGCAGATGTTATTGAAGGAAAACAAGTTGCTGCCATAGAATATAGCTGTTATGAAGAACTGGCCAATGAAAAATTACACGAGATACGCGAAGAGGCGTTTGAAAAATTTGATCTCATTTGTATGCACATCTACCACAGTCTGGGTTTGATTAAAACCGGGGAAGTCTGCTTCTTTGTCTTTGTTTCCGCGAAGCGCAGGAAAGAAGTATATACCGCAACCGAGTGGATTGTAAACCAGGTTAAAGACCGTACGCCTATTTTTGGTAAGGAAGTATTTGAAGACCAAAGCCATCAATGGAAAGTGAATTCCTAGTTGAGGCTCAGTTGGCAG
>CAYNMH010000204.1:0-2040 GCA_964398145.1 uncultured Flavimarina sp. | reverse complement strand
ATAACAATAGCAATAAAAATAATCATGGTTGACATAACCCATAAAATAAACACCTTACGTAGCGCGACAGCTCAGGCGGTTGTAAAGCTTAGTAAAGCTGAAACACTTGAGGCGCTTCAGAAAAATAAGGTTCCTAAAGGTAATGTGTTTGAAATGGCTAAAACCGCCGGCCTTTTTGCCGTTAAGAATACGCATACCAGTATTCCGGATTGCCATCCGCTGCCCATAGAATATACTGCTGTTGAATACAGAATAGAAGGGCTTTCCGTCATTATTGAAATTACGGTAAAGACAGTTTACAAGACCGGAGTTGAAGTGGAAGCTATGCACGGTGCTTCAGTCATTGCCCTAACCATGTATGATATGCTTAAGCCTATAGATAAAGGTATTGAGATCAATACTATCAAACTGCTGCACAAAAAAGGTGGAAAAAGCAGCTTTACCGATCAGAATCCGTCGCGGTTAAGTGCACACATCATTGTCTGTTCCGATTCGATTTCAGAAGGGAAAAAAGAAGATCGCGCTGGTAAGGCAATTATTGAAAAACTACAAAAACATCACGTACAAATACAGGGTTATGAGATTATCCCCGATGATCTGGAAACCATACGCAGCAAGGCCTTTGAGCTTTCAGATACTGTAAATCTCCTCATTTATACCGGCGGCACCGGCTTGAGTATGCGTGATGTAACGCCTGAAGCTCTGGAACCTATTTTGGAACGGCGTATTCCCGGTGTTGAAGAGGCTATTCGCAATTATGGTCAGGATCGCATGCCGTACGCAATGCTTTCGCGTAGCATTGCGGGTACGCTGGGTAACTGCCTTGTTTTAGCCTTACCCGGTTCAACAAACGGAGCTAAAGAATCTATGGATGCTGTTTTTCCGCATTTATTACACGTATTTAAAATTTTAAGAGGTGCTCAGCACAATGCCAATGACTAAAGTTAGCCCCATATTAACCGATTCTCACGGGCGTAAACACAATTATTTACGCATTTCGTTAAGCGAAAAGTGCAATCTTAGGTGCACGTATTGTATGCCGCACGATGGTGTGGAACTGACACCCAGAGCGAATCTGATGACCGCTGATGAAATTGAAACAATTGCAAAGGTTTTTGTAGCCCATGGAGTTGACAAAATTAGGCTGACGGGTGGTGAGCCCCTGGTTCGAAAAGATTTTAGCCTAATTCTGGAAAAGCTTGCAAAACTACCCGTAAAACTTTCCATAACCACAAACGCACTGCTTACCCACAGGTTTACAGATGATTTTAAACGTTTTGGACTAAACGATATCAATGTAAGCCTGGATAGTTTAAATGCCGAAAAATTTAAATTCATTACCCGTCGCGATCAGTATAAACAGGCTTTTGAAAATATCAATGCCTTGCTCGCGGAAGGCTTTCAGGTTAAAATCAATGCCGTGCTGATGAAAGATTTCAATGAAGACGAAATAATTGATTTTGTAAAACTCACTCAGGATAAAAAGATCAATGTACGCTTTATAGAGTTTATGCCTTTTGACGGTAACCTTTGGGATAAAAGTAAACTGGTAAGTCAGGCTGAAATTCTAAACCGCGTGCACGATCATTTTGGAATTGAATCCCTTCAGCCTTTACCAAACGAGCGTAATTTTACGGCACGTAATTATAAAATTGAAGGCTTTAAAGGTAGCTTTGGCATCATCAGTTCAGTAACCAATCCGTTCTGTGACAGTTGCAACCGCATCAGGCTTACGGCAGATGGAAAACTCAAAAATTGCCTGTTTTCTAATGAAGAAACTAATTTGCTAGGACCCTTTCGTGCAGGCGAAAATCTGGAAGCTTTAATCGCCACAGCGCTTTCTAAAAAGAAAGCCGTACGTGCCGGAATGACTGAATTTGAACAAATAACCAATCCCAAATTGCACAACAATAACCGAAGTATGATTACTATTGGTGGTTAGAACAAACAGAAATTTGATTACCAAATCAATGTCAACACCCTCGAATCTTCTACGTTAAAACAATCTTAAAAATATTTAATATAATCTTAAATCATATT
>CAYNMH010000203.1:0-3428 GCA_964398145.1 uncultured Flavimarina sp. | reverse complement strand
GGTTACAATTTCTGAAAACGATTAAAAATAACTCCATAACTTAATTACTTAATCTTTGAAGATATCCATCATTACCATCGTCTATAACAACAAGGAGCATATTGCTTCCTGTATTGAAAGCGCCCTGGGACAGACTTATCCTGATGTAGAACATCTGGTGATTGACGGGGGTTCCACAGACGGGACCCAGGAGGTGATTGAGCGCTATAAAGATAAGCTGGGGTATTATGTATCGGAGCCGGACAAGGGTTTGTACAATGCCCTGAATAAGGGAATCAAACTGGCAACAGGAGACATCATTGGAATTTTACACTCGGATGATTTGTTTTACAGTCCGGATACCCTTAAGGCAATTGCAGGGGCTTTTCAAAAAAGCCAGGCCGATCTGGTCTATGCAAACGGGATGTATGTGGATCGGAAAGATATCAGACGGGTTAAGCGCGTGTACCGGAGTAAGCCTTTTAAAAAAAATTATTTAAAGCGGGGATGGATTCCTTTACACACCACCATCTACGCCAAGCGGGAAGTCTTTGATACTTATGGGCTATATAAGGAGGATTATCGTATTGCCAGCGATTACGAAATTTCCCTACGCTGGTTTACCGAACCGCGACTAAAAACCTTCTTTCTCAATGAGTGGGTGGTTAAGATGCGGCTGGGAGGCAAGAGTACCACCGCCAGCCTGCAACAACGCAAATCGGCCGAAGACCTGAAGATTATCAAAGATTTTAAATTGATGGGATATCTCACCCTGTTTGCCAAGATAGGCCGAAAGATTTCACAATATATTCTGCCGCATATCAGTAAGTTTAGCTAAAAGCCCTTAGCTTTGCCTCTGGTTCAAAATTATTTATGAAGCGTTCGCTCTATATCGTACCCATTAGTATCCTGATCCATTTGAGTTTGGTTAATGGCTTTTTAGCATGGTTTATCCCGGAGCTGTATTTTAATATCAACTCAATACTGTTTTACAATGCCGCCTGGTTGCTGAGTGCTTATTCCATTGATTATTATCCCACCTCCCGAAAGGAGCGTTTTTTTACGAATTTTCACAAGCCCCTGCAGTTGTATGTGCTGTTTAGCCTGGCCTATTTTGCCTGGTTTAGCCTGAGCCACAAGCCTCTTAACTCCCTTTCGTATCATAGCGGGGTGTTACTGGGGCTGTATAGTAGTTTGCTGGGCTACCGGATTTTGTTTTATTATGCACGGGCACGTTACCGGGAAGAAGGCGGAAATGCCGTTAAGGTAGTGGTCATTGGCCGGGACCGCAACCTGAAGAAAATACGTAAAGTGTTTGATGAGCCCGATTTGGGTTACAGATATCTGGGGTATTTTGACAATGCGCATTCGCCCAGCCCTACCTATCTGGGGAAGGTGGAAGAGGCTTTTGAATATATGCGGAAACGCAATGTAAATGAGGTATTTTGTACGGCTTCCAAGCTTAATCAAGCCCAGTTGTTTAACCTGATCGCCTTTGCCGATAACAACCTGATGAAGCTGAAGATTATCCCCGATAATAAGGAGATTTTTACACGGGCTATGCGTATTGAGCTGTATGACAACATCCCCGTACTAAACCTGCGGGAGCAGCCGCTGGACACCCCCTATGCGCGGATTGTGAAACGTAGTTTTGATGTGGTTTTTTCTTCCCTGGTGATTGTAGGTATCTTGAGTTGGTTAACCCCGTTGATTTATCTCCTCATGCAGCGGGATGCGCCGGGGCCGGTGTTTTTTAAGCAAAAGCGGCACGGGGTGAATAAGCGGGTGTTTTGGTGTTATAAGTTTCGCTCTATGATCACCACCGAGGATGCCGACCGGAAGATGATGACGAAGAACGATACCCGGGTGACCCGACTGGGGCGTATCTTAAGGCGTACCAGTATTGATGAACTGCCCCAGTTTTTTAATGTCTTTTTAGGGGATATGAGTGTGGTAGGCCCCCGCCCGCATATGGAACTGCATACCGAGCAGTATCAAAGCTCGGTAGATAAATACCTGGTGCGGCATTTTGTTAAACCCGGGATTACCGGTTTGGCGCAGATACGCGGCTACCGGGGGGAGATTGCCGAACAAAGTGATATCGTTAACCGTACCCGGCTGGATGTATTTTATGTGGAAAAATGGACGCTGTGGCTGGATATCAAAATCATCCTTAAAACCGTATTGAATGCGGTACAGGGAGAGGAAAAGGCGTATTAATTTCCGGAAGCCTGTTGTAAACCTGATAATAATTCTATTTTTGCTCAAATATTTAAAGTTCATGATTGTAACCAGACGTGTAGGGATTTTGTTTGTTCTTGCAGGGCTTTTGTTGAGCTCCTGTGTAAGCCGAAAGGATACCACTTATTTTTACGAACCGAATGAACTCGATGTGCCCGCCCGTATTCAAATGCCCCAGCCGGCCAAGCAGTTTATCACCATTCAGCCGAATGACGAACTGACTATTACGGTATCTGCTCTCGAGCAGGAGGCGGCAATCCCTTTTAATCCACCCGTAGTAGGATCGGGGGATGTCTCCACCGGGAATCTGCGAGTAGGGGGCGGAAACCAACTTCAAACCTATTTAGTCGATATGAACGGGAATATTGAATTCCCCGTATTGGGTACGTTGCAGGTACGCGGGCTGACCCGGGTGGAATTATCGGAAAAACTGAAGCAGCTTATTTCAGAGTATGTAGAAAACCCGATTGTGAATGTCAAATTGTCCAATTTTCAGGTCTCGGTATTGGGAGCTGTACGCAACCCGGGGACCTATACCATTTCCAATGAATACCTCACCATACCCAAAGCCCTGGGTATGGCCGGAGATATGGAAATCTATGGCCGCCGGGACAATGTTTTGGTGATGCGGGAGGAAAACGACAGCATCGTTAAAGCCTATTTAGATCTAACGGATAATTCCATAGTCGATTCCGATTATTACTATTTGAAGCAAAATGATGTGCTGTATGTGGAGTTAAACGATTCACAGCGGCAGGCCGGGAGTTTAAATCCTAACTCGGGTCTTTTTATTTCGGTAGCCTCCGTATTAATTTCATTAGTAGTACTCTTCGTGAGGTAGGTAATTTTATAGTTTATATGCAAAATAATATAGAAGAAGAACTTAATATTCGCGAGGAGCTGGAAAAATACCTCAGGTATTGGCCCTGGTTTTTGATTACTGTATTTGTTACAATTATCATAGCATTTATCTATCTGCGTTTGACCATCCCGGTTTACAATACTGTGGCTAGTGTAATCATTAAAGATGAAGAAAGTCAGGGAGGAGGCGGAAGTGCTGAGCTGGCCAATTTTAGCGAACTGGGTCTGCTGGGGGGGATGGGTACTAACAGTATTGAAAACGAGATAGGCCTGCTGAAGTCGCGACGCCTGATGATCAATACGGTTAAGGCCCTGAACCTGAATGTGGAATATGTGGATGTGGAGGG
>CAYNMH010000202.1:0-3625 GCA_964398145.1 uncultured Flavimarina sp. | reverse complement strand
AGTTTGTCCACCCAAACCCGTTTAAAAGGAAAACGAAAGTCCATGCAAAAACTTCCCAAAGAACCACTTTATACACATCAGATACCCGAAAAAATTCAAGCTGGGGAAGTTAAGCGCTTTGTTTATGTGGTGCCCAAATTTTCATTAAGCAGGGATCGCAGGCTGATTGTGGATTTGGTGGAAGCCCAAGGTGAAAGGGCATTACAGCTGAAAATTAATCCAAAATATATTAACTATCCAAACTGATGTACTATGAAAGCGTTCTATTTAATTTTAAGTATTATCCTGTTCTCAGCCTGTTTTAACTCCAAAAACAAAAGCCCGGAAGAAGTCACCCAAAAGGTCCTGGAAAGTTTTTACGCACGGGATAATGAGAAGCTGAAAAGCTATACCACAGAAACCGGGTATCAGGGCTTAATGCAGATTCAAAACTTCTTTGTTGAAGATATCGAAACAAAAATGGATTTTAAGGTAATTCAACAAACTCAGGAAGGAGATACGGCCTGGGTAAAATGTACGATCAACTATTTAGATAAACCGGAAACCTTTAAACTGGTCAAGGAAGATGGGCAATGGAAAGTCACTGAAAAAGAGCTTCGGGAGAAAAGTCCGTTTTAACTTAATTTGAATGAAGCGATATCCTCCGTTCTATCCAAATAACAGTATACTTCGATTAGAATTGATTTAAGATGCGACCGTATTCGCTCATTTTCAAGGCTTAACAGATTCCTATTTTATTTACCCAAAAATCATATCCAACCACTTCTCTAATTTTTCAAAAAAGACTTATTTTTGGACAAAATCCTATAAACCGGAAAATGTCCGAAGCTTTGAAGCAATACATTCTGATTCCTTTTTGTTCAACAATTAAACCGGTATCAAAATGACCAATTCTCAAAAGATACATATTCGAATTGAAGAGTTACGTAAAAAGGCGTTAGAACTCCATAAAAGTGGGATCGAGGATGCTGAATTCAAGCAACGTTATCAATCCTTACAGGATCAGATTTTAGGACTGGAAATGGCCTTGGAAATCATCGAGCGATCCAATGATTAGAACGCTAACTCTTAAACCGGCGCAGGATTTCCCAGTGAATACGTTTAAAGTTGGTTTCATAATCTTCCTCTGAAAAGCGTTTTGCGGCTTGAGGAAGCTGTCTATTGATTTTAGCAAGCTTAAACTGCACTTTGCGATCTAAACCATCCGCATAGGTAATGAATTCCCCCTGCTTCAACCGAAAAAACACATCAGCACGCACTTTAGAAACCTCACGCTCACCTGTAGTCACGCGCGTATCAAAGTCCAGTGTATAACCCTTGCTCACACTTTTAGTTGGGTTTTTGACGATTTCAAAAAAGCGTTCGTAGTATTTAGCGGTATCAGGATCGTTAACCTTTCCAAAAAACTGATAGGACAGATTGGCCAGAATGGCCCTGCTGGCTTTATCGCCATACATCATATCGTTTTGCACCTTATCCTGCATTACATAAATCGTGGCTACATCGTAGCTGCGCAGGGTTGCAGGTATGCGGTGCATATGGAGCAAACGAATGGTGGGTGCTTCTTCCATCATAACAAAAGAAGATTGCTGTCCCCTTACACTCATTTGTTTAATTGCAGTATGTAATATCGTTGCGATTACCGGTGAATAAGCCGATTCGTACTTGGGGTTATTGACCACACTGATTACCGATGGATTATTCGGGTTATTGAGATCCAATGGTACTTCATCGGCTGAGAGGGCCATAAAGATGCGTTTGGTACTGATACGTTTTAAGGCATTGGCCAGCGTGCTCATCACTCCGGCTGTTTGCTTTTCAGAATCTATCCCGCTGATAAATGCACTGGCCATAATGCGCGAAGTACGGTTTTCAGAAAGCCAAAGTACCAATTGTTTGGTATCCAGATACTGATAGAGCGCGATCATATGAGGCAGCGTACACAGACCGGGTAAATCTTCTTTTAGGCGCCAGATCATTCCGCATAAAAGCCCTTCGGCCGCGTCATTAAAAAATTTAGAGGATCCCGTCACTACCTGTTCCTTTTGCTCGAGCAGGTTTTCCAGTAATACACGAGCCACTTCATTGACACTTTCTTCATTGGGTAAATAGCGTGGAGCGATTGGATTTACCTTATGAATGACTTCATCAAATGCGATGGTATAAAAAGGTATATCTGTGCTTTCAAAAAGCGGATAGGCAATCTCGGTGAGTTCAAAGTTTTTGTAATCGTGAATAATGCCACAAAACTGATGCTTTTGAAAATGCTTTAGGAATTGATAGACCACGCTTTCGGTTTTCCCACTACCGGCAGAGGCGATGACCGAGGCTCCACGTTTGATGTTTTCAATTTGGAAACGCTTGTTGTGGGTCTCAAACTCTACCCGGTATTTTGATTGTGTTGCCGTATTTAAAGTCGGGGTAAACACGTCAATACAGATTCCCAAAAAAAGCACCGGACAGGTATAGCACAACAGGATAAAATACCAATTCACCTGCATGGTCAATATTACTGTTAAGACTCCCAAGACTAAAAGACCAACTATCCAGGCTCGATTATAGTATCGTTTGGCCAAGACATAAAGTGACAGAATTGCCACATCTATTACTATTAATTCAATTATCTCCATACCAATCTAAATACTAATGGAACTTGATTTGACAGCGACACCCACTCCCCTTTTCAGGGCATTAAAAGCTTTATAAACCAGTTGCACCTGATTAACCGGAATAGTTGTTGGTAATTTAATCCCAGACTCTCGCATCAGCTTAAAAACGGCGATACGCTGCGGATGGGGAAGCTTCACCAGATCCTTATAAAACTTAGCCGGGTCTTTTACAAAATCCCTGCGAGAGCTATACTGTTCCAAAAAATTCCGATTATAGTTAAAGAGCTTATCAAAAGACTTTTCAGCCTGAGTGAAAAAAGCATCGCGATCAAAACCGCGCTTGATTTGCTTTCCGTTGAATTCCACCTCTGAAGCTTTGTATTTACTTCCCGGAGAAAGACTGATCGAATTCGACTGATCCTTTCTGCTTACGATTATGTGAATGTGACTCTGCGGTCCCGGCTTTTCCATTCCCTGCACAATACGTTTACCGTTAAGCTGGTGGGGTGCTTCCTGTTCCAGACGTTTGATTTTATCGCGAAGCGCTTGAAGATTTCCGGTGATGGTACCAGTCTGAATGCGGTAGATTTCATCTTTTAGAGTTTGGATTTTGGAAGCTATGGGCTGATTGCCGATCACCTCCCGGTCTGTGCCTTTAAAGGGCCGGGTATATTCAATCTTTGCAAAATATTTGATGTCGCTAACCTGAATGGGCCTGCCGTTGAGCTCCCGGTTAAAAGCCTTGACGTAGTCCTGCATCAACTCGCGGGTATACCGCTTTAGTTCTTCGGGATGATTTTTGAGCTGTTGCAATTCCCGTTTAGATGGGTTAACGGTTATGGAATAAAACTTAGGTTCGCTGCGCTTGAGTTTGGCAGTATTGGAATCAATTTCTGCCACTACCCGATCCGGTTTAATTCCTTCATCGGTTTGATTGAAGAAATACTCAAAATTCTCCAGGGTACGTTCTTCGTTTTCCTTTTCCAGGTAATTGACAAAATCCCTTGAGCTCTGAT
>CAYNMH010000201.1:0-3640 GCA_964398145.1 uncultured Flavimarina sp. | reverse complement strand
TTTTGGAAATGATACAGATACATCTTACAAAAAACCTGCAAGCAGCCACGGGCACGATGCTTCTGCAACTTGATTTGACAATTGAGACCGGTTCTTTTATAAGTATTTACGGTCCTTCCGGAGCCGGGAAAACTTCAGCCTTACGCTTGCTTGCAGGCCTGATGAAACCAGATTCAGGAACACTGACGGTAAATGATACGATCTGGTTTGATGCTGAAAAGAATATTAACCTAAGCATTCAAAAGCGCGGTGTAGGCTTTGTTTTTCAGGATTACGCACTATTTAACCATATGACTGTTTTAGAAAATCTGAATTTCGCAAAGGCAAAAAATACACCTCAGGATGCAGTGCACTCCCTTATTGAACTGATGGAGCTGGGCGACCTGCAACACCGCAAGCCCGAAACCTTAAGCGGTGGCCAAAAACAACGCGTAGCCCTCGCACGCGCAGTAGTTCAACGTCCTTCGATATTAGTACTCGATGAGCCGCTCGCCGCTCTTGATTTTAGCATCAGGCACAAGCTGCAGGACTATCTTAAACGGGTTCATCAGGAGTTTAAACTTACCACAATTATGATTTCACACGATGTGGGCGAAATTGTAAAACTTTCCAATTATGTTTACCATCTTGAGGCTGGTAAAATCAGTGCACAGGGAACACCGGAAAGTGTTTTTATGGGGCAGAGCATCAGCGGAAAATTTAAATTTACCGGCGAGGTATTGCAGCTCGAAAAGGAAGAAATCGTGAGTGTACTTTCCATTCTGATTCATACTCAGGTGGTCAAAGTCGTGATAAGTCACGAGGAGGCCTCGAGGCTTTCTCCCGGAAATCGCGTTCTTGTAATAAGTAAGGCTTTTAACCCTTTGATTTACAAGCTTGAAAACTAATTCTGAATTCAGAATTAATCTAATCTTCCTGTTTTAAAAACCATTCAATTTTTTCCACTTCTTTTTTGCATCCGCAGAAAAACGGCGCACGCTCGTGTAACTCGGTAGGTACCCGTTCCATAACGCGCCCGTAACCGTCTGAAGCCATTCCGCCCGACTGTTCAGCGAGGAATGCCATAGGATTACATTCGTAAAGCAAGCGCAGTTTACCTTTGGGTGCGGTGGTTCCGGTGGGGTAGAGGTAAACGCCACCTAACAGCATATTTCGGTGAAAGTCGGCCACCAGTGATCCGGTATATCTTGAGGTAAAAGGACGCTTGTCATCTTCATCCAGTTCCTGAGTCCAGCGGATAAACTTCTTGATACCCTGCGGAAAGTGCACATAATTCCCTTCATTGATTGAGTAAATGCGACCTGATTCAGGAAATTTAATATCGGGATGTGAGAGAAAAAACGAACCAATACCCGGATCAAAAGTAAAACCGTGAACACCATTACCGGTGGTATAAACCAGCATAGTAGAGGAGCCGTAAATAAGATAACCCGCTGCAACCTGGTTAATGCCCGGCTGTAAAAAGTCTTCGAGAGTAACCGGCGTTCCGGTAGGACTTATGCGGCGGTAGATACTAAAAATGGTTCCCACAGTGATATCGACATCTATATTTGACGACCCGTCAAGCGGATCGATGAGTACAATATAGTTCGCATTGCGGTGCTTGTCTTCATTAAAAACGACAAAGTCCTCCAATTCTTCTGAAGCCAGGCCGCATATTTCTCCACGATCTTTAAGCGTACTTATAAACATATCGTTAGCGAGTACATCTAACTTTGCCTGCGCTTCTCCCTGAACGTTTTCTTTTCCTGCTTTTCCGCGTATTTCGGCAAGACCGGCTTTGTTGATTTCCTGATTAACCATTTTACCCGCGAGGCGAATGGCGCTTAATAAGGCGCTAAGTTCTCCTTTCGCATACGGAAAGTCTTTCTGGTTGTTGATGATGAATTCGCCAAGGGTGATGTGTCTTTCCATTTTTTGAGATAAGCAAATTTGTTGAAGAATTAAAAGGTAGATTGATTAAAAGGTGATAATTATTTAAAACGAAATCGTTTTCGTTTTAATGTAGCTTATAAAAATCTATATTTCGGAGTAAAAATACTTTAAACTTTTTAGCTTCAACTTAAAAATCAGACTTAATTTTTATCCAAAAAAATGAAACAAATACAGCAGCTCTAATCGACATTTATGATTTATCCCACTAAGCTAAATTCCTGGTTTTCGATCCTGAAAAATGCTTCGGAAAGCCATTGTTTCTCTATAAAAACCAGTAATTTCAAGCAATCAATAAAGACGTTATGAAAAAGCATATTGTAATTGTAGGAGGAGGTTTTGCCGGTGTAAATCTTGTCAAAAAGCTTCGTAAATCTTCTGAGTATCAAGTCACCTTAGTAGATAGAAACAATTACAATTTTTTTCCGCCCCTGCTGTATCAGGTTTCTACCGGCTTTCTGGATCCTTCGAGCATCACTTTTCCGTTTCGGAATTTATTCCGTAATCAGGAGAATTTTAGCTTCCATATGGGGAGTCTGTTAGAAATTAATCCTAATGAAAAACGGATTGTTTTAGATACGGGCGAACTTTTTTACGATTACCTGGTCTTAGCCACAGGGACTCATACGAATTATTTTGGTCTGGATAACTGCGAGAAACATGCGATTCCTATGAAGACTCTTGAAGATGCTCTGGAAATGCGCAACCGGTTGTTGCAACGCCTGGAAGAGGCCACCCGAATAAGGGATAAATCTGAACGCCTGCCTTATCTCAATATGGTAATTGCCGGCGGTGGACCTACGGGGGTAGAGATCAGTGGTGTGTTTGCCGAATTACGCAATAACACCATTCGCAAGGAGTTCCCGGAGCTGGCAGGTAGCGGTGCGCGAATTTATCTCGTCAATGGGGGTAATGAATTGCTGTCTCCTATGAGTGAAAAAAGTCAGCAATATACTCTTGAAAAACTTCGGGAAATGGGAGTAGAGGTGCTTCTAAATACGCGGGTGATTGATTACGACGGGGAAAAAGTGATGATGAAAGATGGCTCACATATCTACAGTAAAAACCTGATTTGGGCGACGGGAGTAACCGGTTACCGCTTTAAGGGAATACCTGATGAATGTTATGAGCGTGGTAATCGTATACGTGTTAACGGCACCAATAAAATCGAAAAGCTCTCCGGTATTTATGCTCTGGGTGATGCTTCTATTATGACAAGCGATACCCATTTTCCGGAAGGTCATCCTCAACTGGCACAGGTTGCCATGCAACAGGGAAGGCTCCTGGCTAAAAATTTTAAACGTCTAGCTAAAGGCAACTCTATAAAAACCTTTACGTACACTGATAAGGGCGCTATGGCAATAATTGGGAGTAATAAAGCTGTCGCCGATTTGCCCGATAAAATTCATTTTAGTGGTTTTCTAGCCTGGTTTATCTGGGTGTTTGTGCATCTGTTTGCACTTATTGATTATCGCAATCGGGTACGTACTTTTTACAACTGGTCTATAGAATACTTCACCAAAAATCAGGATTTAAGACTGATTATACGACCAAATAGAACTCGATAATTTTAACACGTATTTTATTACAATTTGGTTTACTTCAATAATATCGATGTATTTTAAATGATATCTTAAATAAGTATATTTTACTTGTACATTGTTTATATTTTTAATTAAAAATTTGCTTTTAATTAAGTAATACGTAC
>CAYNMH010000200.1:0-3666 GCA_964398145.1 uncultured Flavimarina sp. | reverse complement strand
GCCGGCCAGAAAGGGCTTCAGAATGAAATGAAAGAACGTCTTTTAAAGGCTTATTTCATCGAGGGTTATAATGTGGATGACAGGGAAACTCTTATAAAACTGGGGCAGGAGGTAGGCCTTGAAAAAGCAGAGCTAGAACACGAGTTAAACGAAAGTCAGTTTACCGCGCATATTGAGCAGGATATTGCCGAAGCTCGAAATATTGGTGTTAATGGCGTTCCGTTTTTTGTATTTGACCGTAAATATGCCGTTTCAGGTGCCCAGCCCGAAGAGCAATTTTTAAATGTGTTGAAGAAATCATATAGCGAGTGGTATTCCAGGCAGGATCATCCCGAGCTTGAAGTTATACAGGGGGAAAGTTGTGATATAGACGGGAATTGCTAGAATTTAGAACATACTAAAATTTTTAAACTCTCGAATTTTACGTTCGGGAGTTTTTTATTGGAAAGGATATACATTTAAAATAATTCTGTCTAAAATAGGTTTATCTGTTTTTTAAAATCATTAAAGGTTTACATTTACGTAACCAGTTACACAATAAATTATGGATGTAGACTTTTTAGTAGAAATGCATTACAGCGGCCTCACGGGGAGATTAAAGCGCTTAAGTGATACATTTATTAACCAAACCCGCACTTTTTACCGCGAGCACGAGTCTGACATTGAGCCTAACTGGCATATGATTTTTCTGTTATTGCGGAAAAACGAAAAAATGACCGTGACCGGGATTGCAGATTCCCTGCAATTATCACATCCTGCAATAGTAAAACTGATCCATAAAATGAAAGAACGAGGTTATATCGATACACAACTAGACCCTCTTGACAACCGAAAATACTATTTGATGTTATCTCAAAAAGCAACTGAAAAACTCCCGGTACTCGAACAATACTGGACCGCCGGTGAAAAAGCCCTTGAAGAATTGTTAGGTTTCAATACTCAACTTTTAGAAGAGATCAAAAAACTGGAAGACCGTATGGCTGAAGCTGATTTTAAAACCCGAATGGATAAATTATTAGTAAACGAATAGTTCCTAAATAGTTAATGAAATTACTCATCGATATTTCCGGTTGGTTGGGTTCCATCCTCGTAGTAGGAGCCTACGCGTTAAGTCTTGTGAAATCTAAAAATTTCACGATCTGGTGTATTTTAATGAATCTTTTTGGAGGTGTTTTTATAGCACTTAATTGTTATTATTACCGCGCCATACCCTCACTGGTGACCAATATGATCTGGAGTGCCATCGCCCTTTTTTCGATCTATCAGGCTAAAAAAGCGAGTTGGATGGTGCCAAAAAACAGGCGAAAAAAGCACAGATTTAAATATTAAACGAACTAACGATGAACTTCAAAATAGCCAAAATACAACACGTAGGAATCCCTGTTACTAATTTGGAAAAGTCGGTTGCTTTTTATCATGGTTTAGGTTTTAAAGAAGCAATGCGTGCCCAGTTTGATCACAACGATGAAAAGGGAAACGTGGTGATGATGAAAAGTGGCGAGGTCATTATGGAACTGTACGAGTTTCCTGCTAAAGATCTGGAAGAAATCCGTAGCCGGTCTCACGGTCATATTGACCATATTGCTTTTGATGTTGATGATGTTGAAGCGGTTTTTGCAGAGCTTAAGGCAGCGGGATATGAGATACAGGAAGAAGCTCCAGTGTTTCTCAATTTTTGGAAGAATGGCTGCAACTATTTCAACATATCAGGACCCGATGGGGAACGCCTGGAATTCAATCAAATCTTATAATTCATTGGTTTATAATTTAAACAAATGGCATTGAGACGTAATAACACTACATCAATCAGGCTGGGAGTTTTACTTTTGTTTGTTCTGTTTTCCGCCTGCGCGAAAAAGCCGGGACATCAAAACTTAAGATTGGCAACAGCGGCAAATATGCAGTTTGCAATGAAAGCTCTGGTTGAAGATTTTGAGGCCGAGACGGGAATAACCTGTGATTTGGTAATCAGTTCTTCGGGTAAACTCACGGCTCAGATAAAGGAAGGTGCGCCGTATGATGTGTTTATTTCAGCAGACACCGCGTATCCGCAAGCGATTTATGAAGCCGGTTTTGCTAAAGAAAAACCTAAAATTTATGCCTATGGTAAATTGGTCCTGTGGTCGTATCTGGACGATGAGGTGCCATCACTTCAGGCTTTGCAAAGTGATTCGGTAGAACATATTGCGCTGGCTAATTCCCAAACCGCACCTTATGGTAGTGCGGCGGTTTCTGTTTTAAAGCAAAGCGGTCTTTATAATGAGCTTTTGCCTAAACTGGTGTATGGTGAAAGCATTGCGCAAACCAATCAATTCATAATTTCCGGCGCAGCCGAAATGGGTTTTACCGCTCTAGCAGTGGTAAAAAGTGAATCACAAGCGGGTAAAGGAAGCTATTTGCTTCTTGATGAAAGTTTGTACGATCCTATCGCGCAGGCTGCGGTGGTACTTACACACGAGGAGGGGAATCCTGAAGCTGCAAAAACCTTTTATACCTATCTTTTTTCAGCCCAAGCTCAAAAAATCCTCAAAGATTTTGGATATTCGGTACGTGAATGAACTACAGGGTCATATTGAATGGATTGAAACCAGTGGAAACCTGAGGCTCGTAAAAGTTGCCCTCGAGGGCGGACAGTTTCTCAAAGCTATTGTAATCGATACTCCGCAGGATGCTTCCTATCTCAATACTGAGGCTGCTGTTGCTGTGGTTTTTAAAGAGACTGAAGTGATTATAGGTCTGAATGCGCAATCTCAAATCAGCCTTCAAAATCAGCTACCGGCCACTGTTGTGACGCTGGAAAGGGGGAAACTATTAGCTAAGCTTGCACTTCGCTCTGCCGCAGGCAACTTTAGCTCCATCATAAGTGCTGCCGCAGTAGAACAACTGGGTCTGGAGGTGGGCCGTGAAGTCATTGCCATGATCAATTTAAATGAAGTGATGTTACGCGCATTATGAATTGGGATCCACTTATACTTACCTTCAAACTCGCAGCGGTGACTACCCTGATTTTAATTCTGGTTTCAGTTCCTGTGGCCTATGCCCTTGCGCAATCTAAATCGCGTTTAAAACCGGTATTCGAAGCGCTGGTTAGTATGCCTCTGGTTTTACCGCCCACCGTTTTGGGCTTCTATTTTTTAATTGCATTCAGTCCTAATAATGCTTTTGGGAATTGGCTTAACGAGTGGTTGGGCATCAAGCTTATTTTTTCATTTTCCGGTCTGGTAATTGCTTCCGTAATCTACAGTCTTCCCTTTATGGTGCACCCCATACAGGCCGGGTTAAGTAGCATTTCTCAATCGGTTACAGAGGCTTCGTATAGTTTAGGAAAATCGAAATGGCAAACGCTGATTCACGTGCAATTGCCCCAAATTAAACCGGCGATGCTTACCGGGGTGGTGCTTTCTTTTGCACATACCGTTGGGGAATTTGGAGTGGTTTTAATGATAGGCGGTAACATTCCCGGAAAGACTAAAGTAGCGTCCATTGCAGTTTACGATGAGGTGGAAGCTTTAAATTATGGTCTGGCCAATATGTATTCCATGGTGCTTTTCGCCATAACGTTTTGCATCCTGCTACTGGTTTACCTGATCAACGGGAAGTATTTTAAAGGTTTTTGGAAATGATACAGATACATCTTACAAAAAACCTGCAAGCAGCCACGGGCAC
>CAYNMH010000199.1:0-3680 GCA_964398145.1 uncultured Flavimarina sp. | reverse complement strand
ACCTGTACGCAGGCCAACTTTTACGAGCCAGGCTTCCCCGAAGAACGGTACATCACGGCCGTTCATACAGAAGAATACGTAACCAATCTAAAAGCCCTGAATCTGGACAGGCGCGCCGCGCGAAAAATTGGTTTTCCCTTGTCTCAGGAGTTGGTAGATCGCGAGCAGATTATTGCTCAGGGTACCATTTTGGGTTGTGAGTTTGCCTTAGAGCACGGCATCAGTTTTAACATCGCCGGCGGCACACATCACGCATATAGCGACCATGGCGAAGCCTTTTGTTTGCTTAACGATCAAGCGATTGGAGCGCGCTATCTGCAGTCAAACGGTCTCGCCAAACAAATCCTTATCGTAGACCTTGATGTGCATCAGGGCAATGGGACGGCAGAGATTTTTCAAAACGATTCTTCGGTCTTTACCTTTAGTATGCACGGCGCGGGCAACTATCCGTTTAAAAAAGAGGTTTCAGATCTGGATATTGCTATTCCTGACAAAAGCGGCGATGACTATTATCTAGCAAAGCTGAAAGAAACCCTGCCTAGCCTGATTGAGCAGGTAAAACCCGATTTTATATTTTACCTCAGCGGAGTTGACATTTTGGAAACTGATAAACTCGGCAGACTCTCCTGTACGGTTGAAGGCTGTAAAGAACGGGATCGGTTTGCGTTGTCCTGCTTTCGCGAAAGCGGAATTCCGGTTCAGGTGAGTATGGGAGGTGGATATTCTCCCAATATAAAAATGATCATAGAAGCCCACGCAAACACCTATCGCCTGGCTCAGGAATTATTCTTCTAGACCAAATAAAGGTCTGAATATTAGAACCTAACGTTAAATAATGGGTATTTTCCCCCGTTTTTGATCTGAAAATTTGTTCAATACTGCTTAAGTTCTATTTTTGTTAATGTATTTAACAACCCAAATTTTATGAGAACTATTAAAACCCTTTTTGCGCTTGGCATTATAGCGCTTGGCTTCAACTCCTGTGATGCAGTAGATGAACTAACAGAAATTGATGTAGATACCACAATCACAAAAGATCTGGTTATCACTGTTGCTGAAGGTGAAACAACTTTTTCAGAAAGCACTACCATTAGTATTGATGATGAAGATGTTCAGGATAATCTTGACAGAATTGAAGATTTACAAATTGAAAAACTTACGTATCAAATTGTAAGTGTTAGCGGAACTGAAAATGTAGTTGCTTCAGGAAGCTTTACGGCCTCAAGTAGTACCTATCCCTGGTTTTCTGCAGGCAATAATACTTCTGTTAATCTAACTACCGCTGCTGATGCCGGAACAGTATATGAGATTGAAGTGAACCAGGCCCTTGTTGATGCTTTTGAAGCAGATTTAAGAGGTGGTGCCACTGCCACACTTTCCGCATCAGGAACCGTATCTGATGCACCTGTGACTTTTACCGTTCGTATCACAGCCGATGTAAAAGTCACCGTAGACGCCATTTAAGCCTTTAAAAAATCAAGAAGTAGCCCGATGTGATCACATCGGGCTTTTTTATGCCCCCCTATTTACCTAAAACACGTAAGTGCAGGTAGCACACTTATAATTAATGAACTATCTTAGTTAACTGTAAATCTTTTCAATTTATGTCGATTCCCGAAAAAGCCCAAAAATACTGGCACACCAATCTCAAATACCTTGCTATTTTACTGTTAATCTGGTTTACCGTTTCCTTTGGTTGTGGTATCCTGTTTAAAGACTTTCTCAATCGATATAGTTTAGGCGGTTTTAAACTCGGCTTCTGGTTTGCACAGCAAGGCAGTATCTATGTTTTTGTTATTCTCATTTTTGTTTACGTCTGGCTGATGAACCGACTGGATAAAAAATACGGCTATAACGAACCCAACAACCCAAAAAAATAACCGCTTACCCTTCCGCTTTACGAATTAAAACAACCTGATTATGAGCGTTCAACTCTGGACCTGGATTTTAGTAGGAATCACTTTTGCCCTGTATTTTGGGATCGCCATCTGGGCCCGTGCCGGCTCTACAAAAGAATTTTATGTTGCCGGTGGAGGAGTTTCCCCGCTGGCTAACGGGATGGCCACCGCTGCCGACTGGATGAGCGCAGCCTCCTTCATCTCCATGGCCGGGATTATCTCATTTGCCGGTTATGACGGCTCAGTCTATCTGATGGGCTGGACGGGCGGTTACGTTTTGCTTGCGCTTTTGCTGGCACCTTACCTGCGAAAATTTGGCAAATTTACAGTACCTGATTTTATAGGTGACCGGTATTATTCAAATACCGCGCGTACCGTTGCGGTGATTTGCGCACTTATCGTTTCATTTACTTACGTGGCCGGGCAAATGCGCGGCGTGGGTATTGTTTTTTCGCAGTTTCTCCAGGTCGAAATTACAACCGGTGTAATCATCGGGATGGCTGTGGTTTTGGTTTTTGCCTTTTTAGGTGGAATGAAAGGCATCACCTACACGCAGGTTGCACAATATTGCGTGCTAATTTTCGCCTTTATGGTACCGGCGATTTTTATTTCCATCCAAATGACCGGCAACATCATCCCCCAAATCGGGATGGGCGGTCGTGTGGAAGATGGTACCTATCTGCTCGAAAAACTAGACAGTCTGCACACCCAATTAGGCTTTAAAGAATATACTGAAGGTACCAAATCTACCTGGGATGTTTTTGCCATTACGCTGGCTTTGATGGCCGGGACGGCGGGTCTTCCGCACGTGATCGTAAGGTTCTTTACCGTGCCCAACGTAAAAGACGCACGCAAATCTGCCGGTCTTGCACTTTTGCTGATCGCCATTTTATACACCACCGCTCCTGCTGTTTCGGTTTTTGCCCGTACCAATTTAATTGAAACTGTAAGCGATCAGGAATATGCCTCTTTACCGCAATGGTTTAAAAACTGGGAAGACACCGGCCTGATCGCCTGGAGCGATAAAAACGGGGACGGAAAAATTCAATACGTAAACGGCGAAGCCACCACCGGAAAACCCGAATTTACCGAGGCGCGCGGCGCCAGCGGCGAACGCCTTATTGCCAATGCTTCAACCGAAACCAACGAACTCTATGTAGATCGCGATATCATGGTACTGGCAAATCCGGAGATTGCTCAACTGCCGGCCTGGGTGATTGCCCTGGTTGCTGCCGGTGGACTGGCCGCTGCGCTTTCTACGGCTGCCGGACTTTTATTAGTGATTTCAACTTCAGTCTCTCACGATTTGATCAAAAAGCAATTGAAACCCGATATCTCTGAAAAAGGCGAATTGATGGCCGCCCGCATCAGCATTTTAGTTGCCATAATTGTTGCCGGCTTGTTTGGGATTTATCCGCCAGGATTTGTGGCCGCGGTTGTAGCCCTGGCTTTTGGGCTTGCCGCCGCTTCATTTTTCCCCGCCATCGTTCTGGGTATTTTTGATAAACGCATGAATAAGCAAGGCGCCATCAGTGGAATGGTCGTGGGCATTATCCTGATGCTATTTTATATGATACGTTTTAAAACCGGCCTCATCGGCGTTATGGAACCGCTTCCGGCTTCAGAATGGTGGTTTGACACTTCGCCTGAAGGTTTTGGGACGGTAGCTATGGCGATTAATGTGATCATCTCGGTAATCGTTTCCAGACTTACACCGGCACCACCCGAAAGCGTTCGGGAAATTGTGGAACATATACGCATCCCCAGCGGTGCGGGAGAAGC
>CAYNMH010000198.1:1650-3683 GCA_964398145.1 uncultured Flavimarina sp. | reverse complement strand
GAAACCTGAAACCTGAAACCTGAAACCTGAAACCTGAAACCCGAAACCCAAGAATGTGGTACACCCCAAAAGCTTATTTACAATTTCAGCGGAAGGCGACCAACCAGCACGGGGTGCATTCGCCTTTTGTGTATGCTTTTGTGACGCAGTGTTTATACGATCGTAAATCAAAGGAAGACTATCAAAAACTGAAGCAGCACCGCCGGGATTTATTGAACTCCCCCGAAGTAATCGAGGTAACCGATTTTGGAGCCGGTTCGCGGATTTTTAAAAGCAACACCCGGGCAGTAAAAGATATTGCCAAACACGCCGGAGCCACTTTAAAGCGTATGAAGCTGCTGTACCGGGTGGTTTCGTACTTCAAATCCAAAACAATTCTCGAGTTGGGTACTTCACTGGGTTTGGCGACTTCAGCTTTGGCATTACCCAAAACCGGAAAAGTGATTTCTCTGGAAGGCTGCCCGCAAACTGCAGGCGTGGCCCGGCAGGCTTTAAACACTGCCGGAATCGATACTGTTGAAATTCTGACCGGAGATTTTGCCACGACCCTAAAGCAGCAAAAAGACAGGAACTTTGACCTGATTTACTTTGACGGGAATCACAGCAGGGAAGCCACGCTGGCCTATTTTGAGGAATTACTGCATACCACACACAACGATAGCATCTGGATTTTTGACGATATCTACTGGTCTGAAGAGATGACCAAAGCCTGGGAACATATTAAACAACATCCCAATGTTCGGGTGACGGTAGATTGTTTCTGGTTGGGGTTTGTGTTTTTCAGAGCAGAGCAGGCCAAAGAACATTTTAAGATTCGCTTGTAAATTTTGTAACTCAATCGGTTATCTTGCTACATATATGCCGTACTAGCATTTTTTAATACGTTCTATTTTATGAGCAGCCTTATCGACATTACAAACATCAAGCGGGATTTCCCTTTAGGAAACGAAATTGTTCACGTACTTAAAGGTATTGATCTCCAGATCGAAAAAGGGGAGTACGTTGCGATAATGGGTCCGTCAGGATCCGGTAAATCTACACTGATGAACCTGTTGGGTTGTTTGGATACGCCTACTTCCGGCAGGTATGTACTCAACAATCGGGATGTGAGTTCGATGACTGATGACGAACTCGCTGAGGTGCGTAATAAGGAAATCGGTTTTGTGTTTCAGACCTTTAATCTGCTGCCGCGTACCACGGCTTTGGATAATGTGGCGCTGCCTATGGTCTATGCGGGCTATTCAAAACCCGAACGGCATGAGCGGGCTAAAGAGGTTTTAGCCGATGTGGGTCTGGCAGATCGTATGGATCACAAGCCTAACCAACTCTCCGGGGGTCAGCGTCAGCGGGTTGCCGTAGGCCGGGCTTTGGTCAATAAACCGTCGATTATCCTGGCAGATGAGCCCACCGGAAACCTGGATTCGAAAACTTCGGTAGAAATTATGAATCTGTTTGACGCCATTCACGCTGCTGGAAATACCGTTATTTTGGTTACACACGAAGAAGACATCGCAGAGCACGCACACCGGGTCATCAGACTTCGGGACGGGCTGGTAGAAAGCGATGTGCGAAAGAGTTTGGTTGGATAGAGAGAGTTTATTGCTATTATTATTATTATTGGAGATCGGGTTCCAGTAAAGATTTAATTTATAGGGCTTTACGCTCATCTCTATTCTTTAGTCTTACATCTCAAGTCTCAAATCTCCCGACTAGGTATAAAAAGAATAGAAAACATGCCTGTAGATGGAACATACGGAAGGTTTAGCGCGCATAGCCAAAGGTTTAAAGAACTACGTCGTAAAAAACTCGAACGCCGGGAAGAAAAGCTTTTACAAAATTCGCTGAAGAATTCTGGTAAGGCCAATCCATCTTCAAAAGAACCTATCGATCCGGCTAAGCTGGCAGAACTGAAAGTTGAAATCAAGAAGAAAGCTCAAAAGCAAAGGCTTAAGGAGTTTTGTCTTATTCTGCTTTCTATAATTTTAGTAATACTATTTTGTTACCTCTTCCTTTTTTAGGCTCAATTTCTGAAA
>CAYNMH010000198.1:0-1550 GCA_964398145.1 uncultured Flavimarina sp. | reverse complement strand
TCTATCCCCCAATTGCCAAAACTTATCAAAAGCCGTTCAATAGCTTTTTGTGAATGCTTATTTTTGGACAAAAGACTAAGTTATGAAAGCAGTTGTTTCCCCGGCAAAATCACTGAATTACGAAGACAAACTACCCACCACACGGGCGACGCAGCCTCAGTTTCTGGAAGAGGCCGAAACCCTGAATAAAAAATTAGAGCGCAAAACGAAAGCCGAGATTTCAGAATTGATGAGCATCAGCGACAAGCTGGCTGATCTTAACTACCAGCGGTACAAAGAATTTAATACCCCATTTACCAAAGACAACGCACGCCCTGCGGCCTATGCTTTTGACGGGGATGTCTATACCGGTCTTGACGCCTACACCATTCCAACTGAAAAGCTGGATAAACTTCAGGATACCCTGCGCATTCTCAGCGGACTTTATGGCGTGTTGAAACCCCTGGACCTGATTCAGCCCTATCGTCTCGAAATGGGCACGAAATTGAAAAGCGGGCGAACTGAGGATTTGTACGAGTTTTGGGGCGAAAAAATCACGGATGCTTTAAACAATGAATTAAACGAAGACGAGCTGTTTTTAAATCTCGCAAGTCAGGAATATTTTAAATCGGTTAAGCCTGAAAAACTTAAAGTGCCGGTAATCACTCCGGTTTTTAAAGACTACAAGAACGGAAAGCTTAAAATTATTTCCTTTTACGCTAAAAAAGCCCGTGGTTCTATGGTTCGCTACATTATAGATACCGATGTGCAAACCATAGAGGATCTCAAGGGCTTTGATTATGACGGGTACGGTTTTAGCGAGCAGTACTCTGATTTAGACCAAAACGAACTCGTTTTTGTGCGCTAAAAGCTAGGGTTTTTTATCTGCTAAACTTTTATCAGAGGTCGCTTTGCCGGCCTCTTTGGTTTTAGTAGCCGTTTGTTTCGTAGGCACATCAGCAGTAGTTGCCGGATTCTTTTTGCCTTTTTTAGGCCGAAGTTTGCCGTAAGTACCCCGGTGTATTTTTCCACGTTTGGTTTTTTGATCTCCTTTTCCCATTGGTTTCAACTGTTTTAATTATTAAAAAATGGCTTTTGTAGTAAAGACTGTCTCCTCGAGCGCAGTCGAGAGGCTATGTTCTCAATAGTATAAAGGTCTCGACTGCGCTCGACCTGACATTTTGATCTTACTACTAAATAATCTTTAAAATAAGAAATCAAGCCCGGAAGCGCAAATGTTCTTCAATTAGGAATTCAGAATGCAGAGTTGGGGGAATACTGAAATAGAGCTGTTTCGTAAAGTGCTAAACAGTAGGCAGTAGCAGTGGGCAGAAGATTTTTTTAAATGAATCAACTGGAGATATTTCTAAATTATTTTTTAAATAACCCAATAATCAGTTATGAATGTAGAATGCAGAATGCAGAATTTCACAGTTTTATCCTTAAACCAAAATGAACGGTAAACAGCAAACAGCAAACAACTAACAAAAAAGGCCATCTTTTCAGACAGCCTTTTTTTTTATAGGGATTGGAAATTTATTTAACGTCCATCAATTCAACGTCAAAAACCA
>CAYNMH010000197.1:0-3729 GCA_964398145.1 uncultured Flavimarina sp. | reverse complement strand
ATATAGAAGTTATGAGCTATACAGATTTTAAAGAGACACCTTTGACGGTTAATGAGGCTGCGGTAATGTACTATCTGGAGCATACCGTTGTAGATGTGAATACCTTAGATAAACTTCGGGAAATGGCTCATTTTAATGAGGCAGAAATCGCAGACTGGCTTAATGTCAATGTAAAGACTTTAAGAAATTATAAGAGTAATCATACGGTTATAAAAGATCACGTTCAGGAAAAGATTGTTATGCTCATCGCTTTGTTTAACCACGGTAAAGCTGTCTTTGGTTCATTTGAAGCTTTTTCAGACTGGCTTGAAAAGCCTAATTTCTTTTTTGATAAGAAGGCTCCGTCCGGTTTTTTAAGCACGTATAGCGGCACTAAGTTTATTGACAACAGGCTTACCGGGATGGAGTATGGTGATAATGCTTAATTTTTAAAATGGAAGTTTATCGCATCTCCTCAGAACACTATGCAAAAGCATTAACCTGTTCAGGTGCAGAAGCCCGATGGAACCGGGCCGGTGAAAATGTGCTCTACGCTTCGGGAAGCAGAGCCCTGGCTTCTTTAGAGCTTGTGGTAAATCGTAAGGCTATTCAGGAAGGTTTCCGTTATAAGGTTATGGTTATTTCTATAGCAGATGATAGTGCTCTTATTGATGAATTTAAGAAAGAAATTCTGCCACTTAACTGGCGTGGTCTCTTCGCTTACCCGCGTTTGCAGCAAATGGGCTCCGACTGGTACCGCTCTAAACGCAGTCTGATTCTAAAAGTACCTTCTGCAGTAATCCCTCAAGAATATAATTATATACTTAATACACAACACCCTGAATTCCAAAAACAGGTTGCACTCGTAAGGACTGAGGATTTTTTCTGGGATGAAAGATTGTCTTAATACCTGAGCTGTGGTTTAAAATAAATCGTTTTTGTTTATCTTTCGCCACAAGGCTAAAAGATCTAAATATTTATGAAAAAAATCGCACTGCACTGGAAGATTATTATCGGTCTGGTACTGGGTATCATTTGGGCTCTAATTTCAAGTCAACTGGGATGGAGCCAGTTTACGATAGACTGGATTGCACCTTTTGGTAAGATTTTTATCAATCTTCTTAAACTTATTGCGGTGCCTCTTGTACTTTTTTCCATTATAAGTGGAGTTGCAAACCTGGGAGACCCTGCCAGTCTGGGTAGAATGGGGGGGAAGACCCTTCTGGCGTATCTGGTTACTACCGTCCTCGCTGTGGGGATGGGACTTTTTCTCGTAAACCTTATAGGTCCCGGGAAACTGGTAGATGAGCAAAGCCGCATTGACAACCGTATTGGTTATGAAATTTGGGCTGCTAATGAAGGTTATGTAATTAAAGATGGGGTTAACTATCTTCAAGATCCTCAATTCATGGATAGGGCAAAGGAGATTTCAGATCTTTCCCGCGGTGAACTTCAGGATGCTTCCGTAAATGATACAATGGCTGCCGCTGATGCCACTAAAGAGTCGGGACCCTTGCAGCCTCTGGTAGACATAGTTCCAGATAACTTTTTCAATTCACTAGCCGATAATGGACTTATGTTGCAGGTGATATTTTTCGGTTTGTTTTTTGGCGTAAGTATGCTTTTTATTGATCCTAAAAAATCTGCTCCCGTAACTCGTGCCGTAGATGGCATTATGGAGGTATTCCTCAAAATGGTAGATCTCACCATGCAGGCAGCCCCATTTTTTGTCTTCGCCTTACTGGCAGGTGTTGTAAGTCAGATGGCAGGTAATGATATAGGTAAAGTTGTTGAAATTTTTAAGGGATTGAGTTGGTACTCCTTAACGGTCGTATTGGGACTGGCTTTAATGATTTTCCTAATCTACCCACTTATTTTTAAGCTTTTCGTGCGAAAAGTATCTTATTTCGGATTTTTTAGAGCTATGGGACCTGCACAAACATTGGCCTTTTCTACTTCGAGCAGTGCAGCTACCCTTCCGGTTACGATGGAATGTGTTGAGGATAATCTGGGCGTGGATAAAAAAATCACCAGTTTTGTATTGCCTATTGGTGCAACTGTGAATATGGATGGAACTTGCCTGTATCAGGCAGTTGCCGTGGTCTTTTTGGCACAACTGCATATGATTGATTTAACTTTAGGACAGCAATTAACGATTGTTTTAACGGCTACACTGGCGTCTATAGGTTCTGCCGCGGTGCCCAGTGCAGGTTTAGTCATGCTTATAATTGTGCTTGAATCTGTAGGTTTAAATCCCGCCTGGATAGGAATTATTTTTCCAGTAGACCGTATACTCGATATGTGCAGAACGGTGGTAAATGTTACCGGAGACGCTACAGTTTCTTCAGTAATCGCTAAAGGTGAAGGCTTATTTAATTACAATGCTGATAAAGAACCTGACGCTGCTTTTGACATTGACGAAGAAAAGTAGAAATCGTTAAAAATTTCTAAATTTTGTATCAAATTATTATCTAAATTGGTGGTACCCAACTACCTATAGGTTGGCCCTACACAACTAAAAAGCTTGACTTACCCTTTATTAATTTAAATAGGTAGGTATGAAAGTTTTTTATCTAATTCCAATCTTTACTTCTCTAGCATCCTTTGCCCAGGTGGGTATTGGAACCACAACCCCCAGTCCTGCTTCTATGCTCGAAGTGAGCAGTGAAGCCAATGACGGAAGTTTTAGAGGTTTGATGCCACCGCGATTAACCGTCGCCCAGCGCGATTTAATTCCTGTTACTGCAAATGATGCCGGTTTGCTAATTTTTATTAACGATGTGGTTGCGTCTATTTATGGACTTCAAGTTTTCAATGGAAATTTCTGGGAGAATGTTTATTTACTTCAAAATTCTCTAAAACCCACAGCAGTAGATTTTACACTCACGGATAAATCCCAAAGTGAAGGAATTGCAGAGATTAATCTCGAATTTAATATCACAAATCCTTCGGCTACAAACGGTTTAAGTGTTACTGTAGCGGCTTCCTCATTTGAAGACTTAAATGAAAGTATGTCAAGTATTGTTACTATTCCTGCTGGAGTTAGTGTTTATAATGCGACGGCACTTTTTTCCCTTCTTGATGATACTATAACGGAAGGCAATGAACATATACAATTTACAATTACCAATATAAGCGGAGGTTCGGGAGCACCAACAATCGGAGTAAATTCGGTTTTCAACTTAACAGTGATTGATAATGATGCTAAACTTTGGATTAACGAAATTCATTATGACAATGTGGGAGGAGACGTCAATGAGCGAATTGAAATCGCAGGTTCTGCAGGTATTGATTTGACGGGATATCGAATTTATCATTATAATGGCACGGGTGGTACTATACTTTCTTTTAAATCGATTTCCGGCATAATCGTTGAAATTGATGCTGGGCTTGGAGTTAAAAATATTCCGTTTGTGGGTCTTCAAAATGATGTGGAAGCTATTGCCTTGGTAGACCCTACAGGAAATGTATTGCAATTTTTTAGTTATGAAGGATTGGTAACTGCTACTGAAGGTCCAGCAGCCGGAATGACTTCTTCCTTACTACCGGTTTCAGAAGATCCTGCTGTTGCCGTAGGTATGTCATTACAGCTTACAGGTTCTGGAAATGTTTATAGCGATTTTACCTGGGAGATTAAGCCGGATACTATCGATACAATCAACTCAGGACAAACGTTTAACTAATTCATTTAAATTTTTACAATCATAAGTAGGTGCTTCGGCAATGGGATATTTAAATTTGCCATCCCGT
>CAYNMH010000196.1:0-3758 GCA_964398145.1 uncultured Flavimarina sp. | reverse complement strand
CTGCTATGGCATCGGGTCTTTTAATAACCTCTATACTATTTTGACTAGCAAAATCCAAAACAGCAGCGTCGTTTGAAGTGACTACAATATCGTCCAAACCATTTTTCAAAGCGTATGCTATACTATGCCCCAACAACGGTTTATCTCCTAGCTGTCGCATATTTTTTCCGGGAAGCCGTTGTGAACCGGCACGTGCGGGTATTAAAACTAAGTAGTTTTTCATTTAAATAGCCTTTGACCTTTACCGCTAATCATCAAACTTGAAAGTCCTAAACTCACTTTACTCCAGCTTTTAAGCGTCTCAACATTTAGAGAACCTAATTTTAACAGTACTTTTAAAATGGATTTTGTTGTTTTTGAATCCTTATAAACCAGTGGTATCAGTTTTCGTAATTCAGCGGTATAAAACCTCCTGAGCGAAGGAGACAACCTGCCTTCTGACCGCAACATTTTAATGAAAGAAACCAAAGCACGAACTCGGGATTGCGTAATTTTAAAATTGCCCTGCTTATATATTTTCTCTGAAATACTCGCATTGTGCTTTAAGTAGGTAGTTAAATAGTCATTAATCACTAGTATTTCTGGATTGTTCAATAATACCCGTTGAAAAAAATCGCGATCCTGCCCACCTAAAAGCTGTTCATCAAAACCTAATTTATGCTTATCCAAAAAGGATTTGGTATACATCGGGTCTGGCAAATACCAGGATATTTTACGGGTAATAAAGTCCTCAAGCAGGTTTGAGGTTAAATGGGTACGCTGTTCAAAAACTTCCGTTTGATCTTTCACATAATAGATTTTCGTTTTTGACAAAACGATATCCGTTTTCGCGTCAAAAGCGGCAAGCTTCTTATGAATAAAATCCGGCTCCATTAAATCATCTGAGTCGAACCAATTGATAAATCTTCCCGTAGCATGTTCAAAACCAAAATTACGACAGGCGTTAGCTCCTTTTTGTCTGTTATCAGGACGAATCAACACTTTGAATCGGGGATCTTCTTCTTCAAACCCCTTCAATATATTCACGGATTTATCTGTACTGTGATCGTCAACAAGAAAGCACTCCCAATTGCTATAGGTTTGAGCCTTAATAGAGTTAAGTGTATGCTTTAGATGAGCTTCCCGATTGTAAACAGGAATAATTATAGAAACCAAATCAGTCATCAAAATACTTTTCCCAATTTGTTTTGAATTCTTTTTTTCAACTTTCTAAAATCTAACTTATACTTAAAAAACTCATCCTTATAGACTTCAGCTTCTGCAGCATGTTCGTTTGAATCGGGTGCATAACTATCTATAATGGTGTCTATCCGTTTGGTTTGCGCAGCATTTTTCCCATAGGCTCTGGCATACCAAGTATGAATGAGAAAAGGTTTGTTATCCAAATCATAAACTTCTGTCGCCAATTCGTCTGTATCGGGATGTAAAAGATCTGCATTTAGAAAAAGAAACTTGTGATTCTTGCGTTTCAGCCATAAAAAAAAACAGTAATAAGGCTCATAAAGGGAAGCTGCATCAAATGCAACGTGTAGATTTTTTAAATCTTCGGCAAACTCTTTAGGACTGCTATACTGTTGTTTTTGTATCTCCTTTCTACTATAAAGGGTAGAGATGTTTTGATAATCAAGAACACAAAAAAAAGTATTGGGTACATAGGGATTGTGCCTGCGATTGGGCATTGTTCCTCCGTCGCGCACGCCAGCGACTGTATAGTTAGCCGACTCCATTTCTTCAATTATCCTTGTGAGTGCTCTGTTTTCCAGAAATAAAACGTCTTCATCCGCCAAAATCAACCATTTGACATCCTTAAGCGGCAACTTTTCAAATGCATAGAATAAGCTGTCCAGCCCGTACATTCCCCCTCGCCCGTCTATTACCAATTTCCGAATTCCAGCTGGCTGATAAGACCTCGTCTTTTCATAGAGGTCGAAATTAGCCACCGTAGTCAATAGCGCGATTTTAGAATAATCTATTCCGGTTTCCAAAAAATAGGTGCTTGAGGCAATGATAAATAGGCTCTAAGCCTTTCGTTAGAAAATCTTAAGTCCAGCTTTTGTCGATGTTGTCTATTCTGAATAAGCGCTAATCCGGCCTTGCCTATACTCATCAGAATATCGAAATCTCCTTTCAAAAATTTCAGCCTTAATTGTTCTTTTATGGAATATATAATCTTAAACCAGGCTTTTTGTTTTGGGTAAAAGATCAAATAGTTACTCCAAGCAGCCTGTAATGCCCGTTGGGTCCTTAAGCTGGTTTCTTCAGTGCTCTTTTTTCGATTCTTAAGTGATACCCGATGATGAACGAGCACTTTTGGAAAATAGAACAGCATTTGTTCCGCCCTAAATAATTTCATTGCGGCAAAGTCTTCCTCTCCATAGAAATGATACCACTCGGGGTAAGACGTTATATAGTTATCCCAGGCGCTTTTACGCATCAGGTGAGCGCCTCCCAGAAAATTACTTACCTGATAGGTATTCTCTGACGTTTTTTGACTCGTTGGCTTTTGCAGGCCCCAGAAAAGCCTAAACGATAACACAGCACAATTGAGATTCTCCTGCATAAACGACATTGCTTTTTCTAATCCTTCAGGATTTAAAAAGTGCGCATCATCATCAAGGGAAAGAACGTATTCTGTGGGAGCGGCTTGCATCAATTGATTTCGGTTGGCTATCAAGCCCTTATTTACTGTATTCTGAAATATATTAATCTCCGGATATTCACTCGAGATGTATTCAAAAGTGCTGTCTGTTGATGCATCATCCCAAATGTAAATCCCCTCATCAGCAATCACTTCTCGCAAAGCATTCAAAGTATAAATCAACTCCTTTTTACGGTTAAAAGTGGTTATTAATATACTTATCTCTTTGGAGTTAAGCAGAGGCATTAAGGAGATTTTGAATTTGCTTTTTGAGATATGCTGATGAAAAATAGTCCTGTAAATCGCCACGGTGTAAATGCCAGGATTCTGCCTTTGTATTTTTCCATTTGAGATAGAGCTCAGAAAGAATCCCGGCGATCTGTTTGGAATCGTCTGCCTCACTTTGCCAGGTATAATCTTCCCCGAGCAGTCTACGCACTTCACTTTTTTTAGGACTTAAAGCTAAAATAGGCTTATCTACCATCACACAATGAGCCATCTTGGCCGGTAGAAACGGGCTAAAGTCGGTATCACTTGCCTCAATGATAAGGTTTACCGAAGCAGCTTGCTGTAGTGCTAGAGATTCCTTGTAAGAAACACCCGGATGAAAAATAAACTGTGGAGCATGCTCATATGCACTCATCAATTCTCTATAATTACTGGAAGGCCCCACCAAATACAAATAGCTCTCCTGTCTCGCTTCTTCCTGACTTTCTAAAAAAAGTTGAAATCCTTTTAATAGTCCTTCAGGTGATCTGCCTCCTATTAAATTTCCGGTATGAACAATGTTAAACGCATCTTCCTTAAAAAATATAGGTAGTGAAACCCCGGAAATTAGGTTATCGTATTGATGTGGAATGACAACAGATTTTTCTTTAAACTCTGGATAAAATCCTGCCATATGATCTGCTAATAGACGTGATGGAAAGCCTGCAAATTTGCAATGGACAGCTACCTTTTTAAAAAAATGATCTTTCTGTTTTGCCCCTTTAGGAACAAAGGTATAGGGCCATGGATAATTTTGAAAGGGATAGGGATCGTGAACGTAAGACAACCATTTCTCGTGCCATTCAGTTAATCGCAAAACCGCATAATGCGGGCGAAAACTCTCGCCTTTACT
>CAYNMH010000195.1:0-3784 GCA_964398145.1 uncultured Flavimarina sp. | reverse complement strand
ATGAGCACATGGCCATCGGCAAGCAGGGCGACGATAAGCAGTTCTACAAACTCGTGCTGCCCTACGATCACTTTGGCCAGTTCGGCTTTAAGTGCGGCAACCGAGTCGTGCAATGCGTCAAGCGGAATGCGGTTTTGAAACTCCAGATTTTCAGAATCCGGAGTTTCTGGTGAAGCTACCGGAGTTTGCTCCGATATGTTTTGCGGGGTTTCTTCCGGAGTAAGTTCAGGCGTTTGCCCGTTTTCTAAAGGCGTTGAATCTTCCATCAATGGGTAGTTTTAAAATTTTCGATCAGGCTGTTGAGGCGTATGAGTTCGTCTTCACTCAATTCGGCCTTTTGCCTGATGCTTACGATATAATCTATAGTATTTTGAACCATGTCCAGAGGCTTTCCGCTTTTCGCCGTGAGGCGTTCAATAAAATCACGGTTAAGCCGGTCTGTCGCCAAAACATAGGTGCTGCGCAGGTATTCCAGAAAATGATTGATCTGGTGCGTGGCGATCTGGCGGTTTTCTTTTTTATCTAAATACATCCCGGCAATGGTGCGGGTGTAATCCAGAGTGGTGTTTGGCAAGGGTTTTCGTATCGGAATGCTGCGCTGCTTGCGCTTGCCTTCAAAGATAACCCACACAAGGGCGCCCAGCAACAAGGTGTACCACGACCATCTGAGGTACTTGTTATTCAGGATGATGAAGAGCGGGGAAACGGCCACCGATTTACTGTTTTTATAGTACATATCGAGGTAGATCGTACCGTCTTCAGGTAAATAGGTTAGCATATTTGCGGTATAAGCTGCATTGTTGTCCTTCAGCATAAAATAATTGGTAAACGCCTGCGGAAAGGTACTCAGGATAATTTCGCCTTCTTTCCAGGGCATCCTGATAAAATTGACTTTTGGTTTTTTGATTTGCGTGGAATCTTTAGCGCGCATCAAATCCATCACGCCAAGTGCAGTAACATTTAGGGTATCCAATTCTTCAAAATAACTGAAAGAGCCATCTTTATCTAAGTTATAAGGTGTTTTTCCTTTTAAGGAGGGATTGCTCAGGTTGACCAGCGGCCGTTTTATAAGATCTCCGTTACTGGCAATATAATCGGTACTCAGCTGAAGACTGTCGGCAAAGACCTCACTAAAACCTTCAGAAGCGATGAAAAGGGTATTGCCCCGGGCAACCCAGTTAAGCAGCTTCGTGCTTTCCGCTTCATCGGTGTAGATGTAATCGTTGAGGAAAAAATACGTTCCGCGCGGTGGGTTGAGACTGTCCATCAAAAACTCATAAGGTGGAATGCTTATTTCTTCAAGCCGTTCTTCATCTAGGATATCGGTAAGTTGCTCGTAGAAAACATACGTTCCAAATGGAATTTTATCCTGTTTCCCATAAGACTCGTACCAGTTAATGGGCTCTTTCTGGGAAGCTTCGGCAAACACCAAAAGCCCCAAAAAGAGGATTAATAAACCGGCGAGTATTTTATAGCGCTTACTCATAAATGATTCAGGCTCTTTTTAAATTCGGTTTCAGCCTTGATAAAATCGGTTTCATTGACTTCAAAATTCCCGTACCAGATGAAATCGTAAATACGGGTTAGCCGGGTAAAGGTGTTTCGCAGTCCGGCGTCTTTCAGTTCATAGACATAGTCGGCATTGGTTTTTTGCACTTCCCAGTCTATTAGCTCTTTTTGAGCCAGCTTTTGCAGCAGCAACAAATAATAAAAGCGCACGGCAAGCCGGTAATTTTTTTCGCGTAGCGCGGCTTCAATGAGTTCGCCTATATTTTGGGTTTCAATAATTTCCTGCTCATCGCTTAAAATTACTTTATTTAAATCGGGACCCTTAAGGGGTGAGCCACCCAGATCTACTTTTAAAAACAGCCACACCAGTAAAGCGATAACTCCGGCAACCAGAAGATAGGGCAGAGCCCGTACCAGAAACCCTAAAAAACCGGTGGCCTCATTACCCTGAAGAATCCATTCTATAAAGCTGCGCCACAGGTCGTTAATCCAGGCCTTAAAACGCGTCCAGATGTTGTCTGGCGCTTCTTCTTCCACATAATTGAACTCATCCTGAATGGCGTAATCTTTAATCTGATCGGTATCAAATTTCAGTGGGGTCACCGGTGTCTTGTCGTATTCTATTTCCTGAGCAACTTTTGGTTGTTCAACTGCAGTAGAATCTTGTGCCCCTGCAATGCTTTGCAGGGTCAGAAATACAAATATGTAGAAGAAAAATTGATGCATTAACGGTCTGTGCCTATACTGTCTATAGTTTCAAAAGTACCGGTTTGATTGGCTTTTTCGTTCAGATTGTAATAAATAAAGCCAATAGCTATGGGATAGATTCCGGCTAAGATGTACTGAGCAGCAGAGGAAATTACATTGAGCGTAATATAGACCCAGTCGAACATACTGCTGAGATCGCCCTGTGAAATTTCCGCAGTTGAAGTAAAGGCTTTGGTAACGGTATAAATAATTAGCGGAATGGAAAAAACGATGTTAGCGATGTATAACAATAAGCCCAAAACAAACAGGGTTGCAAAGGTCATCCACCATTCGCCTTTGATGAGCTTAAAACAATCGGAAATGGAATCACCTATCGTTTTGTTTTCAAATATAAGAAAGGCCCAGCCCAGGGAGAGCGGTACTGCCAGGTAAATTCCCGGAAGAACACACAACATTAAACCAAAGAAAACGATGATGGCAATCAGAAAGGTAAGACCAACCAGCGAACCTAATTTAGAACGGACTTCTGTTTTTAGAACATCCTGATCTACAACCCCCTGATTTGCGATATAGAGCTTGATGTACCCCAGGATTGTTCCGTATAAGATCCCATAGTAAAACAAAACGGCAAGCAACAAGCCAAACACAGGAATTATAATATTTGCGGCGTTGAAAATGCCGTTACTCAATAGATTAAAGTCGGTTGAAATACTGGCATAATAGGCCGCAACGGCAATCAAAATGATAAAGGGGATGGCGGCGTTGCGCACCAAAGCTTTAAACAGGCCTTTGTATTCCTGACGTAAAAATTTAAAGGTATCACTGAGTATTTCTCCCAGTTCGCGTTGTCTTTTAAAATTGATGTACGTGTTCATCTATAGGTTTTTTGTTTTTTTATAAGCTATTCGGGGGTATAGGACGTAATAATAGATAATTAGTAACAAAGACAGGCTGATGATTGCAATCGCAAGCCAGTCGGGCATTTCGGTATGTCGGGTCACAAAACCTTCTAAAAAACCTGCAATGATAAAAAACGGAATGGTACTCACCACGATTTTAAGTCCGTCTTTTATTTTTCGTTTAAAAGATTCCAGACGGGTATAGGTGCCGGGGAATAGAATTCCGTTTCCTAAAACCAAACCTGCCGCTCCGGCGATAATAATTACTGAAATCTCAATAGTACCGTGAATCCAGATGGTACGCACCGATTCCCAAAAGAACCCCTTTTCGTAGAAAAAATACTGAAACGAGCCCAGCATCACCCCGTTGCGCATCATGATGAACAGCGAACCTATACTGAAGAGAACACCGTAGATAAAGGCCATGAGCGCCACTTTAATGTTGTTAATGGTAATGCCCATAAACATTTCTACCTCATTCATTTCCTTATATACCCTCATGGGATCGCCCTGAGCCATATTTTCCAGCGTCATATTCACATAGGCATCACCCATAATGCTGCGCACATAAGCCCCGTCTGTCGCGGCGCTATAGGCGCCCACAATGCAAAAAAGGGCAAATACCAGAAAGGAAAGCAACAATTCGCGCTGGTACCGGTACATCAGGA
>CAYNMH010000194.1:1506-3789 GCA_964398145.1 uncultured Flavimarina sp. | reverse complement strand
TTATAGCGCCAAATCTCCTTTAAATCGATATGAATTAAAGGCTGCTTCGCGTTTATCTCATACAACCAATCCTCGTTTTCTGCCATTTTATTTTTCCAATTGCCGGTCTAACCAGCGTCCGGCTTTTTTATACAAACGCTTCCCGTTCTTGAGGATTCCGCCTCCACCGGCAGCTTGCCGATACGCATCCCCGTATTTCCCATAACCGTAGCCGTATTCATAGCCATAACCGTAACCGTAGCCCAACTTACTTCGGGCGCTAAAGTAGTTCAACACAAAGCTGATGTTTTGAATCTCTTTCTTCTGGTATTTATCGTTGATGATGCGCAACATACCTTTTTTGGTATAATGCTGTCTGATGACGTATAAGGTGGCATCAATGTATTCATCCAATTCTAAGGCATCAGACACCAGGCCAACCGGCGGCGTGTCTAAAATGATATAATCGTACCGCTTTTTGAGTTCGCTCATAAAAACCTGCATCTGATCGCTCATCAATAATTCTGAGGGATTGGGAGGTACGGCTCCGGCCAAAATAACGTCGAGATGCGGGACTTTTGTTTTTTGAATGATCTGATCCAGTTTGTTTTCCCCTATGAGATAATTAACTACCCCATTCTCATTCGGTAAATTAAAATCCCCAAAAATCTTAGGCTTCCTTAGATCCAGGCCTACCAATACCGTTTTGCGTTCACTCAACGCAAACACACTGGCCAGATTGATACTGCAAAAGGTCTTCCCCTCGCCGCTCACCGAAGAGGTGATACGCACCGTTTTAGCTCCCTGAATGTTTTGCTTCCGATAGATAAACTGAAGACTGGAACGCAAACCCCTGAAGGCTTCTGCTACAGCCGACCGCGGATCTTCAATCACCACCAGATTGCTAGTTGATGTACTTTTACCTATTGCCCCTAAAACCGGAATACCCGACAAGCGTTTGATCTCATTGGGATTACTGATTTTGGTGTCAAAGAAAAACAACAGAAACACAAAAGTGAGAGGTACCACAGTCCCGCCTACAATCGCCATCACGTAACTTACCTGATCATTGGTTCCTATGGCCCCGCCTCCGGTATCTTTGGCTTCATCAATGATGATAATGTCCGAAACGTTAGCCGCCTTTACAATCCCGGCCTGACTGCGTTTATCCAGGAAGACCCCATAAGCTCCTTCTGTTAGATTATAACGCCGCTGTATTCCAAACAACTGCTGCTGCTCTGCCGGTAACTTGCGCATCTGGCTCTCGGTACGGGCAATTTCATTGCGCACCTCGCGCAATTGGTTGTTTATAATCTGCTGACTGGATGCCATATTTTCAAACAACACCGCTTTTATGGCATTGATACGGCGGTCCAGATCCCTGAAAGCCGGGTTGTTGGGTTTTGCCGTGTAAGCCAGACGTCTGCGCTCTTCAGCCAGCTCAATAATACTCGAGACACTTTGTGTCACACTCCCCTCCCCGATTCCGGTGATGGACGGAGCCGGAATATCAGTCCCATAGTCTTCCCGGGAACGTAAATAATTTTCCAGGTCACGATAGTACTGCAAGCGTTGCTCCAGGTTCTGCTTCTGTGCATCGAGCTCCGTGATTTTGGCAATCAGGCTTTCTTCATTACTCCCAATACCCACACTGCTGTTTTCATCCCGAAACTGATCAAGCTCTTCCTGCACGTTTTTCATCTCTACCGACTTTACCGCGAGACTGCTGTCGATAAACTGAATGGTTTTGGTCGCAAACAGGTTTTTACGTTCCAGCTGGTTTTCAGCCAGAATACGTACCGAAGAATTGAGGTAATCTACGAGTCGGGCTTTATTGCTTCCGGTAAGACTTAAGGTCAATATACTGGATCCGGAAGGAGTCTGGTCGATCCCAATACCGCGATAGCGGCCCACGGTTCCATCAAATCCATTAAATCGAATCAGATATTCTTTACCCAACTGAGCCGGTATTCCGGAAGGATTTAGCTTAAAATTGAAATAAGGCAGATCTACCGGATCGCCTAAGGTATACGTATCATTTACCGAAGCGGCAGGAAGGGGCAGGTTGAACGTTTCTTTAGTATCGTAATTCTGGGCTGCGCCCGTACCTCCATTGAAATCAATAGTTAAGGTATAGGTCGTATCGGTATCAAAAACGACTTTAACCATTTTACCCAGCAACTGAGGACGCGCCGTATTGACATCTATTTTGAATGGGGTCGAGCCGTAAATATCTTCCAAATGGTATTCCCCTTGCTGCAGATAATCTACATAGAACTGCAATTTTTCCACCACATCTTCATT
>CAYNMH010000194.1:0-1406 GCA_964398145.1 uncultured Flavimarina sp. | reverse complement strand
AACAGAAAACCTCTAAAATCAAAGAAGTTTTGCAGGTCTTTTATTTCAAATTCATCTTCCATCTATAGTCTGGTGAATAAAAGAACGGTGGTAATTGCCAGTGTAATTACAGAGGTTAAAGTGGTAAGCGTTTGAAAGCCTGTAGTACCTACTCCTAAAGATTTCTGCGGAAGTGGGTTTACCAAAATCAAATCGTTGGGCTGTATATAGTAATACGGGGAATTGAATGCATCAATTGAGGTCAGGTCCACATGATGAATCTTCTTCCCTCCCGGATATTGCCTGATGACCAAAACATCGGTACGATCTCCATACTGGGTAATATCCCCACTGTTTACAATAGCCTGAAGCAGTGTAAGTTCTTCTACCAATTCTACTTTCGTCCCCGGGCCGCCTACTTCCCCCGCAATGGTATATTTAATCCCGGCCAGTTTAACGGTTACGAATATGTTAGCCTCTTCGGTAAAATAATCTTCCAGTAATTTCTCTTCAATAATTTTTTGTATTTCTTCGGTGGTGTACCCTAAAACAGAAACCTCTCCAAGCGTGGGCAGACGTATCTTGCCATGGCGGTCCACCACAAAACCATCGTAATAATAGCCTTCATCGAGTGAGGCTCCCTCTTCCCCGCTAGATACGGGATTAAATAAAGCAACCAATTCCTGATCGAGCGCTTTTACCCGAATGCTCAGCACATCATTAATCTGCACATGATACGGGCGTTGCTGCAGATTAATCTGAATCAGACTATCCTGGGCAACCTGAGTTTCCTGGAGGTATTTCAGCTTTTTAGTGGGAATACAGGATCCCAGCATGGCTAAACACACCATCAAGAGCGATTTTTGTAGGAATTTTTTACCGGAACCGGTAAAATAAAGAGCCAAAATGGCAAAGCTTCGCTGCCTTAAGTCCCATTTTTTGGATAAAGGGGTGCTTTTTGTAAGAAATTTCATAGATGTTGGGATGCAACTGAAACAAATATATAGTGTTAACACTAAATTAGGAAACCTAAGCGGAAAGAACTATGTTAAAGTTGCTTTCAGACTCGTTCTGCCCTATAAAATGCACTTAAATACATAGTCGCTTTTTGTACGCTATTAAGGATTGATATTTATAAATAGTAAAATTCAAATTATTGTTTTAAAAAACCGAAGGAAATTTAGTGTTTAGGATAAGCATAGGTTAAAATATCATGTTCTCTTCATTTTCTTTAGCTTGCTGTCGCTTATTGTTTTTGGAGCTCGTGAACCTCGTACCTCGGTTTGCTTGTCCAAAGAAAACGAACCAAGAGAAGGAGATCCGTTTAACTCTTTGGATTTAATTATTTATAAAATTTGCATTTACCCATAGCGCCAATTAAGACGCCAGCATCGGCCTACAAAGGTTTATCGTAAAATTTGAAATGA
>CAYNMH010000193.1:0-3812 GCA_964398145.1 uncultured Flavimarina sp. | reverse complement strand
CGCGGGGGTAAAACATCAGGCATTCTTTTAGAAGATATTTTAAGAAAGCAATTGCACAGTATCAATAAAGCACGGGTATCGTCTACAAAAGCAGTAGCTTTTACAGATACCAATATTGAAAATGCCATTATAACTTTAAAAGATGTGCCACTGGTAAACGGCTTTATGACCACCAGTGAAACACTGTATGAGTTGCTTACACTGGGGGTCTCCTTAGATCAGTCTATTGACGGTGACCGCAAGAGTTTTGACCTGCACTATATAGATTGGAAACATCCGGAAAACAATAGTTTTCACGTAACTGAAGAGTTCAGCGTTTTGCGCAGCGGCCTGAAAGACCAGTACCGGCCTGATATTGTTTTATTTGTAAATGGGATACCTCTTTGTGTGATAGAATGCAAAAGGCCTGATATGAAAGAACCCTTAAATCAGGCTATTTCCCAAAACCTGCGCAACCAGCAGGAAGATGGTATACGTCCGCTATATGCAATGGCGCAACTGGTTATGGCACTTAGCGTCAATGAGGGCAGCTATGCTACTTCAGGAACTCCTGAGAAGTTTTGGGCGCAATGGCAGGAAAGTTTTGTGAAAATCAATGGAGCTGTAGATGTACAGAAGAAAAAGGACTATTACAGCACATTGGCAAAACTTAAAAATACTCCTTTGCCTGCTGCAATTAAGCAGCGCATGTTTGATGAGCGTTTTTATTATGTGCGGGCCTATTTAGATGCACTGGAGCAAGCGGACGTAAAAACTACGGTACAGGACGAATACCTGTACAATCTGTGTCGTAAAGATCGTTTGCTTGATTTGATCTTCAATTTTATCCTGTTTGACAACGGAGCTAAAAAAATAGCCAGGTACCAGCAGTACTTTGCTATTAAAAAAGCCATGAAACAAATCACTACCCTGGATAACGGGAAACGTACCGGAGGCGTAGTATGGCATACTCAGGGTAGTGGTAAGTCATTGACTATGGTAATGCTGGCTCAGGCTATTGCAATGGAATCTAGCATTACAAACCCTAAAATAATACTGGTAACTGATCGTACCGATCTGGATGCCCAAATAACCGGGACATTCAGAAAGTGCGGCCTTGAAGTGGATAATGCCAGAACGGGATCTAAACTGGTAGAATTGCTCTATACCGAGAGTGATGCGGTGGTCACCACCATCATAAACAAGTTTGAGACCGCAGTGCGCAAGATCAAAACCCCGCTTACCAGTAAAAATATCTTTGTGTTGGTAGATGAAGGGCACCGTACCCAGCACGGTACTTTTAATATTGAGATGCAAAAGACATTGCCTAATGCTTGTTTTATAGCATTTACGGGTACTCCCTTGTTTAAAAAGGACAAAAGCACACTTTCTAAGTTTGGAACCCTCATAGATACCTATACTGTAGATCAGGCGGTAAAAGATAAAGCCGTTGTGCCTTTATTGTATGAAGGGAGGCACGCTATACAGGAGGTAAACTCCGCGCCGCTTGATACGTTTTTCAATATGGTATCTGAGCCACTTAATGATGCAGAGAAGGCCGATTTAAAAAAGAAGTTTTCAAGAGCAGATCAGCTCAATAGTGCCGATCAAAAGATTTATGCCATTGCCTGGGATATTTCTAACCATTATGTGAAGAATTTTCAGCAAACCCAGTTTAAAGGTCAATTGGTATGTCAGTCAAAAGCAGCGGCCGTTAAGTACAAGAATTACCTTGACGATATAGGTAAAGTGACTTCGGCTCTGGTTATTTCACCTCCTGATGAACGCGAAGGAGAAGACTCGGCTTACGGGAAAACCAGCGATCTGGTAAAGACCTTTTGGCATAAAATGATGGATGAGCACGGGACCGCCAAAAAATATCAAAAGAACATTGTAAACCGTTTTAAACACGATGATGAGCCTGAAATCATAATTGTGGTTGACAAATTGCTTACGGGTTTTGATGCGCCAAATAATATCGTACTCTACTTAACTCGAAAACTTATAGGCCATACGCTTTTACAGGCTATAGCCCGCGTGAACAGGGTAAGCCCTGATAAGGATTATGGGTATATTATAGACTACTATGGCGTATTGGAAGAACTGGATTCTGCTTTGAAGACCTATTCTACTTTTGGTGACTTTGATGAAGAGCAGTTGCAGGGTACGTTGACTAATATGAAGGAGGAGATTAAGCAATTACCGCAGGTTCACGGTGAATTGTGGCAATTGTTTTCAGGCATTGTGAATAAAAAGGATGCAGAAGCTTATCAACAGCATTTACGGGACGAAGCTTTAAGAGATCGGTTTTACGATCACTTAGCGAAGTATGCCCGTATATTAAAACTGGCTTTATCGTCAATTGATTTTCATAAAGAAACCGAAGAGAAACAAATATCCAGATATAAAGAAGATCTGGCGTTTTTTATGAAACTGCGTACGGCAGTTGCTGCGCGTTATTCAGATAAGATTGATTACAAAAAATACGAGGGGCAAATTCAAAAATTAATTGATACGCACATACCTACATCAGATGTTGTGCAGCTTACCGAACTGGTAAACATTTTTGATAAGGAGGCTTTTGAAGAAGAGGTGGAAAAAACAACAGGAAAAGCAGCTAAAGCAGATAAAATATTGTCGAGAACTTCAAAACATATCACCGAAAAAATGGATGAAGATCCGGCTTTTTACAAGCGCTTTTCGCAATTGATAAAAGAAACCCTTGATGACTATCTGCAGCAGCGTATTAATGAAACCGAATATTTGAAACGAATGAAGGCAATAATGGAAGCTGTACTAACCCGAACGGATAGCAGTATACCCGCTTCTTTAGAGGAAAAGGAAGTTGCCAGAGCTTTTTTTGGTATTGGAGTTGAAGAATTTCAGGCTTATTCTAATGATGAGCAGGTAGTAATGCAAATAGCAGAGAAACTTGCTTTGCAGGCTGATGAGATTATTTTAAAACTTAAGCGTGTAGACTGGAGCAAAAGTATAGACATCACTAAAAAGATGATTTTCCTGATAGGAGATTATATAATTGATCACATACGAGATACCTATCAACTTAAGATAAGCTTTCAGGATATAGATAAAATCGCAGAACGAATTGTTGAAGTAGCAAAAGTGAGGTATAAATAATGCAGCGTTCTTTTAAATACGGGTCAGAAGAGATTACCTATACCTTGAAGTATAGCAACCGGAAGACTTTGGGAATCTCTGTACATCCTGATCGCTCTACAGAAGTAAATGCACCAGAAGGTAGTAGCCTTGAAAAAATAGAAGCAAAAGTTCGTAAACGCGCTGGCTGGATACTGAAACAACGAGACCATTTTTTAGCCTTTGAGCCTAGAAATACAAAGCGAAGATACCTGTCTGGGGAATCTCATTTGTATTTGGGTAGGCAATACCAATTAAAGTTGGTCAGTAGTAATGAAGAACAGGTTAAACATACGGGAAGGTGTTTTGAAGTAAGAACTCAAAATAAAGACAAGGCTCAAGAGCTAATGGAACAGTGGTATTTAGAAAAATCAAGAATCTGGTTTAAGACACTGGGAACTCCATTAATAGAACGGTTTAAAAAATATAAGGTAGAGCCCTCAAGAATAGAAATTCGAAAAATGAACTATCGCTGGGGATCGTGTTCTCCTCAGGGAAGAATCTTACTGAACCCGGAGTTAATTAAAGCACCCAAAGCCAGTATAGAATATGTAATCATTCACGAGTTGTGTCATTTGGTACATCAGGATCATACACAGGCCTTTTTTGATTTACAACAGCGTGAGTTTCCAGAATGGAAAAAATGGAAGGATAAGCTGGAAAATTTACTGGCTTAG
>CAYNMH010000192.1:0-3827 GCA_964398145.1 uncultured Flavimarina sp. | reverse complement strand
TTTTAAAATTCATAACTGTTTGATTTTTGATTGATTTCTGAAGCAAAGATGATCAGGAAATCTTTTGAAAACCGTTAACCAGTGTTAACGTGTGTTAACCGAAAAGACCGCTAAAAAATATTCGGGCTATTTTTGAACTATGCAGAACAAGAAATACACCTACCTGATTTATTTTATTGCCGCAGTAATTGTTGCGACTTTGGCAATACAGGTGTACTGGAATTTCAAGAATTATAACGCAGGCAAGCAACAACTCATTAACGAGGTGCAAACCAGCCTTGATCTTGCTATTGATAATTACTTTATTGATTTAGCCGAAAAAAATACCGTTGGTCTAGCTTACAATGGGGATATTTTTAACAATAAGGGATTGGACACCATTACCAAACGTCTTGATATTTCAACTGAAGGCCTATCGGGACTCGACAGTATTAACCCCGAAGATTTACACGATATCAAAATTTTCAGAGGTACTCGTGCGCTCCATCTAGATACGCTTACCTCACGCCAGCAGATAACCTCTGAAGACCGGAAAAATTTGGTAAAATCCTTTTTAAACCCGCGCCATACAGACAGTCTTAAAGGCAAATTTGCTTTGGCCAACCGCATCATTATTTCCATAACTACCGATTCTCTTGAAATCCCGGAGATGAACAATTACATTAAAGAGCAGCTTGATCAAAAAAATCTCGAGCTTGAATTTGGATATCGCTTTCTTAAAAAAAACGGCACCGATCAATCTTACAATTTGAAAAAAACAGACACGACGGCACTTAAAGCGGAAGCGAAATCGGGCTATTTACCTAATAAAAGCAGTTTTACACTCTATTATGACAATATATCTGGTACGGTATGGCAACGTAACCTGCTTGGTATTTTACTTTCAGCGGTTTTGGTAGCTTCAGTTATAGCCTGCCTATTGTTTTTACTCAACATCATCAAACGCCAGAAGCAACTCGCCGAAGTTAAAAACGACCTCATCAGCAACATTACCCACGAGTTTAAAACGCCCATCGCCACCATTAGCGTCGCTCTGGAAGGCATTAAAAATTTCAATACCGCAAACGACCCGGTGAAGACCGGCAACTACGTCAATACTTCAGCAAACCAGTTGAACAAACTCTCGATGATGGTTGAAAAACTATTGGAAACTGCGACGCTTGACGGCGATGATCTTTCGCTGAACATCGAAGCCATCAGCCTCAACGAACTCTTACAAAACCTCATCAACAGGCATCAAACGCTCGCTCCCCAAAAAAGCTTCACCTTTCAGCACCCGGAAAACGACATCATTCTGCACGCCGATCTTTTTCATCTGGAAAACGCACTCAACAATTTACTGGACAACGCTGTAAAATATGGGGGCGAACGTATTTCGGTAACTTTAAAATCCACCGCTCAGGGAGTTTTGATCGAGGTAGCAGATTCGGGCAATATGCTGGGTAAAACCGAAGCCAAACAGCTTTTTGAAAAATTCTACCGGGTACCCAAAGGCAATACCCACGACGTAAAAGGCTTTGGCATTGGGCTTTACTACACCAAAAAAATCATTGAAAAACACGGCGGCAGCATAATCGTTGCCACTACGCCACAAACCACTTTTAAAATCGAACTTCCCCATGGCTGAAAAAACCTACATCCTGCTTGCTGAAGATGAAGCCGCTCTGGGCCAGATCGTAAAAGAAAGTCTGGAAACCCGTGATTTTAAAGTTGACCTTGCCGAAGACGGGGAAAAAGCGCTAAAATTGGTAACCCAAAACGACTACGATGCCTTGGTGCTCGATGTGATGATGCCCAAAAAAGACGGTTTTACCCTGGCTAAAGAAATCCGTTTGCAGGACGATAGCATTCCTATTATTTTTCTCACGGCAAAATCGCAAACCGCAGATGTGGTTGAAGGCTTCAGTATCGGCGGAAACGATTACCTCAAAAAGCCCTTCAGTATGGAAGAGCTTATCGTGCGCATTCACAATCTGGTGAGCCGCAAAAAGCTTCAGAAAAACACCGAATTGCTCGAGATAGGTGGCTACCTTTTCAATTTTCCCAAACAAACCTTGCGGTATCGGGATGACGAACTCGTTTTGCTTACCCATCGCGAAGCACATTTGCTGTTTCACCTTATCAAAAATAAAAATCAGGTGCTCGACCGCAGTCTCATCCTCAATAAACTGTGGAATTCAGACGATTTTTTTGCCGCCCGCAGTATGGATGTGTTTATCTCGAAACTGCGTAAAAAACTGGCTCAGGACGAAAGCATTCAAATCATCAACGTACGCGGATATGGGTATAAATTGACCTGCTAGAACCAGCACAGTAACGGCTGAATAGCTGTTTAATCTTCAGGGTTACTTTTTAGAGGACGCTCAGCGTCTTTTTTGTATTTTTCCAGAATGCGGCTACTGGTCTTTTTAATGCTTTTGCTTCCCGGCTTATCCTTTGCTCAGGATACTACTGCTGTTACAGCTAATGTGCTAGATTCTATTACACCGCTAAAGGCAGATCAATTTATAGGTGTTGATTCTTACAACAATACCTATTACCTCAAAGGACGGGCGCTTTTTAAAGTCGGGAAAGACCAAAGCATTCAGTTTAGCGATTTGCGACTGGGAGAAATTAGCACGGTAGATATTTTAAATCCGTTAAAGATCACCGTTTTTTATGCCGAAACCCAGACTGCTGTCATTCTTGACAATACCATGAATGAAATTACCCGCATCACTTTTAACGAACTCGAAAACTTTAGAAATGTAAGCCACGCCCATACCGCACGGGATGGGCAGCTTTGGATTTTCAATACCAATGCGCAGCGCCTGGAGCTTTTTGATTACCGTACCAACCGGATTCTAAGCGATTTTCTTCCCCAACCCGAAAACGCCATCGATCTCGCGAGTAACTTCAATACCTGCTGGGTGCTTACTTCAAATATGCTTTACGAATACAATGCATACGGCAGCCTGATTTCCAAGCAATCCGTAGCTGATTTCAATGACATAGCGCTTTATGACGAGATTCTTTTCGGTTTTCAAAACGGAACGCTTTTCGCGAAAGCCAAAACCCAAAAAACATTTGCTTCCATAGAAATCCTTCCGGAAGAAGATTTTCAGTTTTATTACCAAGGTGGAATCCTCTATCTTTACCGAGCCGCTTCTATAAGCCACTATAACCTTAATCTACCTAAATAATCACTCATGCACGTAGCCATTGCCGGGAATATAGGCGCAGGAAAAACAACCCTTACAAAACTCCTTGCCAAGCATTATAACTGGCAGCCACAATTTGAAGATGTGGTAGATAACCCCTATCTCGACGACTTTTACAATGCGATGGAGCGCTGGTCTTTTAACCTGCAGGTGTATTTCCTAAACAGCCGTTTCAGACAGCTTTTGGAAATCAAAGACAGCGGCAAAGACGTGATTCAGGATCGTACGATTTATGAAGACGCCTATATTTTTGCCCCTAACCTCCACGCGATGGGTTTGCTTACTAACCGGGATTTTAATAACTACCGTTCCCTTTTTGAACTGATGGAAAGCGTGGTCGCAGGGCCTGATTTGCTGATTTACCTGCGCAGCAGCATCCCCAATCTGGTTGCCCAAATTCACAAACGTGGCCGCGAGTATGAAAATTCGATTTCTATTGACTATCTGAGTCGGCTTAATGAGCGCTATGAAGCCTGGATTCACGATTACAACAAAGGAAATCTCCTCATTATCGACGTGGACAACGTAAATTTTGTAGATAATCCCGAAGATCTAGGAAATATTATTAATAAGATTGATGCCGAGATCAACGGACTTTTTTAATCTTAAATTTTATCATTTTGAAAG
>CAYNMH010000191.1:0-3838 GCA_964398145.1 uncultured Flavimarina sp. | reverse complement strand
GATTTTCAGCACGCTCAGAATCAGACTTTTTAAAATGGGGTTAATTCCAATCCCGCTAGAACCCGGAAATCTCATTCTTAAACATTTCTCTACCCTACGACTCCTCATATTTAATCCCGTTTATGTAGCAAAAAATGTAACTTGCCGAAAACATAGATTATGATGAACTGGGAGCAACTTCTGTCCCTAAAAAAGTTTGGCGACACCTCAAAGCGTTTACGAAGTGAGCAGGATGATATACGTCTGGGCTTTGAAGTTGATTACGATCGCATTATTTTTTCTTCGGCTTTTAGAAGTTTGCAAGACAAGACCCAAGTTATTCCGCTTTCAAAAACCGACTTTGTACATACCCGATTAACACACAGTCTTGAAGTTTCAGTTGTAGGACGTTCTTTGGGGAGAATGGTAGGTAAACGTATTTTGGAAAAGCACCCGCACCTCGCACAGATACACGGTTATAAGTTTAATGACTTTGGAGCTATTGTCGCTGCTGCCGCTTTAGCTCACGATATAGGCAACCCTCCATTTGGTCATAGCGGAGAAAAAGCCATTGGGGATTTCTTTAAAAATGGCTACGGAAAGCGTTATAAAGATAGCCTCACTCCGAAAGAATATCAGGATCTTATTAAATTTGAAGGTAATGCGAATGGCTTTAAAATTTTAAGTCAAAGCAAACCCGGAGCGCCCGGAGGACTGCGCCTATCCTACGCCACTTTAGGTGCTTTTATGAAATATCCAAAAGAATCCCTGCCTCACAAACCTACCACGGATATCAGCGATAAGAAATATGGATTCTTCCAGTCTGAAAAAGCATTTTTTAAAGATGTAGCCGATGAATTGGGTCTTCTCAAGCGTGATTCTAATGAGAATTTGAGTTGGAACCGCCACCCCCTCGCCTTTCTGGTAGAGGCGGCAGATGATATTTGCTACACTATTATTGATTTTGAAGACGGCATCAATTTGGGATTAATACCGGAAGAATACGCTCTGGAATATATGGTTAAATTGGTGGGAAAAACAATTGACCGCAATAAATACAATGCGCTGATTAACACCTCAGACCGGGTGAGCTACTTACGTGCTCTTGCTATAAGCACTCTAATTAACGAAGCGGTGGAAACCTTTATGGAGTATGAAAACGAAATCCTTGGCGGTACTTTTCAGCACTCTTTATTGGATAAAAGTGTCTATCAGGCACAGATAACCGATATTATCAATTTAAGCATAGAGCGTATATATAAAAGTCGGGAAGTCATCGAAAAGGAGATAGCGGGCTATGAGATTCTGTCAACCCTGCTTGAAGCAGGTTGCAGAGCTTTAGATGATAATGATAACCATTTTAATCGTCTCATTCAGAAATTACTGGTAAATGAACTCAACCCAGATAATAGTCTTTATCAGAATCTGATCCAAATTTGTTTGCACGTATCTACTATGACAGACGGGAAGGCACTACGCAATTATAAAAAAATCAAAGGTTTAGATGTTAAATAATCTAAAGTTAATCATCACGTACAGATCTTATTAGATATTTCCTATTACTATTATGTTTATTTTTCGCTTATGAAAAAACTATACATTCTTTTAGTTATTTTTAGCCTGATTGTAATACCTATTGAGAAATCAATAGCACAAGTCACACAAAAAAAAGATTATAAGCTTATTGTCAATAATTATCTTTCTAAAATCTCTAGCAAAAATAAAATTAGAGACACTGAGTGGGAAGTAATTTCTACATCTCGTTCTAGAGGTTCTGACCGAATTCATGTTTACGGCTCCCAAATATATAATGGAATACCAATTTTTGGTCAGAACAGTGTTTATTTACTCGAGAAAGAAGAAGTTATAAAGTTCAATCAAAAACAAGTAGATCTGAAGAAAATTCTCAAAATAGGGGAATTTCGACTATCTCCATCCGTAGCCGTTTCTATTCTCATAGAAAAACTCAAAATACCTGTACAATTTTCTTCAAAATTAAAAGTAAATAAGAATTCAAAGGAATTCATCTTCTCCGAAAACAGTTTATCCGAAGACATTTCAGTTGAAAAATATTATTTTCTGAAATCACAAACCCTAGAACCTGCTTGGAAAGTGGAAATACTGGAACCGGATCGAAATCATTGGTGGAGCGCTCTTATTAGCTCCTACGATGGCAGTATTTTATTTTTGAATGACTGGGTTGTCAATTGTAAGATCGATCAGGAAGAGAAACATAAGCATTTAAAAGAAGTTAACAAAACCCGGAATATTCTTGATTTACCTATAGCCGGGGAACAATATCGTGTATTTCCACTGCCTCTTACAGATCCAAATAATGGACCAAGCCAATTGTTAATAAATCCACAAAATGAAGTTGCTTCGCCTTTCGGCTGGCATGACACGAATGGAGCAGAGGGTGCTGAATTTACCATTACAAGGGGTAATAACGTTTGGGCTTATGAAGATACCGACGGCTCAGGAGGTGCTGAAGGTGATTCGCCAAATGGTGGACCATCGTTAAGTTTTGACTATCCTTTTGATTTAAATCAAAATCCTAGGGGGTATTTAAGAGCTTCTACAACTAACCTGTTCTATATCAACAATGTTTTTCATGACATACTTTATCTCAATGGTTTTGATGAAGCGGCTGGCAATTTTCAGGCAAGAAACTATACAGGTTTAGGTGCAGGAAATGATTATGTACGTGCGGTTTCTCAGGATGGCAGTGGCCTAAATAATGCTACCTTCGCAACTCCTCCCGATGGATCAAGGCCAATAATGAGAATGTTCATTTGGAGTGCACCGGGTGACCCCGGAAATGTACTAGAGATTGAATCTCCAAATAATTTGGCAGGAAATTATATTGGAGTACCCGCTGCGATTGGGAACACTCTTAGTACAAATCCTTTAAGAGCAAACTTAGTTCTTGTAACTGACAATAACTCATCCTTTAATTCAAGCGATCCCCACGACGGATGTGATACTTTCCTTAATACTGGAGCTATCTCAGGAAATATTGCGGTAATGCGGCGCGGAAACTGTGATTTTGATGTGAAAATCAAAAAAGCTCAAAATGCCGGAGCAAGGGCTGTTATTATAGTCAATGATTCAGGAAACTTAGCAACAATAAATGGTAACGATACTACAATATTTATCCCATCCGTTATGATCTCGGAGCAAGATGGTGAACGCATTATTTCAACTCTACAAAGCGGAACTGTCATTTCTGGTTTTCTTCAAAATCGCGGACCATTCCAAAAAGATGGTTCACTAGATAACACAATTGTTCTTCATGAATACGCCCACGGATTATCCAATAGATTAACCGGAGGACCTAATAATTCAGACTGCTTGAGCGTATGTACTGAAAGAGACTCAAATGGTGATTGTATCAATTCAAGTATTACAGAACAAATGGGAGAAGGCTGGTCAGATTATTTTGCCTTACTCCTCACTATGAAAACTGGCGATAGAGCGGATGACAACAAACTCATTGCATCTTATGTATTGAATGATGATAATTCTAACGCCGGACTAGGATTAAGACCCTATCCCTACACGAGAGATATGACTGTAAACTCTCTTACTTATAGTGATACTAATAACGCCGCGCTATTGCCAGGCCCCCACGGAGTAGGTACAGTATGGACTTCAATGCTTTGGGATCTTACGTGGGATTTAATTGATTTCTATGGGTTTGATTCAAATTTTTTCACCGGTGAAGGAGGGAATAATATCGCCATGAAATTAATTATTGAAGCTATGAAAATTCAACCCTGTCAACCCGGTTTTGTTGACGGGCGTGATGCTATTTTGGCTGCAGATGAAGTGCTTTATGACGGAAAACATGCCTGCCTAA
>CAYNMH010000190.1:0-3857 GCA_964398145.1 uncultured Flavimarina sp. | reverse complement strand
TGGTCAATCTTGCACCACGTGCCTTGCGCGGTGTAGAAAGTCAGGGAATGATCCTCATGACCGAAGACGCACAGGGTAAACTGGTATTTATGAATCCCGATTCTGCCGGCGTACAAAACGGTGGGGTGATTAGTTAGTCTAAAAATGTCTTAATTATAATGCATGTTAAGCTTAAAATACTATTTTTGAAGGACTAAAATACTTATGAAGTATCCACCGCTTAAAAATGCTCCTATACGGGAAACGGTGTTTTCAATATCTTATGAAAATATCGTCGACAAATCTTGTTATGATAATTTTACTCAACTGAATGAAATTAGAAATAAGTTCTCTGAAGTAAAAAGAGCTGCTGACAAAACATTTAGTTTAAGTGACAAGGGCGTGTCTTTTACTGAAGATTCCGTAGGCTTTGATTTAAAAAATGATAATGAGATTTTAAGAATACGTCAAGGTCAATTCTCTTATCATTATTTAAATAAATATGAGCCATTTGATAAAATTTTAGATACATTTACTAAATTATGGTTTGACTTTGACAATGTTACAAAAGATGATCTCAAACCTAATAGTTGTTCGGTAAGGTATATTAATCTAATTGAATTAAATGATGAAGATTTACCCTCTCGCTTGGTACAATTATATCCGAAATACTCAAGTGACAGGAATATTAAGGGATTTCAAAATAGTGTTAGATTCAGTTATAAAGACGATCCAAATTCAGAAGTAAATGTAGTTTCATCAAAATTAACAAATAATAATATTTTGATTGATATTACCGTTTCTACTTTACAAAAGATATCAGAAAATCAATTTTCAATTAAAGAAATTCTACTCCCCCTTCAAGAAATTAAGAATAAGGCTTTTTTTGACTCAATTACGGCAAGGACTTTACTAAAATACTTAGAAATTTAGTTATGGAAAATCAATTGAATTTTATTACGGAAGATCTTCGTTTGAGACAATCTGAATTGTATGGAAGTAATTATTCCCAACTTGATAATAAGTTTAACATCCCTACATATAATGATCTAAGTATTCATACCCTTAAAGATTGGGAGAATAGCTTAATTAATTCTTATGATTTAAATGAATCCCAGATTATTGTTTTGTCTAAATTTTTAAAGGAACTTGATTACATTTTGACCACGATTGATCCTTTAAAAATTAAGTCCATACAAACATCCACTATCGACGAAACAGATTTGTTAATTTGGAGAGAGACCTCTAGGTTTATAGTTGAGTTAACGTTTGACGAAGACGGTTTTGTGACTTTTAGAAAAACATTTAAAAACTCTAATGAGATGCAAAAAGGAATTTTTGATTTTAAATCTGATTTTCAAAAATTACTCTTAAAGTTTTTGTCGTAAATAATTGTGCGGATTAGACTACATACCACTTCACCTTAAAAGTGACGAATTAATTATATTACCAAAGTTCCACAATGGAGAATTTCTCTTTTTTAGATGTGATCCTGAAAAATTAATTCATCCATACAATGTAAGTTTAGTTGATTTATCTCACAATAGAAACTTTAATAATCCGGAAACATTTAGTCCTGATGACGTTTTATGGAACACGGATGAAAATAAGGGTTTTCAAAGATATGAAGAGAAATCAATTGTAAGTCTTGAATTAATTCTTGAAGAAGGAATAGATACTATTTATAATAGATTTCAAAGCTGTATAGATGATGATCATTTCGTTGAAGTTGTCTTAAAGCATAAGCCTATTCATTGTAATTTAGCGCATTCTGCGTTTGAAATAAGTTATAACAATAATTTAGTTACTTGGGAAAACTGGGATGACACGTTGGGATTAAAAAAAGGCGAATTTAAGCGTGTTGTTAAAGAGTTACGAAATGATATACGTCAATTCCTAACAAATATGATAATATCTGAAAGTGCTTCAAATAAAGGGTTTGAAATAATTAACTGATATTTATTTCAAAAAATGCTCACCATCCTATCTTATCTAAAGTCTTCCACTAACCTCCCCGAAGCCGGTATTAAAAACACCCTTCAACTGCTGGAAGAAGGCGCAACCATTCCCTTCATTGCACGCTATCGTAAGGAGCGCACGGGAAATCTGGATGAAGTACAGTTGGGTGAAATCGTCAACTTTAAAGAACAGTTTGAGACCCTAGAAAAACGGAAAGCTTCCATCTTAAAAGCTTTAGAAGAGCAGGAGGTATTAACGCCTGAACTTCAGAAACAAATCGAGAACACCACCGATGCTAAGGTTTTAGAAGACTTATACCTTCCGTATAAAAAAACACGAAAAACCAAAGCCGATACCGCACGCGAAAATGGACTCGAACCGCTTGCCAAGATCATTATGGCCCAGAACGCCCGTGATCTGGAGAGCACCGCTCATAATTATCAAAGTGAAGCTGTAAATTCAGTTGAGGAAGCACTGGAGGGTGCACGCCACATCATTTCAGAATGGATTAATGAGCGCACAGATACTCGCAATTACTTACGAAATCAAATAGAACGCCATGCCCAGATTGTTACCAAGGTAGTCAAGTCTAAAAAAGACGAGGAGCAGGCGCTGAAATACAAAGATTATTTTGACTGGGATGAAGCTCTGTCCCGCATACCCTCACACCGGTTTTTAGCGCTTACACGTGCGGCTAATGAAGGTTTTATTCGCTTAAAACTGGAGATTGATAACGAGCGTGCGTTACAAAACATAAGCGGTCGAATTGTTAAACCTAAAGGTGCCTGCGCCGAACAAATTGAAATTGCTGCGGCTGACGCCTATAAGCGCCTACTTTTTCCGGCGCTGAGCAATGAGGCTTTAGGTCTTGCTAAGGAAAAAGCAGATGCCGAGGCGATTTCCGTTTTTGCTAAAAACCTGAGACAACTGTTGCTGGGCTCGCCTTTGGGCGAGAAACGCATTCTGGCGATAGATCCCGGTTTTAGAACCGGTTGTAAAGTGGTGTGTCTGGATGAAAATGGCGGACTTCAGCATAACGAAACCATCTACCCGCACCCACCTAAAAACGATACTAAAGGCGCGATGCGCAAAATCAGTTTTTTGGTCGATGCACATAAGATAGAAGCCATAGCTATTGGCAACGGAACCGCTAGTCGGGAAACCGAACAGTTCATCAAACGCATGCAATTCAATCGCGATCTCGAAGTTTTTGTAGTGAGCGAGGCGGGAGCCAGTATTTATTCGGCTTCAAAAATCGCGCGCGACGAGTTTCCCAATTATGATGTGACAGTGCGCGGTGCGGTATCCATCGGCCGCCGACTCGCAGATCCGCTGGCCGAATTGGTAAAAATAGACGCAAAGTCCATTGGCGTGGGGCAATACCAGCACGATGTGGATCAAACCAAATTGAAAAACGAACTGGATCGTGTGGTAGAAAGTTGTGTAAATACAGTTGGCGTTAATCTCAATACGGCAAGTATACCGCTGCTGAGTTATGTATCAGGTATTGGGCCTAAACTCGCTGAGAATATTGTAAGCTATCGGGATAAGAACGGGGCTTTCGCTTCGCGAAATCAAATTCTTGATGTGCCGCGACTGGGAGCCAAAGCCTTTGAGCAGGCCGCAGGTTTTTTACGTATTAAAAATACTGAAAATCCGCTGGACGATTCGGCCGTTCATCCCGAGCGTTATGCTTTAGTAGAACAAATGGCTAAAAACCTAAAACGTTCCGTTGCAGAATTAGTAGGTAATAAAACGCTACTTAAAGAATTGAGTCTTGAGGATTATGTTTCCGATGAAGTGGGCGAACTTACGCTGAAAGACATTCTTGACGAACTCGAAAAACCGGGTCTCGATCCGCGGGAACCGGCAAAGGCATTTACCTTCAATCAGAACATTCGAAAAATCGAGGATCTTGA
>CAYNMH010000189.1:0-3895 GCA_964398145.1 uncultured Flavimarina sp. | reverse complement strand
TCACAAATGTAATCGATTTGCTCGTCATCGAGTTCTGTGTGCATGGGGAGCGATATGACCTCCTTTACCAACTGATTGGTTACAACAAAGTCTTCTTCATTATAACGAGCATCTGTATAGGCCTTTTGTTTGTGCAGGGGGATGGGGTAATACACTCCGCAGGGAATATCTTTACTGTTTAGGTATTTGACCAGAGCATCGCGATCTACGTCCTTAAGTCTTAAGGTATATTGATGAAACACATGGCAGTCACATACCTCGCAGATAAGTGGCGTGGTGATATTAGGATGATCTTTCAATCTTTCCGTGTATTTACGTGCAGCTTCTCTACGCCGAGCGTTATAGTTGTCCAGATGAGGCAGTTTTGCACGTAAAACCGCCGCCTGAATAGAATCAAGTCTGGAGTTTACTCCTACCACATCATGGTGATAGCGCTCGTACATCCCGTGATTTACTATTCCTCTTAAGGTGTGTGCAAGTACATCATCGTTTGTGAAGATTGCGCCACCGTCACCATAACATCCCAGATTTTTAGATGGAAAAAAGGATGTGCTGCCCACATGTCCAATAGTTCCTGTTTTAACTTTACTACCATCTTTTCGTGTATAGTTTGCTCCTATTCCCTGAGCATTGTCTTCGATTACAAACAGGTTGTGTTCCCGGGCAATTTCCATAATTGCATCCATATCTGCGACCTGACCAAAAAGATGTACAGGTACTATAGCTTTAGTCTTTGGGGTTATAGCTCTTTTTATGGCTTCCACATCAATATTGAAGCCATATGGATTTACATCTACGAGGACCGGGGTTAGTTGTAAAAGAGCAATTACTTCAACCGTGGCAGCAAAAGTAAAATCGGCAGTGATTACCTCGTCCCCGGGTTTAAGACCCAGACCCATCATTGCAATCTGAAGGGCATCTGTACCATTAGCACAGGGGATCACGTGCTTTACACCGAGATAGTTTTCCAGTTCTTTTTGAAAATTGTGAACTTCAGGTCCGTTTATAAAAGCGGTGGTATCTATTACTTCCTGAATGGATCGGTTTACCTGTTCTTTTATAGGTTCATACTGACCTTTAAGGTCAACCATTTGTATTTTTTTCATCTATATAAAATTTAGCCAGCTCGTGAGGTTCGAGTTTTCATCAGGCTGGCCGGGATTGATCATGATTCAAATGCCGTATGACATTGTTTATTCAAGTGCCGAAGGGATGTAAATTTGAGCTGTAAATCTGCGCCTGGTACAGCATTCTTCGGGATGCGAAAATACGAAATCTGCCTTCTTTCCCCAATGTCTTTTTTACGGAAATGGCTACTTTTACGCCTCTATGCGACAGGTTTATTCGTTTTTAATACAGCTGTTTGAATGGCTGCTTCCGGTACTGGGACTTTTTAGCTCAAAGCTTAAAGAATTTCATCGGGTTCGGAAACATGTATTTCCAATACTCAAAGAAAATTTGAACAGCAGGGATCGGGTTATCTGGGTTCATGCCGCTTCACTGGGGGAGTATGAGCAGGCAGTACCGGTGCTTGAAGGAATTCGGAAAGAATTTCCGGAAGCGAAAATTGTGCTTACTTTTTTTTCTCCTTCCGGTTATACCATTCGTAAAAATACACCTCTGGCCGATGTGGTGACTTATCTGCCAGTAGATACCGCTTCCCATGCACGCAGGTTTGTGAGCCTGTTGCAACCGGAAGTGGCGATTTTTGTGAAGTATGAGTTTTGGCCTAATTATTTAAACGAGCTGAAAAAGCAGAAGCGCCATACACTCTTAATTTCGGGTGTGTTTAGGGAAAGTCAGCCCTTTTTTAAATTTTACGGGGGCTGGATGACACGTTCTCTGGAAGCCTTCCATTACTTTTTTCTTCAAAATGAGAGTTCGCTTCAAACTCTAAAAAAGCTTGGATTTACCAATGCTGAAGTAAGCGGGGATACCCGTTTTGATCGTGTGGCCCGGCAACGGGAATACGATAATGCCCTGGAATTTATGGAAGTCTTTAAGGAAAATAAGCTGTTGCTAGTGTGTGGCAGTACCTGGCCTGAAGATGAAGCACTTTTACTCGACTTTATTAATAAGTCGAAAATCAAAATTGTCGTGGCTCCCCATAAATTAGATTTAGCAAAACTAGCTGATTTCAAAAATCGGGTTACCCGAAAAGTGATTAACTACTCAGAACGGGAGAATGCAGATTTGGCAAAAGCCGATGTTTTAATTTTAGATCATATAGGCTTGCTGACCAAAATCTACGCTTACGCAGATCTGGCCTATGTGGGTGGTGCGGCGGGGACTACCGGTTTGCATAATATTTTAGAGCCGGCTACTTTTGGCATCCCCATACTTACCGGTAAACATATTTCAAAATTTCCGGAAGCACAGGACTTAAGAAAACTGGCAGGCCTCTACACCGTTGCGACAAACCAGGAAGCTTCCGATTTATTAAATCGTCTTATTGATGATGAATCGTTTCGACTACAAACCGGTATGATTGCAGGGCATTTTATTTCAAGCCAAACAGGTGCCACCCAACAGATTTTAAACTACCTCAAAACTCAAACACTTACTGCCTGATTGAGATATTGACGAAAGGGAAGCATTTCTTTATACACATTTAGTACTAGATCTTCAAAGTTGTCGCCTGTTACGATGTTTTGCGTAAGATCATATTGTACTGCAAAAGACTTCATACGCAGCAACTCGATATGCCTATGATCTTGAGAAAAACCTTTAGGAGCTGTTTTAAGACTGTCGCCATCATCTATGAGATTTCCGAATTTTTCTTTGAAGGAGGGCTTGTTCAGAATTTGCACAAATTCTTCACCATTATAGTCTATGGCCTGCCGTATACTTTGAAGCAATTGAGTGTTTGGTTTATAAAAACCACCTGCAAGAAAACTTTCTGAAGTACCAAGATGAATGTAGAAATCGCCGTGGTTTTCTGCCAGGTCCAGACCGGCGCCAAAATGATCTTTATAGATAGGTTTGTTAGGATGGTAAAGTAAATTGTTATTGATTCGGTTAATGGCTTGTTTTCCGGTGGTGTGATGGTAGTCGGGATCTGCTTCTGCCAGTTTTAGATCCATTTTATTCAGCCAGTCGATGTAGAAATCACGAACATCGTGGTATTCCTTTCGGTGTTCATCCATCCATTCTTTTGAATTGTTTTTTTGCAGCTTACGCAAAAAATCATACAATTTGTAGAAGCTCATTTTTGATTCAAATTTAATTTCATCAGTTTTTAAAAAATATAAATCGCTACAGTTTAACGCATTATTAGCTATGTTTTAGCAATCATTTATAATCTAAAAAATAAAATCAGTGCAATTTGACAGTACTTTTGATTCTTGAACTAAACCGAATTATTATGAAAAAAGCAATTTTAATCCTGATTATGAGTCTTTCTGCCAGTGTCTCTTTTTCGTGCAGGGAAACTGAAGAAAAGGAAACTGTAATTGTAAAAGAGGTAGATAGTAGTGAAGATCGTGAAGGTATACTGGAGCGTACTGCTAAAAAAGTAGACCAAGAAGTCAATAAAGAAATTGATCAGGAAATTGAAAACATCGGAGACGATAATAAATAAAAGGATTATGAAACGTTTAAGTTATATCACAGTTTTGGTTTTAAGTTTTAGTTTTTCACTGACTGCTTGTCGCGAGAAAAGCGAGAAGGAAAAATTGGTTGAAGAAATGAAAGAAGATGGAGCTGAAATAAAAGAAAAAAATGACGACGGCGATTATAAGCTGAAAATGGAAACTGACGATAAGGAGGTTAAAATTAAGGAAGACGCCGATGGGGAAACGAAAATAAAAGTAGACAATTAATCGTTTTTCAACAAAACGGAAGCCACCTGAGAAGGTGGCTTCTTTTTTTTAGTGCAGATTGCGCATTTGGTTTT
>CAYNMH010000188.1:0-3951 GCA_964398145.1 uncultured Flavimarina sp. | reverse complement strand
CCGAATTGATTAAAAAATACCGCGTCTACTCCAATGCTATTCTTAAACACGAACTCTTAAAAAATAAGGACATTACTCCGCAGAGCTTTCTATTTAAAGAAGAGGAACTTCTCTTTCAGGTTAAAGGTGTGAAAAAAAATATGTTTGTAAAAATCGACAAACAGGTAAAATGTCACTCATAAGCAAAAAGTCCATTGCTCTCTAAAAATCATCTGGATAAGTTAACTTATAAGCATTTTCTGGCTTTTGAAGCTTAAAATATGCTACCTAACTTTAAATTCAGAATATAAGCTAAAGCCTGAAATCCCACGTTGTATAATTGAAACACCTAGTAAGAGTTCTAAAAATATATCAATGAAATTTTCTCAAAATATTGCTGTCAAGGAAAAAATTGCTTCTTATGAATTCTTAAAAATTGAACCTTTTGACATTTCTAAACGCCACACAAAACCTCATAGGCACAATAAATACCTGGAACTGGTCTTTTTCCTTAAAGGAAGTGGTTATCATCATCTGGATACAAAACCTTATCAAATAATGCCTCCTATTGCCTTTTTAATACACCAGGAACAGGTACACCACTGGAGTATTGACTCGGTTCCGGAGGGTTATGTAGTCATTATTAAAGAATCATTTTTAGAGAATGTATCGGACAATGTTATCCGTTTGCAGTTAAATGCGCTTAGAGATCTGAAAAAAATAGATGTTGATAAAAAGGACAGCGTTCTCCCCCTACTTTTTAGAGCATTATGTGCAGAAATGAAACAATCCCAGCCTAACCGAGAAGTTATTGAAAGCGGACTGAAAGCGATCCTGGCAAAATTAATAGACTATACTGGAAATGAAATTTCTACCAGCCATACAGGTATTGAACAGAAATTTCTGGAATTATTATCTCAAAATTTAAAGAACAGCGTGACCTATTATGCCGAGCAGTTGCATACAAGTTCGCAGAATTTAAATGCTGTTTGTAAAAAGTGTTTTCAGAAATCAGCTTCAGATGTTATTGCAGAATTCATTATTAACGAAGTTAAACGCCAATTGCTTTATACCACGAAAAGTGTAAGTGATATCGCTTTTGATTTACAATTTAAAGACTCCTCTAATTTCACAAAATTCTTTAAAAGGCATACCGGTTTTACCCCTTTAGAATATAAGAAAAGGTAATACCTAAAGGTTACCATTTCTTTTTCAAATAAACCAAAATAAGTTCTTCTAGAGGGTTAATTTCCCCACACAATTTTATAAAATTATGCGCCTTTCTGTTTCGTTTTTTTTAAATGTATTTTTTACATTCAATTTAAGTTTTTGCTTTGCTCAGCTCACAGGTAAAATTGTTGATGAGAGTAATATACCTCTGGAGTATGCTACTGCAGCTCTCTACAATCAAGAAGATCAAAAACTGGTTACCGGTGTTGTTAGCGATTTGAATGGCGTGTTCCGCTTTAAAAACCTTAAAAGAGGCACCTACTATCTTGAAATCTCGTTTATGGGCTATGAGTCCAAAACATTGCGGGACCTAAAAATTTCAAATACTAAAACCATTAAAGACCTGGGTACTGTTCAGCTCACTTTAGGAAATAAGCTCAATGAAGTTGTAATTAATTCTTCTCGCGCGGCAGTGATCAACAAAATTGATAAACAGATTTTCAATACTAACAATTTCAAAAATGCGCAGGGTGGAACAGGCGTTGATGTTTTAAAAAACCTGCCTTCGGTAAGTGTTAATGCTCAGGGTGAATTAAGTGTACGGGGCAGTACAGGTTTTGTGGTTTTAATAAATGGACGACCTACCCAAAGCGATCCCGGCGCCTTAATTTCACAATTGCCTGCAAATGCCATTGAACGCGTGGAACTCATTACTGCTCCATCTGCCAAATACGATCCGGAAGGCAAGGCTGGTATCATCAATATCATCACTCAAAAAGGCGCCGTTGACGGCAGTTTTGGGCAACTTAATCTGAGGGGTGGTTTTCCTTCCATTGAGCGCTATGGTAATGAAAATATCCACCAGCGTTATGGTGCAGATGCGACCTATAATGTACAAAAGGAGAAATGGAATATTTCCATAGGTGTAAGTTATCAGCGCAACGATCTGGGAGGGCGCCGTGAGGGTGACGTGTTTACCGTGATTAATGATACCTTGACCCGCTTCCCTTCGAGTGGGGAACGCAGTTTTGATGAAAAAAATTACAACGCCAGGTTTACTTTAGACTACACGCCAGACTCTTCAAATGTTTTTTCCGCAGGTTTCTATGCCGGCAAGCGTAGTAAGGTGCGCCTCGCAGATATTGTTTACTTTGATAATAACGCCGTTACACCGGCAGATAGTGATAACCGGCTATATACTTTTCAATACTTTAACCATAATGTACGGGAGCGTAAAAGCGACTTTATCCTGGGAAGTTTTGACTATGCGCATACCTTTAATAATAACAGCCAATTAAAAACATCATTTCTGTATGAGTATACATTGCTGGGAGGCCCTACCGTAAACCAAAACCTGGGATTTCCGGATACCTCCATTTTATATCAGGATGAATTTAACACCAACGATAACCCCCTTAACGGTATACGCTTTCAGGCCGATTATATTTTTAAACCTTTTTCGATAGGGCAGCTTCAAACGGGATATCAATTCCGAAGCCTTGACCATACCGGAGATTTTATTTACGAACGCAGAACAGACTTTAACGCACCATTTGTATTGGTACCTGAATTTTCGAGCAAAGTAGACTTAAAACGTATCATACATTCAGTTTACGGTCAGTTGACCGGTACCAAGAAGAAGTGGGGTTATTCTGCAGGAGCACGTCTTGAGCTGATGGACAGAGATCTTAATTTACAAGACAGAACGAACACTATTGATACTACCTACACCTACGATTTTGTTAAAATATATCCGTCTGCAACCTTAAGCTACGCTTTTGATGAAACGACTACCGCAAAAGTCTCATACAGTAAACGCGTTGAACGCACAACGACCTTTAAAATGAACCCTTTTCCTGAGCGTGAGCATTCGGAAACCCTTGAACAAGGAGACCCTACCCTGAGACCCGAGTTCATTGATCTAATAGAAATTGGTTTGGATAAAAGACTTGGTAAAGGCAACTCTGTATTTGCCACTGCCTACTATAGAAATACCTCAAATCTTGTAAACCGTGTAAATACGGTTTATAACGATACTATTTTAAATAGAATTTATTCTAACGTTGGCAATGGCAGGGCCTTGGGCCTGGAAGCAGGTGCAAGCTTCAATTCAGGGGAAAACTGGTCAAATTTTTTAGGTGCCAACGTCTACAAGTATAAGATAGATGGCAGTTTTGACGAAAGACCGCTCAATACAAATACGACCGTCTTCTCGATTAATTTAAATTCTACCTATAACTTCTGGAAAAATGCTTCAGTTCAGTTTACATTTAATTACCTGTCTGACCGCATTACCGCGCAGGGTGAGGATTCACGTTTTTATTCGCCTAACCTGACCCTTAGCAAAGCGTTTTTAAACAAAAGCTTAACAGCGACCCTGCAATGGCAAAATATAGATCTAGGGCTTTTAAATACCAATGAACAACGCATCACAACCTTTAGGCCCGATGATTTTTTTACAACAACAAACTATATCTATGAAGTAGATATGGTTACTCTCAATCTGACCTATATCTTTAAAGATGGAAAAAATAAATCTAAATTCATTGAGAGTGAATTTGGACAGCGTGAATTCTAATGCTTTAAATGGTTTGCAGTACACCTCTTCCTGAATTCTGCAGAAATCATATCATACCGGAGGAATACTACCATTAAAAAATTGATGTCAATTCAACAAAAAAACCTCTACTTCTAATGGGAACTTCTTGGCGGTATTTTGTCATGTTACTTGCCGGAGCTATGCACGAGCAGCTTATGGAAGTGGCTTCGAAAGTTTAAAAGTCTTAATTTTAAAAGCATCTG
>CAYNMH010000187.1:0-4019 GCA_964398145.1 uncultured Flavimarina sp. | reverse complement strand
ATATGTATCTGGATGAAAATGGCGACGCCATCGCGTCTTTGAGCCGTGAAGGAGCGCTGGCTGTGGGCGTTCCGGGAACCATTGCCGGGATGTTTGCCATTCACGAAAAACTGGGTTCTATGCCTATGGCTGAGATCCTCGAACCGGTTATTGCTCTGGCCGAAAAAGGCTATGTAGTAACCGAAAATCAATGGAATCGCTATCGCAATTACGCTGCGGTTTTTGACAGTATTAATGGGATGGAAACCCTCTATTCGGTAGGTTTTCGCGAAAGCGACAGTCTTAAAATCAAAGCGGGTGACACCATTAAAAATCCTGTATTGGCCGCTACCCTAAAACGCATTGCGCAAAACGGCAAAAGCGAATTCTACGAAGGCGAGACCGCTCAGAAGTTGGTCAATTTTATGCAAAAACATGGCGGAATCATCACGCTCGAAGACCTTAAAAACTACGAAGCGGTTTGGCGGAAACCCATCGTTTCCAGCTATAAAAACCTGAATATCATCGGAATGCCGCCACCTTCAAGTGGTGGGGTGTGCCTGGCACAGATCTTTAAAATGATTGAACCCTACGAACTGAGTAAATTGGGACACAATTCGCTCAAAAGCATTCAGGTGATTACCGAAGCCGAACGTCGCGCCTATGCCGACCGCAGCTTTTTTCTGGGCGACCCCGACTTTAACGATATTCCCATCGAAACGCTCATCAGCGCCGAATATGCAACAGAACGTATGGAGAATTTCAGCTTTGAGCAGGCAACGCCTTCTTCTGAGGTGGAACATGGTTTGATACCCGGCTATGAGTCTATGGAAACCACGCATTTCTCTATCGTAGACCAATATGGTAACGCGGTTGCCCTCACCACTACCCTCAACGGCGCCTACGGTTCTAAGCTGTATGCAGACGAACTCGGCTTTTTCCTGAACAACGAGATGGATGATTTTAGCGTAAAACCCGGAGTTCCTAATATGTTTGGCCTTATTGGCGCGGCCGCAAATAAAATCGAACCTCAAAAACGCATGCTGAGCTCGATGACACCCACCATTGTGGAGAAAGACGGTAAACTTTGGATGACGGTAGGTACCCCGGGCGGTTCGACTATAATTACTTCGGTATTGCAAACGATTCTGAATGTAGCCGATTTTGAAATGGGTATGCAGGAAGCGGTAGATGCTCCCCGTTTCCATCATCAGTGGTTGCCTGATGTGGTGACTTTTGAACCCGATGCCTTTGGTAAACCGCTTTTAGATAGCCTGGCGGCGAAAGGATACCAGATTCGTCAGGAAAACAGTGTTATACTAGGAAAGGTTGACGGTGTACTCGTCTTACCTGACGGGACTTTGGAAGGCGGCGCAGACCGTCGCGGAGACGATACCGCCGTGGGTTATTGATTTTTATCGCTTCTGAATACGATAATTCGATTTATTGCCTTTGGATACGATAATTTGGGGTTGTTATTTGTTAATTGTTAAGCGTTAATGGGTTATTCTAGAAAATCTAAATTCTGAATTGATTATTGAGTTATTTAGTTATTTAGTTATTTAAATAATAGTACATCGAAAACTGCGAACTGCGACTGAAATCTGAGAACTAGAAAAAATTGCAATTATCGCATTATAATACGATATTTACCATTATCGTCTCTAAATACGATACGAAAGACTTATGACCGCTATACTCACCGCAGATATTATCAATTCGCGAACGCAGCAAAACTGGCTTCCGGTATTGAAAGCCGTGCTTAACCGCCTGGGTGACGAACCCAAAGACTGGGAGATTTACCGGGGCGACAGCTTTCAGCTTGAGGTAAAACCTACAGAAGCCCTGTATTCCGCTTTGCTCATCAAAAGTGCTGTTAAAAGTCTGGACGGGATAGATGTACGCATCGCCATAGGTCTGGGAGACAAGACTCACGACGGGGCTAAAATCACCGAAGCTAACGGAAGCGCTTTTGTAAACAGCGGTACCTGTTTTGACCGACTCAAAAAACAAACCCTCGCCCTGCAAAGTGACAATACTGATTTTGACACGCAATTCAACCTCATTCTTGAATTGGCCTGCCTGACGATGGACAACTGGACGCCGGTGAGCGCGCAGGTGTTTCACCAAAAGCTGCTACACCCGCAGCTCAATCAAACCGAACTGAGCGAGATGCTGGGCAAATCACAAAGCACCATTAGCGCTACCCTGCACCGCGCGGGATATGACGAACTCACCAAAATGCTTCAGTACTACAGCCAAACCTTAAACAATCACTAAATGCTCGCACTCGCTCTAAAATTGCTGCTCGCTCACATTCTGGGAGACTTTGTACTGCAGCCTACCCGCTGGGTAAAAGACAAGCGCAAAAAGGGTTTTCGCTCGCCGTATCTGTTGGCGCACATCGGGGTACATCTGCTGGCTTTGCTGGTACTTTTGCAGTTTGACAGCCGCTATTTTTTGGGCATCGCCTTTATAGCTATAACCCACTACGCTATAGACCTGCTCAAGATCAGATACACGACAAAAAAGAACAGTACCTCATTATTTATTGCAGATCAGGTTGCGCATTTGCTGGTGCTCAATCTGGTGCTGTATTACTACACGCCTTATACGATAGACTTTGATGCGCTGTACCAGCCTCTAGTTTTGCTGGTGCTCACCTTATTGTTTTTTGTAACCTATGTCGCCGGTATTTTAATGCGGCTTATTTTACAACCCTGGCAGGAAGCCATCGAGCCTTCCAAAAAGGAAAAACTCAAGGTCAAAAACACCTCCCTGGCCGGTGCCGGAAAAATCATCGGGATGCTTGAGCGCCTGTTTGTTTTCGCTTTTATCCTGCTCAACGCCTGGTCTGCAATAGGCTTTTTGATCACGGCCAAGTCGGTTTTTCGTTTTGGAGATCTTACCGAAGGTAAAAACCGCCAGCTTACCGAATATGTATTGATAGGAACCCTCCTCAGCTTTGGCCTGGCCATAGGCGCCGGACTGCTTTTTAATTACCTGCTTCCGTATTTATAGAAAATCTGGAATTCCGGAAAAGACTTATAAACTGAACAGGTATATTAACGGGAAGGAAGGCTTCTATGGTTTATTTTCACCAATTTGTAAAGGGATTATAAAATAGGATACATCTCAACCATTTTTGATATGCATACCTTTTAACGAATTTGAAAACCTATGAAAGATTGCAAGAAACTTTACGAAATACGAAAAAATGCTTTAGAGGAAGCAAAACGTAATCAAGATCATAACGAAAGAATTAGAATATTTAAGGAGGAAACAATATATGATCCTGCCGAGGATAAAAATGCACCTGAAATTTTAAGGAGATTAAGATCTGTTTATAAGGGGAATACAATTGAGTACCTAAATCATCTTTACTTTGAAACTCTAGAAAAAATCCAAAAAGCAGATAAAGAAAATAACATTAGTGAATTATTACTAAACTGTCAATTGAGCCTTGGATTCATTGAACCTCTTATCTGTTATAATTATAAACATTATAATAGTTTTGATATAACTGGAATTCCAGCTATTTATAAGGGACTAGCGTATTTCTCTATAAATGGAATAAAAGACCAAATAAAAAACATTGCGGACATTGTCTACTTTTTTGACGAGTTAAAATTTAATAGGAAGTACGTAAAGGAAGCTTATGAAATGGTAGAATTATCTTCAAAAATTCACAAAATACTATCTAATAATGGAGAAATTCAGCAGTCTAGGATAAAGAAACTATTGAATTATAAGAATTCGGAGTTGATAACATCTACCGTGAATTACATGGTAAATGCAGGTAAACTAAATAAATATAAGATTGGTAGAAATATATTCGTGAACATTAAATAAAGAACCTGTATACAATACTATTAAATTTTGCATAAGCCAAAAATTTTAAATGTCTCACCCTCCCTTCCCCATATTAAAAACCAAAAGACTATTTCTACGTCAGATTGTGCAGGAAGACCTTGAAAATATCTATAAAGGCCTTTCAAATCCGCAAGTGATCAAACATTACGGGGTTAGTTACGACAGTT
>CAYNMH010000186.1:0-4084 GCA_964398145.1 uncultured Flavimarina sp. | reverse complement strand
ATAAATTATTGTAAATTATCGCAGTGTGCATTTCGACCTCACCACCTCTAAAAGCAAGGGATAAGCCACAATTTACATTGAAAATTATTGAAGGTTGATCCGGATAAAAGTTGTCAACTTTTGTAAACTTTTTGAAATTTCAAAGAGAAAAAGTTTACAAAAAAAGTGGTGAAGATTTGCCTTTTTGATTAAAAAATCAGAAGACTTCTAAGTTAGGACAAACTTACTTAACACCCTCCCATTCGGCATAAAATTGCGCTAAAAAATCCTCCATGAACACATGACGGCCTTCTGCAATTTCTTTTGCGGTCTGGGTATGCATCTGATCTTTAAGAAGCAGTAATTTTTCGTAGAAATGGTTAATCGTGGGAGCTTCAGATTTTTTATAGGCCTCTGCACTCATTTCCAGATTGGGCTTAATGGCGGGGTCGTAAAGTTTGCGGTTTTTAAATCCTCCGTAATTGAACGTACGCGCGACGCCTATAGCACCAATAGCATCAAGCCGGTCTGCATCCTGAATTATCTGGAGTTCAAGACTGTTATAATCGCTTTTTTGATGTCCCCCGCGATACGATACGTTTTCAATAATTTTGACAATGGTTTCTATGCGTTTTTCATCTACGTGATTTTTCTTGAGGAAGGACCCGGCCATTCGCGGCCCCACCTCTTCATCGCCGTCGTGAAATTTGGAGTCGGCAATATCGTGCAGCAGCGCTGCCAGTGCCAGGGTAAGCACATCTGCCTTCTTTTCGCCTTTAGCAATATGCAGTGCGTTTTTATAGACCCGCAACACGTGAAACCAGTCATGACCGCCTTCGGCATGAGTAAGGGTTTCTTTCACAAAGTCCCGCGTGCGCTCTATGAGTTTTAAATCTTCGGGATGTAATGATACCGTATCTGTCATTGTTTTGGCTGAGGGATTATAGACTTTGCCTGGTGTTTACGCACCTGGGGAAAAGGTGCCAGCACCAAATTCTGCACCTGTTTAACTAAAGCTTCGGGGTCTGCTCCCGCAACCGGAATAGGCTCATGTACTGTATGTTTTACATGAACGCCAATATCCTGAGGAAAACCACCCCAACGCATCAGTTTATATGAATTTTCTATGGTCACCGGCAATACAATTGAAGTGGGCATCGCTTTAAAAAGGGTAATCAGGCCGCCGGTTGCAAATTCTTTAGGAACGCCATCTTTACTGCGGGTCCCTTCCGGAAAAATGACTACAGACCTATTGGTCGCATTAAGGGTACGGGTGAGATCGCGAATGGCGAGTATAGACTGTCGCTTATCTTTTCGATCTATTAAAGCAGAACCGCCTTTGCGCAGGTTGTAAGAAATACTGGGGATGCCTTTACCCAGCTCAATTTTACTGATAAATTTAGGGTGTATTCTGCGCAGATACCAAATAAGTGGCGGGATATCCCACTGTCCCTGATGATTGGCAACGATGATGATGGGCTGATCGCGCTTGATGAGATATGGATTGGTAAAGGTAAACCGGGTGCCCAGCAGATTGAGGCACCGCATAATGGTAAAATTGAGATAATCTACACTCTTTTTATGAGCCTGATAGCCAAACCAGTTGTAACACACCCACTGTACAGGATGAAAAACGCAAATGGTCAAACCAAAAGCCAGATAAAAAATAACGCTTAGCGGATAGGCAAAAAACTTTCTCATTCGATTCAAAAGTTGCAAAGTAACGCAATCACTACCTATCATACCAGATTAAAAGACGGGTAGTTATTAAGATAAAATTAAGCTTTTGGGGGAAATTCCCCTTACCTCCCTTATGCGATACTGCTACATTTGTTCTCTAAGCTCTCCACATGAAGAACTCCATATGTATACGACTGGCAATAGTGTTTATGCTTTTAAACTGTTTTGCATTTGGAGTGAACAGCTTTGGGATTTCACCCCAGCTCAATATTATGGGGGCTCAAACACATTTTGAACTATTTGTATTAACCGACAGAACCAAAGAGCTCCCTGCTCAAAACAGAGTTGGGCAAAACGAGCAGGATCTCGACGGTTTTTGGCCCTTTGAGCACTTCTACGTCGAGGCTCCCGGAAAAGGCAAAGCTATTACCGGAAGGTTTCGCGGTTTATTTACAGGCTTTGATCTATCCGAATTTTTGTTTTACAACCTACTCATCGCAAGCATCTATTTATTTTTTAAACTCTGGTAATTTAGCTGTTTCGCTTCTGCTTGCTCCACCACACATAGAGCACAAAAATCACCAGACTTACGACAGAACCCCAGAGCATTCCACTCTTTAAGCTTTCAGTGCTTTCACCCATAACAGCGATAAAAAGAGTTAGCGGCGCAATGCCTGCCAGTGTAGCACCTATAAATTTCAGGTAATTCATTTTTAAAATTCCGCCTACAAAACTGATGGCATCGTTAGACAAAAATGGATTTAAACGGGTGATTGCAATGGCCCAAAACCCAAAATCCTCAATAAAATCCTCAAGCTTTTTTTCAGTTTTTGTGCCCACCAGATTGGTAATTAAACCGTCTCCCAGCATCCTGCCCAGCAAATACCCGATTGAGGAAGCCGAAAAAATACTTACAAACACCAATAAACTACCCCAAACAGGACCGTATGCCAATATGCAAACTACCATAAGTACAATGGAAGGAATTACCACCAAAAACATTTGTACGATCATCGCTGCAATGAGTACCAAAGGTCCTGCCCATCCAAAACCGGAAACCCAGTTCTTAATTCGTTGCTCGTCATCACTGGTTAAAACAGTCCAGGCTTCATTAAAAAAGTCTTTAGCCTCGGGAATAAAGAAATAAGACAGAACCAAGCCCACTACCAGCATTGTTGAAAGAATCTCGGGAAGCAGACGCAGGAGGCTTTTTTGCATAGCAAATCAGGTTATTCAGCTTCAAAGAGAAACAACTCTTCAATGCTGCATTTAAAAATTGCCGCCAGGCGAAAAGCCGTTGGCAGACTGGGATCAAATTTACCCTTTTCAATCGCATTAATGGTCTGGCGGGAAACGTTTATGCTTTGTGCTAAATCTTCCTGCGTCATATTGAAGCGGGCGCGGTAGTCTTTAATGGTATTATTCATGAGTACTTACGGGCATTAAAAAACACGCATAAAATGTAGGTGATCCCCATAAACAAAATAAGAAAGGCGATCTCCGCATCCTGTTTAATCAGGTTTGTGGTATCCAGTTGCGAATAAGCAATGCCGCAAACGACAGACAGCCCCAGGGTTAAACCCATAGACTCGAGTTGTATTTTGCGTTGCAGCTCGTCACCGGAGTTTACAAAATCCCGGTTTGCCAAAACCATTCCGATGCCGGTTGCCAGGCTTAAAAGTATTGCAAGAATGGTAATCCACCGGGCTTCCCACAAAAATTGGGAGCCAAAAGTGACTAAAGCTGTGGTCAACACCCAGGCGAATGACCATTTGGCTAACTTGTTTCGGGAAGCGATTACTTTTGAATTCATAATGTTTGATTTTTGATTAATGTAAAGTGTACTTGACAAAAGTACATAAAAATAAATGTAAAGCAAGCTTTACATTTAAAATTATGAATATGTTATCAGTTCGAGTAATTTTTAAAAGCCTGAGCTTTTAAAAATTATATCGAGAACCAAGATTGAGAAGCACTACCTGATACCTGTCAACTCTTTACCAACCTACCGTAGAAGGTGGGCTTCACCCAAATAATGCGTGTTGGGCGCATTGGTTCCTTATTCGTTATAAGAAGTAACCTTATACGCTGTGCTTTGTGCGCTTACCCATACCGGAAGCGCAAGGAATAGGAATGCACGTTTTTGGATAGGGAATGTTTTAGAAGGTAGAGATTAGGGAATTGGAGTGAGATAAGAAAGCGTAAACTACGAGTAATTAAGGCTTAGTTTGGCATTTTCTCGATTAAAATTGAGAAACGTTTAAAAGGCGAATAATCGTCTAAGTTGATCCTGTGGATTCCGATAGTCAGCTAAACAATTAATTAGTTTTAACTAATTTGAAATTAATTTTACTATGTATTAAAATTCAAAGCACTATCTCATAAAGTGTGTAACTAAAAATAGCGGGGGCATGCCCCCGCTATT
>CAYNMH010000185.1:0-4099 GCA_964398145.1 uncultured Flavimarina sp. | reverse complement strand
TAAGCCCTTGAAACTTAAATAAATGTAAGATTTTACTTATATGTTTCTTACAAATAAAATTGATTTTGGTTGTTTTGTGGGGTGTATTTATGCATTACATCTAAAATAGGATACTTGAATTAGTAATATCGATTCAGATATATACATTTGTGTGACCCAACTTAATACGTTCACACCCCTTAAATGCTGAAAATAATGCCTTTAATGAGTGTTTGGAATTTTTATTATGATGGGTGCTTTCCTTTTGACAGTCCCTTGTCGTTCTAAGATTTTATCGGAATATTCAGTTAATAAGCATTCTAAGTTTAATAATTTTAAACTGAATAGAACTCAATTTCAAATGTATACCCCAATGAAAAACCTTTACACTACGACGCTTCTTGTCGTTTTCTTTTTTATGTTTCAAAATGTGTCCCTGGCTCAAAACGAGCACGGATATCAGCGCATTAGTAGCCCTCAAGTTGTTGAGCTTTCTTTCTATAAAGCCAGCGACAAACCTATAACGGCCAAAACCATTGATTATTTTCTTCAAATTGAAAATAAATCTTCTTCCGGTAAAACATTTTACATAGAAGGTGAGGTGATTTCCTGTGATGAAAATGCGGTTCAATCGCCTAATATCACTTTTGAGATTTTAAGCGCAGATGGAAATCCATTAACCAGTGTCAAAGCTGCAGGAAACCAAACTGTCAATTTTGTCGTAAGAACTACCAAGCCAATTACGGATAAAGTGTTTTGGGGTTGTGTTGAAATCAGGACAAAATCTGAATCTTCTTCCTCAAATAGTCTTGCATCTCTTTTGATAAAACAACTTAACCCTGGCGCAGGCAACTTCAAATAATCAACCTATGAAATTAAAAATTACTCTCTCCCTTATTGGGCTATTTGTTTTTAGTGGAGTTTTTACAGGTAATGCACAGGTCAAAAATTCTTTTGATGTGCGTTATGCGGAAAGTCTTCGCGGTAATTTCACAAGTATTGCCAATAACATGATGTCGCGTAATGCTACCGGAAACTACAACGGTGACGGCGGTAATCATGATTTTGATAATAGCGTGTATGTTGATATAGACTCTGATGGAACTACTTTTAATTCCAGTAGTGCAAATCTTGCATCTTTTGGTTCTGGTAGTTGTGTGAGTATTAAAAAAGTTTATTTGTACTGGACTGCCGGAGACAAAGAACCGGGAGATCGAAATTCTTCAGATAACCAGCCAAGCTGGAATTATAATCAGGTAAAGCTAAAGTTACCTGGTCAAAATTCCTATACAACTTATACGGCAGATGAAGTTTTGTATAGAGGTCGTGATGAACATTTCCAAAACGACCCTTATGCTTGTGTAAAAGATATTACAACGCAGGTTCAGGCGTTAGGATCTAATTACGCTGGTACTTATACGGTGGCAAATGTAGAAGCTAAAACAGGGACAATCATTGGTCATCAGGGAAATGATATCATTGGTGCTTCTGCGGGGTGGCAGCTTGTTGTGGTTTATGAAGATCTTGATAAGCCGGCACGGAACATTACGCTTTTTGATGGTTTTGCTAATGTTACCAGAAATTCTGGTCAGAATAATTATGATATTTCGTTTGATGGATTTAGAACAGTTCCTAATGGAGCTGTAAATGCAGATGTGGTAATTGGAGCTTTGGAAGGGGATCGTGATTTGTCTGGAGATCGTTTACAAATACGTAATGCATCTAATGATTACCTAAATATTAGTACAGATTTAAGACAGGCAGATAATTTTTTCAACAGTCGTATTACGCAATACGGTCAAAACTTCACAAATAGAAATCCGGCTTCTACAAATACTTTGGGTTTTGATGCCGGGGTATTTACATTAAATAATTCAAACAATTCAATTTTAAGAAATAACCAGACCAGTGCTACATTTAGGTTGACTTCCAATCAGGAAACCTATAGTCTTTATCTGCTTGGCTTAGCTGTTGAAGTATACGAGCCAGAGCTAGATCCGATGCTGCTTACGACAATGTTGGGTAACGCTCCCACCGTTTTTACTAATCAGGAATTTGGGGTTTCTTTTGATGTTAAGAATAACGGTAATGATGATATGCGAGATCTTCGTATACGTTATGAATTGCCGGCTAGTGTTCAATTTGTAGAGGCTGTGAATTTGCCTTCTGGAGTCACTGCAAATTACAATAACAGTACGCGTACGGTTACGTTTGCTGTTGATAACAATTTAGTGGAAGACACAGATGAGAAATTTTCTATAGCTTTTAATTTGAAAGTGACTGATGATTGTGCTTTTGCTGGAACTTCTTTCAATATACAAACATCAGCAACCTATCGCGGAGTATTAAATTCAAATACTAAAACCACATTGAGTTCTACGGCTTTGGGTAATAGTTGTTCTTCGGGTAATCACTTGCCTGTTGTAGTAACTGTGGATCCTCGTTCATGTGAAGAGTATTGTTCAGGACTTGATACTGATAATGATGGAGTTCCAGATAATTGTGATGATGATGATGATAATGATGGTATTTTAGATGCAAATGAAGGTAATGCTTCAACGGCTGTACTGGCTAATCCAAGTCAGCAAACAGTTGATGATTTAAATAGAAATGGAGTTGGAGTTTTTCCATTACAACCCAGTGGGAGTAAAAGTTTGCCTGGTGGGGGCGTAACCCTGAGTATGATTGAGGGCTTTAAGCCTACCACCTCAAGTAGAGAGGAGCAACAGTGGAGAATTTACCAGCCGCCTCCGGTTATTAATAGTACCATTAATATTAATGGGGGAGATGTAGAGTTTGCTACTAAATATTTAGATCTCAGAGGGGTTCCTCGAGGAGCTTACGAGCGTAAAATAAAAATTGATTATGGTGTAGCAGCACAGGATTTATCCAATGATCCTACTGAAGAATATACTTATATTATCGGTATTGCTGGTCTGGGAGGATCTGAATATCAATCGCAGGGAGGTGAGTTTGGAGTTGATATTTCAAGTGTTCCGCTGCGAGTAATAGGTAATGTTGATGTCTATGCAACTGGTTTGTATAGTGATTTTAATGGACAGAATCCTCCTGAAAAAAATCAACTAGGTAATACTGTTTCTACAAGTCCACCCTATTCCACTGGAAGTAACGGGTATACGTTCTTTTATGTGTCTAGAGATGCTGCGAGTTTTGAAATGGAGTTTAAAGGACGTGATCCTCATGGATTTATTTTCGGAGTTCTTACTGAAACGTATAGAGATACTGATGGTGACGGTATTGTAGATTCTAAAGACATAGACTCAGATGATGATGGATGTTACGATGCGATTGAAGGAGCCGGAAACTTCTTAAAGAATGATCTAACTGCTGATTTTAACCTGGCAAATACACCAGATGCTGTTGATGCTAATGGGGTTCCTACTATTGCAGGTTCGCCTCAAGATAATACTCAGGCGGTTGTAGATGCGAACTTAACTCAATGTTTTGTTCCTACAGCTGTAGATGATGTTGCTAGTATGCAGATCAACAGAAGCATCAATATTGATGTTCTGGCTAACGATGACTTTGGGGGTGATGGACCTAATGCTGCAGCTCCATTGGTAATTACCCAACAACCTGCGAATGGTACGGTTGTAATCTTTGATAATAATACACCATCTGATTTATCAGATGACCTGGTTACCTATACACCAAATGCGAATTATTTTGGAACTGATAGTTTTAAGTATAAGATCGTAGATAAAGACGGTGATGAGAGTGAGGCTACTGTGACTATAACTATTAATCAGGATCCTGTTTTAAGTGTAGAAAATGTTGAAGTTGTTGAAGGGCAGCCTTTAAACTTTGTATTTACTTTAAGCGAGGCTTATTTTGAAGATGTCGTTATTAGTGTTAGTACTTCTGATGGTACTGCTACAGCGGGATTGGATTATGACGCTGCGGTAAATCAAATAATAACAATCCAGGCAGGTGAGTTGACGGCTAATTATACGGTAAACTCCAAAGAAGATGAGATTTATGAATTAACGGAAGACTTTACCATTACTGGAACTGTTCAAAGTAGTAATACAAGGAATTCTAGTACAACGGGTACAGGTACGATCACCGACAATGATGGTAACGGTCCAAGTATCAGCAT
>CAYNMH010000184.1:0-4121 GCA_964398145.1 uncultured Flavimarina sp. | reverse complement strand
ATGCCGGGATACCATGGTAAACTGGTACATACCCAGAATACCTCTCTGGCTTTTTGGGAAGTGGAAGAAGGCGCTGAGGTGCCCGAGCATAGTCATATGAACGAGCAAATTATGCACGTGATTGAAGGCGAATTCGAATTTACCCTCGAGGGAAACACGCAGGTGTATCATCCCGGCGATATTGTCGTGATCGCTCCGCACCTTAAACACAGCGGTAAAGCCCTAACGCCATGTAAGTTGTTAGACGTGTTTAGCCCTGCACGTGAGGAGTATAGATAGATGTTAGACATTAGATTTGAGATATCAGACATTAGAATAGAGCGGAAAGACAAAAGACTGTTTGTTTCTTCCGGATGTGTCTCAAATATTAATAATAATAATGGTAATACCAATAATCAATGAATATCAATTTAAGCGGAAAGAAAGCCCTGGTAGGCGGAAGTACATCAGGGATTGGAAAAGCAATTGCGATGCAACTTGCGGCAAGTGGAGCGACGGTGACTTTAATGTCCCGTTCGCTAGAAAAGTTGGAAACGGTAAAAGCAGAGTTGCCTATTCCTAATGAGCAGCAACACCAGATTCTTCAGGTTGATTTTACCGATTATGAGGCTTATAAAGCGATTATTACCGACTATTTTAAAAACAATTCGGTTGATATTTTGGTAAACAACACGCAGGGTCCGGCTGCGGGTACCGCGTTGGAAAAGGAAGTAAGCGATTATCAGCAGGCTTTTGATTTGTTGTTCAAAAATGTCGTCCTCACTACCGAATTGGCGCTTAAAGCAATGCGCAAAGCGAAATGGGGGCGTGTGATTAATGTGGCTTCGGTTTCGGTTAAAGAGCCTCTGGCACATTTGGTCCTGTCAAATTCCATCAGGGCTGCTGTAGTAACCTGGGCAAAAAGCCTGGCTACCGAAATAGGCCCTGATCAAATCACGGTAAACAGCATACTTACCGGCTATTTTGATACCGAACGAATCGCTTCCTTAAATGCCAAAAAAGCAAAGGATCAAGGAATTTCCGAAGCAGCAGTTTTTAAACAACTCGAAGCCAGTGTACCGGTACGCCGTATTGGTAAACCGGAAGAATATGGGTTTCTGGTTGGCTTTCTGGCTTCAGAGCAGGCGGCCTACATCACGGGTACTCAAATTCCCATTGATGGGGGTTTGTTGAGTAGTTTGTGACGCTTTTAAGCGCGCTTTTGCTTGCCGATGCGGTTAAGATTGAAGAGCAATAAGCCTATTCCCATTCCCATCAGTGCCCCGGCAATGGTGTCATTGAGTGCTAAAAAAATACTTGCTGCGCCAAGTGAAATACATAAGAGACCTGCAACAAGGATATGGGTATTTTTTTTCGTCATTGAATTTTGATTTTAAGTATCGGTATTCATTTAAGACCGTTTGTTACACATTAATTTCTAAGATTTTTATAACTGCGCGGCGACATCCCTTTTTGTTTTTTAAAATACCGGTTAAAATTTGACACCGAGTTAAACCCGCAACTATAGGCAATTTCTGCGATAGGGTCTGAATTTTCAGGTGTGCGAAGCAACTGGCAGGCGTGCTCAATACGCAGCGATGTCAAAAATTCGCTGAAGGTCTTATTGGTACGTTCTTTAAAAAAACGGCAAAAAGCAGTAGGGCTCATCACGGCTACTTCGGCAATATCCTCCAGATTGATGCGCTCCTGAAAATTCCGCATACAAAAATCAAATACATTACTCATCCGCTGACCTTCCGTATCGGTATAGCGTGAATTTTCAGTAAAATTGGAAAGCAGTTCCCGTGGCGCTTCTGCGATTTCGTAAAGCAGATTTATAAACTGCAAAAACCGCCTGGCATTCGAATCCTGAAGTAATTTAAACTGTTTTCTAAACCGAAAATCCCGGTCTTTTACCCGAAAACCGGACTGGGCGAGTTTAAAAAAGGGTTCAAAACCGCGTAATTCTTCAGTCTCAAAAAAAGCTGAGCCAAAACTTTCCCGATTAAAAAATACCGTTAGCATATGAGAGGGGGTATGCGGCTGCGTATCGCTTCTAAAAACATGCGGAAGATTACCGCCAAATACCAGAACCTGTCCCGGCTCAAACCGACTCACGGTATTTCCCGTAATAAGCGTGCCGCTGCCCGAGAGGATGTAACTCATTTGAATTTCGGGATGTTGGTGAAGTTTGTCGTAAAATAGAGCCTCCCGGTCTTCCTGTATGATCAGGGCCTGCTTGCCGGACTTAGGTATCTTAAAGGGTAAAACTTTCACTAAGTAGAATTTGACCTAAAATTTAAGCATAAATACGCTCTCACGCTAAAATATGCAAAGATTTGGCTAAATACTACAAAAGAAAAACTACTGGTCTCAGCTAGCTTTGTTTCACTTATTAAATATGAAAATTATGCAAGTCAATTGGGAAGGCGTAATGCCCGCAGTAACGACCAAATTCACTCAGGATGATCAACTGGATCTGGAGCTTTTTGAAGTAAACATTAAAGCACAGCTCGAGGCTGGCGTTCACGGTATTGTTCTGGGAGGTACACTGGGCGAAGCAAGTACACTTACCGATGCTGAAAAAAGTATCTTAACGCGTAAAACGGTAGAGATCGTAGCCGGCAAGGTGCCGGTAATGATGAATATCGCTGAGCAAACTACAAAAGGTGCCATCGCAGCAGCAAAACAAGCAAAAGAGGACGGGGCAAGTGGTCTTATGATGTTGCCACCTATGCGCTATAAAGCAAATGACCGCGAAGTTGTAGCTTTTTTTAGGGCCGTTGCACAGAGCACTTCGCTTCCTATTATGGTTTATAACAATCCCGTTGATTATAAGATTGAAGTAACCCTCGATATGTTTGAAGAATTGCTTGAAGAACCCAATATTCAGGCGGTGAAAGAATCAACCCGGGATATTTCAAATGTAACGCGTATTAAAAACCGTTTTGGCGACCGACTTAAAATTATGACCGGGGTTGATACCCTCGCTTTGGAAAGTTTGCTGATGGGGGCTGATGGCTGGGTTGCCGGTTTGGTGTGTGCCTTTCCTGCTGAAACTGTGGCGATTTATGAACTGCAAAAAGCTGGGCGTATTGCAGAGGCATTAGAGATTTACCGTTGGTTTTTACCACTTTTAGAATTGGATATTGACGCGCAATTAGTACAAAATATTAAATTGGCAGAAGTACATACCAATATCGGGTCTGAATATGTGCGGGCTCCGCGTCTTCCACTAGCCGGATCGCGCAGGGATGAGGTATTACAAATTATTAATGCAGGTCTGGAAACCCGCCCTGAATTACCCGAATACAAGAACTTAAATGCAGGTATAACTGCCTAAGCGTAAAACAACCTCGGGTCAGGCCTTGAGGTATTTTACCACTTGGCGGAGTCAACTAAATTGGTGAGAAAATGGATCGGAAGCTAGAAACGTACTCATGTGCGGCTAAAACTAACTAACAAAGCAGAGGCCATGCCGAAGATCCATTTTTACCGATTTACCCTCGTTGAGGGTTTCAAATACAAGCCGGGCACCTTACAAAGGTGCTTTCGCGCTAAATAAATACGGTTTTTGGCAGTTAAAGCTGAAAATCAAAAGCTGATTTTTCAAGTTTTTTTGGAAGTCAGCCAATTAAAAATGATATGATTACAGGAAAAAATTACATTGGCAATAGCCTTTCGGAGAAAGGAACACAAACCTACAAAACGGTTAACCCGAAGCTTAACAGCGATAACGGATGGGATTTTACCGAAGCCACAGAAGCTGAGGTAGATGAAGCCGCTCAAAAAGCGACGGAAGCTTTCGCAGTATATAAACAAAAAGCAGATAAAGAACGCGCTGCATTTTTAAGAGCTATTGCACAGGAAATCGAAGCTTTAGGTCAGGAAGTGATTGATGTCTACACCGCCGAATCCGGCCTGCCCGAAGGGCGTGCAATGGGCGAGCGGGGGCGTACCATTGGCCAACTGAATTCTTTTGCAGCTTTGCTTGAGCAGGGAGACTGGGTTCAGGCGACTATAGATCACGGCAACCCGGAGCGTACTCCCGCACCCAAACCTGATTTGCGCAAAATGCAAATCGCCATTGGGCCGGTCGCGGTTTTTGGCGCCAGTAATTTTCCGTTTGCTTTTTCTACGGC
>CAYNMH010000183.1:0-4123 GCA_964398145.1 uncultured Flavimarina sp. | reverse complement strand
ACACGGAAAAATACATTCATCGTACCGGCTTCTTCCAGATATTCGTGCGTGTTTGCGTCTGTCCATACCACCTGATTGTAACCTTTTTCCTTGGCAAGTTCAGTCGGGTAAAACTGCGCAGCATAGTTTCCGGCAGCTTTGGCATAACCCACACCACCATCTGCAGAACGGCTGTAATGGTCTGCAAATAACACGCGCACTTTGCCACTGTAATACGATTGAGCAGGAGCACAAATGATGACAAATTTATATTCGGTAGCTGGCGAGGCCAGAACGCCGTTTTCGGTCGCGATTACAAATGGGCGAATGTACAACGAGTTGCCTTCCCCGGGTTTAATCCAGTCTTTGTCGAGATTGAGCAGGGTGTTAAGGCCGTCAAAAAAATAGTCTTTGTCAAAAGCCGGCATCGCAAGACGCTCACTCGACTTGTTGATGCGGTTAAAGTTTTCTTCCGGACGAAACATAAACAGGTCGCCGTGTTCGTCCTTATACGCTTTCATACCCTCAAAGACAGCCTGCCCGTAATGGAATACCTTCGCAGAAGGATCGAGTTCCAAAGGTCCGTAAGGCTTAATTTCAGGGGTTTGCCAGCTTCCATTTTTATACTCACATACAAACATGTGGTCTGTAAAAATGCTACCAAATGCCAGATTGCTAAAGTCAACTTTATCGATTTTTGACTTTTGTGCTTTGGTAATAGTTAAAGTATCTGTCATGATTATGCGATTTATAGGCACAAATTTATCATTTTCTCAAAGTAAGTAAGCGCATGAAATGATTAATTTTACGCGCTAACAGCGACTTAGGAACCGGCTAAACGGTTTTAAGCCTTATATTTGGAAATAGAATTGCCAGAAGCCGTATGCTTCTACTCAGTATTAGCTCTGCTTTTTAAGGGTTTTTGTGATGCGAAAGCAATAAATCAATAAAATAAATGATGAATATGAAAAAATTATATGCCGCTTTAATAGTAGCTCTGGTGTTGTTTTCCTGCAAGCAAAATACTGCAGAGGAACCTGTGACCCTGGAAACGGAAGACGTGGCTGCTGCAGAAATACCAGTTTTTGGTGCCGATTTTAAAAATGAGACGATTCTTTCTACATACGAATTGGGCGAAATCTACGAAAACCTGAAAACAGGAGATACGGTCAAAGTAACTTTTGAAGGTCCAGTTAAAGAAGTGTGTCAGGCAAAAGGTTGCTGGATGCAGGTAGATGTAGGAGCTGAAGATCCGGTAATGGTTAAGTTTAAAGATTACGGTTTTTTTGTACCTAAAGATCTGGGCGGGAAGCGAGTTGTGGTTCACGGCCTGGCTTTTATAAGCGAAGTTCCTGTAGAGGAGCAACAGCATTATGCTAAAGACGCGGGCAAGAGCGAAACCGAAATCGCTGCGATCACCATGCCCAAGAAAAGTCTGGGCTTTACGGCCAGCGGCGTGAAAATAGCTGAGTGATTTGAAACGCAGAATTGTAAAGACTGCAGACGGGTCAACCACTATACAGATAACCGACTGGAACGAGCAGTATCATTCTATGCACGGAGCGGTGCAGGAGGCGCGGCATGTATTTTTAAAAATGGGTTTTGATCACGCATTCGCGAAAGCAGGCCAGCCTGATGAACTTCGTATTTTAGAAATAGGCTTTGGTACGGGATTGAACGCACTCCTAACCTTGATTCACGCCGAAAAACTCCCGGTAAACCTGAAGTATGAAGGTGTGGAAGCTTTTCCGGTTTCTACTGAAGAATTAAAGCAACTCAATTATTTAGAAACGATTGAAGCGGAAAGCTATCGCGAAGCTTTTGACGCAATGCATAATACTCCCTGGGAAGAGGAGAACGCAATTACCTCACAATTCCATTTAAAAAAGCGTGAGCAGACCTTTGAATCCCTAACCGATACCCGGCAGCATGATCTTATTTACTTCGATGCGTTTGGAGCGCGGGTACAACCCGAACTTTGGGAAGAACCCATTTTTCAAAAGATGTTTGATGCCCTGAATCCCGGCGGAGTTCTGGTAACCTATGCCGCAAAAGGAAGTGTACGCCGTGCGATGCAAAGCGTGGGCTTTGGCGTAGAACGCCTTCCCGGCCCTCCCGGAAAACGGGAAATGCTCAGAGCAACAAAAGTTGAAAGTTAATTGTTAAAAGTTATTTGTTGTCACAGGGAGCTTGTCGAAGTGAATTAAAATTATAAATACTGCTGACTGGGACTGTAAACTGAATACTAAAAAGCTATCGAAACAGCTCCCAATCGAGCTTCAACGAAAAAATATTGGAATACACGGCCGCGCTCTGATCTCCGATATCGGTAAGGGCGTAATCAATGTGAATACCCTTATACTGAAACCCCACCCCAATATTGGGTTGAAAGCCAATACGATTGCTTCCGTCAAGCTGGGTGATATCCTGAAAATTCCCGATTCCCGCACGTAGGAACACAATTCCCGTATACCCCACTTCAAAACCCGCTGCGGGGGAGGCGCTAAGTCCGGGACTGGAGATGATATCATTGGTTTGTGCAAAGCGCATCAGCAAATCTACTTCCGCCTTGATCGAATAATCATAGCGAATTAACCAGCTGCGCGCGATTCCCATCTGGAGCTTTGGGATGGTGACTTCCAGAGTTTCAGGTAATTCCTGATTTTGACCTTCAACCGCATCGCGAATGGTCGCAAATTGTTCTTCATCAATGGCCCAGGTATTGACGGTGGTGGTGATATCACGAGCCATAAGCCCAAAATCCCAAGCGCCGCTCGAGTATTGCAAGCCAAAGTCGAGACCAAAACCCCAACTGGAAGCAAAATCCCCAATAATGCGCCGCACGACTTTAGCATTTGCCCCCAGATTCAATCCCTGTACGGGTAACTCACGGGCATACGAAGCGGTAAGCGCGTAATCGGCGGTAGAAAACAGACTGATGCGGTTGTAGTCTATGTTTCCGTTGGCGTCAATCAGTTGGGTGGTATTTAGAATATCATCTACCCCAAAGCGTATTAGCGAAATGCCCAAGGCGCTGCGGTCATCCAGTTTTTTCGCGAAAGCGGCATAGTCATACAACGCAATATTGGCAAAATAACTGGCGTGCATCAGGGCGAGCTGGTTGTCTTCCAAATGCACAAGTCCGGCGGGATTCCAGTAGCCGCTGTTAACGTCTTTAGAGCTTGCCACCACGGCGTTACCCATTGCCAGAGAAGCAGCATCAACACCGATGTTTAGAAATTCGTTGGAGTATTTACGTACCGCCTGAGCCTGTAGTGCGGTGACTACAAACAGACTCCATACGATAAATACTACTTTTTTCAACCTCTAAACAGATTTTGGGCAAATTTGAATAAACCTTGCGAGAATATAAACTTTATTTTTTGGGTTGATCCTACCCTTAATAAAATCCACTTATATAAATGTTTTGTCTTTTTTGTGCTTAGTTTAGGATTGATTGTGAAATGAGAGAATTCCACAATCGTTGATTAGAACTATCAAGGTAAACGCAGCGGGTTTAGGAGTCTGTTTATCTTCTATCGTCGATTTGCTTATTTTAGTTTTCTTAGGATACTTCGTTCATTTTCTTTAGCTCGCTATTGTTTATTGGTTCTGGAGCTCGTGAACCTCGTACCTCGGTTTGCTTGTCCAAAGAAAACGAACCAAAAGAAAAGAGCCCCTCGCTTAGGAATTTTTCGCCTTGAGGGCGAAAACCGCCTTGTCAGCTCCGCGTCGCTACCGCTCCTGAATCTCGGAGCTTCCCGCGGCTATTCTGAACCGAGGGAGGGTGATTCGTTTAATTCTTAGGGTTTATATTAATCATAAATTTTGTACTCATCTACTAAGCCAATTAAGACGTCAGTATCGGCCTACAAAGGTTTATCGTGAAATTTGAAAAGAGGGAGCGTTAAAATTTTAGACTGTTTGAGCTGCACGTATTTTGATTCTTAAGGAAAAAAATCAAGCGAGTTTCTAAAATTTAGCGAGTGAATGAAAAATTTAGATAAAGCTTTGTCAGCCTAGATTTTTTTGGTTCCTTTTTTCATCGATGGAAAAAAGGAACAAGAATATTAATTGAAATACTATATATTTCTTTAGCTCACTGTTGTTTATTGCTTTTGGAGTTCGTGAAACTCTCTCCCTC
>CAYNMH010000182.1:0-4131 GCA_964398145.1 uncultured Flavimarina sp. | reverse complement strand
TCTCCTATCGTCGATTTGCTTGTCCAAAGAAAACGAACCAAAAGAAAAGACACTTTTTAATCTGAATTTTTTAATGTAATAATTTAGACAGATTGAATGTGCCTATGAGAATTGAGGTCCTTAATAGTGTTCTGTGCAAGGCACATTTCTTAGGCATTTTTGCCTTGTCAGGCAAAACCGCAACAAGCTCCCTAAATTTTCTCCAAGGCTTCGAAAATTTTTAATGGGAGCTTCTTGCTATGCTGAAGAAAAAGAGGACAACGAACAAAATTAGACCCCTCAATTCAAATTTAATAGGTAACATTTTTATTTAGGGGGTTCACTTGGTTGATCAAAACTGTGAGAAGGTTAATGATTTTCTGCTCATTCTAAATAGTGAATTATGCTACACGAGCGAGACGCTCGCCCTAACAAACGTTATGAAATAATTTCAAATTTTATAAACTTAGCAGTTACTGGAACAACCGACTTACAGAATTCCATATTTGGAGTAAATAAAAGCCAACGGCTTTACTTCCTCCCTTTATTCCACTCCTCAATCACTTTTTTGCGACCAATAGTTGCGGTGATGATGTCTTTTTCCAGATCCCAGCCGCGCGCGGGACTGTATTGACGGCCGTACCAGATGATTTGTAAATGCAGATCGTTCCATAAATATTCGGGGAAGAGGCGCTTGGCATCTTTTTCGGTTTGTAACACGTTTTTACCGGTGGTCAGTCCCCAGCGGTACATCAGGCGGTGTATGTGCGTATCTACCGGAAAAGCCGGGATATTAAAAGCCTGTGCCACCACCACGCTGGCGGTCTTATGACCTACGGCAGGCAATTGCTCGAGTTCTTCAATACTTTCCGGGACCCTTCCGTTGTACTTGTCTATTAATATATGGGAGAGTCCGTGAATACCTTTGGCCTTCATCGGCGATAAACCCACGGGTTTGATGATTTCCCGTATTTCTTCCACCGTAAGCTTGACCATATCATACGGATTATCTGCTACTTCAAACAGCAAAGGCGTGATCTGGTTTACCTTGACATCGGTGCTTTGGGCACTCATCAAAACCGCGATAAGCAAGGTGTAGGGATCTTTATGGTCTAATGGAATGGGAATCTGGGGATACAGGCGCTTTAACGTATCTATAACAAAGCTAACCTTCTCGGCCTTGGTCATAATCTTTAAATTTATAGTCTTTAGGTAAAAGAAATCTTTGCTTTCCTAAAAATGAGATAATAATACCAATAATAATCTAAATACAAAGCTATGAATATGCTTAAAGAAGGAGATAAGGTTCCCGCATTTAGCACAACAGATCAGGATGGCAACACCGTAAACTGGAGTGATTATGCCGATAAAAAGGTGGTGGTGTTCTTCTACCCCAAAGCCTCAACACCCGGCTGTACTGCCGAAGCCTGTAATTTGAGGGATAACTATAAAGAGCTTCAGGATCAGGGTTACGCCATTTTGGGAGTAAGCGCAGATTCTGAAAAGCGCCAGAGTAACTTTAAGGAGAAATACGAATTTCCGTTCCCTTTACTGGCTGATGAAGACAAAACCGTTATTAATGCCTTTGGCGTCTGGGGTCCTAAAAAGTTTATGGGGAAAGAGTATGACGGTATTCACCGTACCACCTTTATTGTGGAAAACGGAACTGTTGCCCGCGTCATTGATAAAGTAAAAACCAAAGATCACGCTGCGCAGATTTTAAGCGAGTCTTGATCGGCTTTTACATTGCTGAATTTGCAGAGGCCGCCGAAGTGCGGCTTCTTGCTTTTAAAAGTATTCCAGAGAACAAAACACTTGTAGTTAACATAGAACACGAGAATGGTTCTAAATAGTAAAGTTGAGGTAAACTTTTTAACCTTTAGGTTAATTAGAATTGATTTAATGAATACGCTAAGGTAACTCCCCAAACGGCTCATCTGAATAGATTTGTTTCAAACTTAAAAATCAAATTATATTCAAAATGAGTACACTAAAAAAACTTTTATTTCACGTAATGCTACTTATGGCAGTAGGTGCGGTAAGCATCTCTTGTGATGTTGAAGATGGAATGGATGGCATTGATGGTATTGACGGTGAGGACGGGGAAGATGGAATTGACGGGGAAGATGGAGAGGATTTTACTCCACAGCCTATGATGTTTTCAGACAAATCAAATTTGGCTCCACTTGTGGCGATGATGCCGCAATTTAATTATGTAAAGGCATATTCGATTATCAGTTCGTCTGATACCTTAAGCAACGGTTTTAAACTAGTAGGGGCTCAGGATGGTGCCGGTTTTCTTAAAGATCCTAACAGCGATGGCTACATCTATGTGGTTAATGCCGAAGATACCTATGCCGTATCGCGTATCATGCTTGATAAAAATCTAAAACCAATAAGCGGAGAATGGTTGTTGAACTCAAGTGTGGGAGACTATGCGCGCCAGTGTAGCGGTACGATGTGGGAAGCTGCGATTCATGGAGGTTCACAGGATTTATACCTTTCTGCTTCTGAAAGTATTAATTACGATGTAAAAGGGATCGATCCGTATATGACTCCAACTCCCGGAGCTGATTTTGGTTTGGATGCTTTGGGTGAATTTTCCTGGGAAAATGCAGTGCCTCTTCCACAAGGTACCTATGCGGGTAAAACCGTAATCATAGGTGGTGATGACGATAGCAGCGGTTCTGAAGGGCAGGTGACTATGTATCTTTCAGAAAACGGAGATGCTGATTTGGAAAATGGTAAAATCTTTGTGCTTCGATTTAAAGAAATTACTGACGGTGCCGGAGGGAAAAAAGCTGTCGAAGCGGGTAAAATTTACAACGAAACCAATCTGGACTTTCAGAAATCTTACGATGTAGAATTTGTTGAAATCGTTGATGGTAAAAATAAAACCCTTGGAGAAATGGAAGATGCCTGTGTTGCTGTTCAGGCTTCAGCATTTATGCGTGTTGAAGATGTGGATTATCAAAAAGGATCCGATGCCAACGGTCGTAACGTGTTTTTTGCGGTAACCGGTCGTGGTCCCGGTGGCAATTACAATAACTGGGGAACCGTTTACAAATTAGAATTGGATGAGAACAATCCATTGGAAGGCAAACTAACGCAAATCATCAGCGGAAATACCAATACTAATAAGATGGATGGGAATTTGTCTTCCCTTCAAAGTCCCGATAATATTTGTGTAACCAACAATTTTGTATACTTCCAAGAAGATCCGAATTCGTTTTCCAGAGGTCATACAGCTTATATCTATCAATCTGATTTAAATGGAAATAACTCAAGACCGGTTCTGGAATTTGTAGTGCGTAACGATCTTTCCCCTACAGGATATGTAGATGATGGTGATCAGGGTGAGTACGGTGCACTTATCGATATTTCAGATAAAGTAGGTGTTCCCGGTACATTTATACTAAACCTACAGCCGCATTACTGGATTGATGAATCCTTTGCGGGTCGTGATGGGCACGTTTTAACGGGTAATAACACGTATGAAGACGTACAGGGTGGCCAAATCGTAATTCTTCAGGGACTTCCCAGATAATATTACATAAACTAATCAGTCTTAGACCTCCGGAATGTAGTTTCGGAGGTTTTTGCCTTAAACTCTATGGATATTTATTATGAAATCATTACTTACAGGCCTTATTATCGGCCTGATTTTAATCTCCTGTAAAGATCAAGCTCCCGCCAACGAAACCTATGAGACTGCGGTGAACTGGCAACCTGCGCATCAGTATTATCTGGATCATATCAACGAGACCGCTGCTTACCTCGATAGTTTGAACAGGATTTTATCTTCAGATTCTTTGGCTAAAATCTGCTTTGTCAAAGCCCGTGAGGCTTTTAAAAAAGCCGAACCTTACGCGTCCTATCTCAATCCGGAAGTTGGGCATCAGGCTAATGGTCCGGCATTGCCGCGCCTTACTGATGACACCCAGCGCGTTTTGAAACCCATAGGTTTACAACGCCTTGAGGAATCTATTTATGAAGGTGCCGATACGGAAGCCATTTTTAAACACGAACTTCAACTAACCCAGGGGCTGATAGGTGTACTTCAAAAAAATGTCTCTAAACGCAAACTGGATGCGCAACGCTTTTTTATCGCAACCCATCAGCAGTTGATGCGTGTACTCAGTTTTGGAATTA
>CAYNMH010000181.1:0-4155 GCA_964398145.1 uncultured Flavimarina sp. | reverse complement strand
TAAAACGTGCGAGCGGAACTAACGGACTGTTAAACTCCCGAAATTCCTTCCCGGAGACGACACCCTTAGATTCCCAAAATGCATTTAAAATTCCAACCAGAGCGGTTCCCTGACCGGGAAAATCCTGTAATTGCAACAATTGAAAACCATCAAAAGCAGGAGTTTTTAAAGCGCGCTCTATTTCTTCTTTATATAATATTGTAGCCAGCTTACCCGAGACAAAAGTAAAATCTTTTGCCTGGTCAAGCATACCTTTTTGCTCCAGATCATTGCGAACAGCAATAAAATTAAGCGGTTCTAAAACACCAGTATATTTCTCAATTTCATTCAAATCTGGATAAACGGAGTACTGTCCTATTTCATGAGAAATTAATGGTACTTCTATATGCGCACTATTTGTTGAATAATCCTCCTCAAAACTGGGAAACTTATCATTAAATACACCCTGCCCTCTTACCCAGCCTTTGTCGGTCCATTGCGTAATAAAAACTTCATCCTCAGGTTGGGGAATGGTGCCCGCTGGTTTTTGAAAACTGAATGTAGTTGTAGCATAGAGCTGTCTGCTATCTTTTTGCTTTAATTCCTCAACCATGGCGTTTAAAAGGTCGAAGTTACCCTGTAACTCATTACCCATCGAAAAAAATAGAAACGATGGATGATGACCATAATCGTTAAGTATTTTTTGAGCTTCCTTCTTTAAAAAGGCTGTTGTTTGCTCGTCTTCCCCTACGGTTAGACTCCAATGTGGCAATTCGACCTGCAGATAAATTCCAGCATGATCTGCTGCAACAAAAGCGGCTTCTGGAGGGCACCAGGAATGAAAACGAATGTGGTTAAGACCATAATTCTTTGCCTGCTCGTAGAGTTTAGTCCATTCTTCAACCTGCATTGGCGGATGACCTGTAAGAGGGAATATCACACATTCTAAGTTTCCCCGTAAAAAAATTCGATGATTATTTAGGGTTAGATTTGCCTGTTGAGCTGCCAGATGGCGATGTCCAAAGGTTTGACTAATCTGCTCTCCACCGCTGGTAAGTGTCGCCCGATACAGATTACGTTCAAACTCATCCCAAAATTTTAATTTTTCAGGTTTTTTAATAAAGAAAACTGCTTGATTATCTGTGATCTCAGGGTCAATATTTTGAGCATAAATTTCATTTCCTTCTAAGTCTTCAATTAAGAGATGCACATCTTTGATGCTAGAGGCATTTTGCTTGAACTCGACATCAAATCCATTTTTATTAAAATTTGAAATAAGTTGGAAATCTGAAGGCTTATCTTTAGAATTTGCAAAAATCTTTAGTTCTCCAAGCATACCATTCCATTTAATCTGGGTATGATTGGTGTAAGCGTGCGCCATCTCCTGATTTACTTTTAAAGGATATTTTTTTCCTTTGACATTAATATTGGGATGGAGATTGGAATTATCGATCAAAATGGTAAGCAGATGTCTCCCGGGTTTAAGTACATTGCTCAGGTCGTAATTGTGACTTCCTACCAGGCTTTGCGCACTACCTATTTGAGTGCTGTCTATATAAACCGAAGATTGCCAAATAACCCGCTCTAGTTTTAAACTTATCGTCTTATCTGACCAGCCCTCAGGAACTTCAATTACACGTTGATACCAGGCTTTACCTATGTAAGAATGCTTACGCGTCAAGCCCGATAATACATAATTATTTAATGCCGGGGTGAGTGTATCTTCGATACCAATACCCGCATCATCAAGAGTACCGGGTAACTCAATCTTTTGCCCATTAAAAACTGACGCATACCATTTTCGTTCTGAGCCTTCGTCTAAAGAATCAAGTTTTACTTGCCAGTTTCCCTTAAGGCTGATTTCATTTCCAGATGCAGTAGCCGGTTCACTCTGATTTTCTGGAGATTCTTGAGTACAAGCTGAAATCAACATCACAACCATCAGCAGTGGTAATGTAATTTGAAGACTGTATATTTTAATTCTCATAATTTAATTCCTTTATCTGCTGTTTAAATATTTCAGCCAAACATATTTATAGATTACTATCTACTTTTCCTTGTAGCAAATCCGTAACTACTCACTATCACTAATTAGACCTTCAAGATCTAGAAAATCAAGCGCCGCTGCTTTGACCTTATAGGGTGCATTAGATTTATGAATCTTCTGTACACTTTCTATAAAAGGTTTCCTGTTTTCTGTATATAACAAGAAGTTTGTAGCCATTAATGCTAAATCGGGCTCTGCTATGTCTATAGCATTTTCCAAAACCTCTTCTGCTGACTTTGTCCCCTGAATATCATACAATAGCGCAGCCAGTGTAACTCGTACAGGAGCATACAAATCATGAAGTCGGGCTTTTAGCATTTCGATATCTTTTGCCTCCAGTACCTTGCGTTCACTATATAAACCCGTTGCAGCCCAATATCTTACAAACTTGTTAGGGCTTTCCAGAAGCTGGAGCTTTTTCAGATTACTTTTTCGGTCATTTTTACCAACAAGCAATGCGGTCTCTAAAATGGAATCTAACGGATAATATTCCTGATCCTGCTTTTCATCGTAAGCCGTGCTGTACTCCGAAATTTTTGCCAGTTCATATTCAGGCATGAACTGCACATCTGTTGAGCTAAGAATATTCTTCTTTAAAGCAACGCGCATTTCTCTAAGAGGAATTTGATATTCTGGTTTTTGGGCAAGATTATTTGTTTCCCAGGTATCGCTTTTAAGATCGTATAATACTTCGGCAGATCTGGGTTCAAACAGCTGTTGCTGTGTATTATTTAGTTTACCTTGAGCCAAATCTTTACGCATTTGTTGAGTGATACCTCCAATTTCCACGTAACGAATATATTTTAGCTCTGGAAGAAACGGCATGAAATTACGAGAATACATATAGTGACCGTCTGTGACTGATCTTACCATATCTATTCCATTGTCAGCCCTGTCTGAAGCCAAAAACAAATATTCAGGGGCTTCATCCTTATCTGCCCCTGCAATTATCCTACCTTTCAAATAGTCGGGGGCTTCTACTCCTGCGAGATTTAAAACTGTAGGTGCCAGGTCTTCAAAGCTAACCAGTTCATCTGAAACAACTCCAGTTTTTCCTTGTGGAGCAAGATTTTTATACCGTTCTGGAAACCAGACAACAAATGGGACTCGATAGCCAAGGCCTATACCATTAGTCTTCATTCTAGGCAAGCCTTCACCGTGATCGGCAAAAATGAAGATGATGGTATTTTCCATCAACCCTTCCTGCTGTAGGCGATTAAGCAATTTGCCTATTTTTATGTCAGCAAGTTTGAGGGAATTATACACGCGAGCCATCTGCTTACGCATTTCGGGACTGTCCCGATAAATGGCAGGCATATCAAAAGCATCCTCAGCGATCCAGTGGTTTTTGTGTAGTTGTAAAAAAGTATTATCACTGGTTGAAACAGCTTCTATATTATGCTTTAAAAATTGATTTACATCTTTTAAGTATTCGTTTTGTTCTACTGTGCCTTTTGGTAACTCTGCCAGCACATTTTTTTCATACCACTCGTAAGACATCGACATCGTGCGAGACTGGTGCGAATCATTTATATTAAAAACAGAGAAAAAGGGTTGATTCTTACCACGTTTCCACCAGCCAGCTTCATTGGAACTTTCATCCCAGGCTTCATCTATAAAAGCTTTATCGTTAGCAACATTATAGTCTGTTTTAAAATTATTTGATGTATAATAACCTGAGTCTCGCAAATATGCCGGAAAACCTTTAATAAAGTCTGGTATAGCATATTTACTACGATGGTTCCCCGTTCCTAATTTATAGGTGGGAACACCGGTTATAATAGAGGTACGACTGGGAGAGCAGACCGTATTTGTTGAGAAGGCATTTGTATATCGTATTCCCTCTGCGGCCATTTTATCAATAACCGGGGTTTCTGCATCGGTATTGCCATAACAGCCTATAAATTGTGGTGAGGTATCTTCAAAGGTGATCCATAAAATATTGGGCCTTTCTTGAGCCATAACTGGTTTCGAAAGAAAGAACAACACAATAAAAATCCCAAAATAAGAAATCTTATAATGCCAACTATGAGTAATCATTTTATAAGTAATCATTTGATAGGTATTAAAGTTTTGTTTACCATCAGGTGATGCAAATGAGCCGGTAGGTGATATAAATCCTGTTCTGC
>CAYNMH010000180.1:0-4243 GCA_964398145.1 uncultured Flavimarina sp. | reverse complement strand
TTGCAAATCTGGAGAAAGCCTACCCGCTTGAATTGGATCAGGATATTAACGGGATTCTTACTGTAGATATGACGACTTCCTTTGATATGGAAAGCGTAGATCAGGAACAATATCAGAATATCAAAAGCGACGGGACTGCGAGCCTGAAAGATTTTAAATATGTGTCACCCGAGTTACCCAATCAGCTTAATGTAACACAGGCTAATGTTGCATTTAATCCCGGAACCATAAGCCTTAAAAATCTAGAGGCCAAAACAGGTAAAACCGATTTAAACGCTTCGGGTAGCTTAGAAAATCTCATTCCCTTTTTATTATCCAAGCAGAAGCTGAAGGGACGTTTTAACGTAAGTTCAAACACCATTGACCTGGCCGATTTTAGTGTGGTACAGGATTCAACTGCTACGCAGGCTACAACAACTTCAACTGCATCCAGTAATGACACAGCTATTAAGATTCCATCTTTTTTAGACGCGGGAATCGATTTTACAGCCGGAAAAGTGATTTACGACAACATCACCTTATCTAATGTGAAGGGGAACCTCTCTGTGGCAGATGAAACGGCACGCTTAAATAATATTCAGTCTGATCTTTTTGGTGGAAGAATTGCGCTTACCGGAAATGTAAGCACTAAAGCTGCAACGCCAACTTTCGGCATGGATCTTAACCTGAGCAATGTAAATATCAGTCAGTCTTTTGAAGGACTGGAAATGTTTCAGCAATTAGCGCCAATTGCAAGAGCTTTACAGGGTGCATTGAATACCAATATTAATCTGCAGGGAAATTTAAATAACGATCTTACTCCGGTATTAACAAGTCTTGCCGGTAATGCCCTGGCACAATTGCTAACTGTTGAGGTAGATCCCGAAAAAATGAAGCTTTTGCAATTGCTTGATACTAACCTGGAATTCATCAATCTGGATCGCTTGGACTTAAGCAATCTAAAAACCCAGTTTAGCTTTGAGAACGGGCTGGTGACCGTTAAGCCTTTCGACTTTAAGGTTAAAGGTATTAATGTGGGCGTGAGCGGGACGCACAGTCTTGAAAATACGATGAATTATACCTTAAATCTGGACGTTCCCGGCACCTATTTAGGATCTAAATTAGGAGGTGCTTTAGCCGGACTGAGCAACCAAAATCTGGATAATTACAGCGTAAACCTGCCCGTAAAACTCACGGGTAGCTTTGCCAATCCACAAGTGGGAATCAATACCCAGCAGGCGGTATCCAGCTTGACTCAGCAAATTATAGCTACTCAAAAGGATAAACTAGGGCAGCAGGGAGAGTCAAAAATCAAAGATGTTTTGGGTGGAATTTTAGGCAATTCGGGCAAGACGTCAGATACTACAAAAACCACAAACCCTACGACGGCGAAAAGGGATTCGGTAATTCAGAATACAACCAATAAGGTGGTTAAGGATGTGTTAGGTGGTCTGTTTGGCAAAAAGAAAGCGCAGGACACCACAAAATCAAACAACTAAGCGGTAACTAGTTTGCAAAGCGAAATAAAAAACCCTTCAGGTAATAAGAGTATACCTGAAGGGTTTTGTTTTATTTAGAAACTGATTACTATAAATTCAGATCTTCGGTTTAACTGATGTTGTTCTTCGGTACAGTCAACCCCGTTAGAGCATTCGTTTTTGAGTTGTGTTTCCCCAAAACCCTGTCCGGTTATACGCGACGGGTCTATCCCGCGACTTACGATATAGTTTGCGGTAGCTTTCGCCCGTTTGTCAGAGAGTGTTAGGTTATATGCGTCGCCCCCGCGGCTATCAGTATGTGCGCGTACTTCGACCACCAGGGAAGGATTAGACTCCATCACGGCCAGTACTTTTACGAGCTCTAAAGCTGCATCTGGTCTTATATTGAAGCGGTCAAAATCAAAGTAGATGGGGTTGAGTTTGAGAAGCTGAGCCAGGTCATCTCCCTGGTTAATTTTTGTAATTCGCGGTTCCAGGTAAAGATCTACCGTTTTGCTTTTGTCTTCAAGAGGTGTTGTGACCAACTCTTCGGCTGAGTAATATTCAGGTTCTTCTGCTCTTATTAAGAGTTCCTTATCGCAAAGCGGATTTAATTCGTATTTACCGTTTTGATCTACCTCCGTGGTTTGAAGAACATTTCCTTCCAAATCTAGTGCACTTACCGTAGCTGTAGGTATGGGGAGTAAGGTTTGTGCATCGCGTATCGTCCCTACGATGGTGGTTCTACATTCGGGAATAGCTTTAATTGTTCGCGTAAATCTGAAAATGTCATCGCTTCCCATACCGTAGTACCGGTTTGTAGAAAAATACCCCACGTTTTTAAACTCGTCAACGATAAAGGCAAAATCATCCTGCGGGCTATTTACCGGTTTTCCCAAATTGATGACATAAGCAATTTCTCCGTTTTTACGGCTTGCAGCGACATAAATGTCCAGACCTCCCAGGCCTGGACGTCCATCAGAAGAAAAGTATAAATTTCCTTTTTTACTGATGTAGGGGAAGTTTTCTCTGCCTTCGGTATTGATTTTAGGGCCTAAATTTTTAGGTTCACTGTATTCCTTTTCGCCCAGAATGTCCACTACCCAAAGATCAGACATCCCTGTAGTGCCAGGCATATCTGAGGCAAAATACAGTTTCTTATTATCCGGGCTTAATGCAGGATGCGATACAGAGTAATCATCACTGTTAAAAGGGAGTTCAACAGGATCACTCCAGCTGTCACCGCGTTTTTCGGCCTTATAAACTTTAAGGCGGATAGTGCCGTTTTTATCGGTGCGCTTTACACCTTGTGCATAATTATTTCGTGTAAAATAAATGGTTTTCCCGTCGTTTGTAAATGCAGGAGATGATTCGTGATAACGGCTGTTTAACTTTTCTGCAAATTTTTCTACCAGACCCAATTCTCCGGTTTCTGGGTCAATGGGAGCCTGATAAAAATCTAAAAAGGGTTCATTGTTCCATTTATGAATGTATCTTTTGGTGCTCCCGGTATCTCGTGCAGAGGCAAAAACAAGTTTGTTTTCGTAGAACATAGGTCCAAAGTCTGAATATCTGGAGTTGGTTCTTCGAATGTTTTCAACTTCATAGTCGCTGTCTGAGTAGCTTATGTCTTCCAGATAATCGGGCTCTTCTTCAAAAAGCTCGGCGCGGCTGTCGCCTCCTTTCGCAGCTCTGAATGCTTCCATAACCTCATCAGATTTGGAATAATTCTGCAGGGCTTTTAAGGCTTGAGCGTATCTAAAAAGGTGTTCAGGAGAAACAGAATCGGGATACAAATCTACCAGTTTTTCATACCATTTAGCACTTTCCTCATATTTCGCATTAAAGTAATACGAATCTCCCAGGCGTTGAAAAAGTTCAGGCGATTCATAGCCTTCTCCGGCTAATCGTAGATAAATCTTTTGCGCATCTATAAATGCGTAGCTTTCAAATTTCTTATCGGCTTTGCTTAATTCTTTTTCTTGTGCTTGGGAAAGGCAGAAGCATAACAGCGCAAGAAGCAGTAGTTTGAAGTTGACCTGCATAATGTTTGTAATAAATTCAATTTCTAGATTTAGGGGCCTTTAATAAAGCGAATGTAATAGATTTCAGTTATTTAAAACGAAAAGATTTTCTGTTTTTTTTTGGGTGTTTTTCCTGTATTTCATTGATTTGTGAGATTGTCAATGATAATGTGTTGCATACCTAAAGCTTTTCTTAATTTTGATTTTAAACACTTAAAACTTGTCAAAATTGAAAATTTCTGAAGGCATTAAACAGCGACGCTCGGTATTTCCGAATCAATTTACAGGCCAGAATGTTACTAAAGAGAAAATTCTGCAACTTTTAGAGGCGGCTAACTGGGCTCCCAGTCATCGCAAGACCAATCCATGGCGCTTTAAGGTATTTACAGGCGAGTCATTAACAGATTTAGCTGATAAAATAACCGCTGCCTATACGAGGTTTAATACCGAAAAGAATTATTCAGCCTTTAAATTGAAAAAAAGTGTAGAAAAGGTGCTAAGCAGCGGTGCTGTTATTGCAATATGTATGCAGCGTGATCTTAAAGAGCGTTTGCCCGAATGGGAAGAAATTGCCGCTACAGCCATAGCTGTTCAGAATATGTGGCTCACTACTGCAGAATTAAATTTGGGCGGTTACTGGAGCTCTCCAGAATATATAACGGTTATGCAGGAAGAATTGCAGCTGGCTGAAGGCGAGCGCTGTCTCGGTTTTTTCTATTTGGGAGAATACCATGCCGAATTGCCAAGAGGTGACCGGGATCC
>CAYNMH010000179.1:0-4285 GCA_964398145.1 uncultured Flavimarina sp. | reverse complement strand
CAAATAAGCTGAGTTTAGTTAAAAAAGAATCCCTTCGATAGTACATATCGAAGGGATTTTTAGTTGTAAAAAGCTTGTCAACTACTTCAGACCTGGAGCCACCTTGGCCACTGCATTGATGGTTTCGTCCAAATCTGCATAGGTCAAAGCATCGGTGATAAACCAGGTTTCGTAGGCACTGGGCGCAATATAAATTCCTTGCGCCAGCATCCCGTGGAAGAATTTTTTAAAGGTATCTGTAGCCGCGTTTGCTGCCGTGGCAAAATCGGTCACAGGTTTCTCAGCAAAATGCACGGATATCATAGAACCCAATCGGTTAATCGTATGCACCACGCCGCTTTCAGTGAGTACTTTTGCCACCCCCTTGTGCAGGTATTCGGTTTTTTCTTCAAGACGCTTAAAAATCTGAGGATCGGAGTCTAATTCGTTTAACATCGCCAGACCGGCCGCCATCGCCAGCGGATTTCCGCTTAAGGTCCCCGCCTGATATAAGGGACCAACAGGCGCCAGGTAATCCATAATTTCGTTGCGTGCAGCAAAGGCCCCCACAGGCAAACCGCCACCTATAACCTTTCCGAAGGTTACAATATCGGCTCGCACCCCCATCAATTCCTGTACACCCCCGGCGGCCAGTCTAAAACCGGTCATTACTTCATCAAAAATGAGCAGGGTTTTATGCGTATCACAGAGCTCCCTCAGGCCTTCTAAAAATCCTTCAGACGGAGGAATACAACCCATGTTTCCGGCAACGGGCTCAATAATAATTGCTGCTATTTCATTTTCATTTGCCTCAAAAAGCTTTTGAACTTCCGCCAGGTCATTATAAGGTGCAAGCAACGTATCTTTTGCCGTGCCTGCGGTTACGCCGGGACTATTGGGTGTACCAAAAGTCACCGCACCACTACCCGCCTGAATCAAAAATGAATCGGAATGCCCATGGTAACACCCGGCAAACTTGATAATCTTATCGCGACCGGTAAAGCCACGTGCGAGGCGCACGGCACTCATACAGGCTTCGGTACCGCTATTTACAAAACGTATTTTATCAATACCCGGCACCATTTTTACGGCAAGCTGTGCAATTTCGGTCTCAATTTGCGTGGGCATCCCAAAGGAGGTTCCTTTTTGTGCTTTCTCTACAACCGCATCCACCACGGGTTTATAGGCATGGCCTAAAATCATAGGCCCCCAGGAGTTGATGTAATCAATCAACCGGTTACCGTCTTCATCATATAAATACGCGCCTTTTGCCTCTTTCACAAAAATGGGATCGCCTCCCACGGCTTTAAATGCCCGTACCGGAGAGTTTACTCCCCCGGGGATTACCTGTTGTGCTTCTGCGAAAAGTGCGCTGCTTCTTTTATAAATCATCATTAAAATCCATTATACTGTGGGGAAACATTCAATTGTTGCCCTATGCTTATCGTGTTGTCACGCAAGCCATTATTCTTTTTCAGTTCGTCAACCGTCAGGTTGTACATTCGGGAAATACTGTAAAGTGTCTCTCCTTTTTTAACCGTATGTAGGGTTACCTTATCTGAAGGTTCCGGTTTAAACTCTTTGATTTCCGTACCTAAAACTTCAGCATCATAATTATACATAGCATACCGTTCGATGATCGCAATAAGCTTTTCAGGGTATTTGGGATCTGTCGCATAACCCGCTTTTCGTAAACCTTTAGCCCAACCTTTGTAATCATCAGGATCGAGTTCAAACAAATCCGCATAACGGCTTCTTCCGGTTAAAAACAAGGAATGATCGCGGAATGAATATTTAGGATCCCGGTATTTTCTAAAACACTCGCCCTTTTCATCATCATCGTGATAAACGACAGCGCCCGTCCAGTTGTGGCATTTAATGCCAAAATGATTGTTGGCTTTTTTAGTCAAATTACCATTACCAGCACCACTTTCTAAAACCGCCTGCGCCATGGTGATACTGGCGGGGATTTTATAAAGGCGCATTTCTTCTTTGGCTATAGGTGCAAAGTGCTCAATATAATCTTCCACTTTATTGAAAGGAGCATATTCGTAGGCTTTTTCGGTTGCTTCAGTGACTTCTGCAGGAGCAGCCTCTTTTTTGGACACCGGTCTTTCGGTAGATTTTGAGGATCTGACGATTACTTTGCGTTTGGAAGCTCGCTTACTTCCGCCACATCCCACCAATAGCAAAGTCATAATTAAAAGCGCAAGTATTTTTTTGATCATCTTAGATTTTAATTGTAGAACGTCCTTGTTTTCGCAGTCTCTCATTCATACCCGGAATTCCCTGCAAACCTCCGGTATGGACGGCTAAAATACGGGTATTTTTAGAGAAATACCCATTGCTCACCATATCTGTCAAACCAAACAGCATTTTACCGGTATAAACAGGGTCTAGCTGAATACCCTGATTTTCTTTAAATGCATTTATAAAATTTATAAGCGCTTCGGAAGTTTTTGCGTAACCTCCAAAATGATAATCGGTTATAAGTTTCCAATTGGTTTTTTGCGTGTACTTTTTAATTTCGGCTTCCAAAAAATCCCCTTTTAAAGCGGGAAAACCCAAAACATTTTGATGTGGTAAACTGGACTCAATGATACCGGCAAGGGTACCTCCAGTTCCTACAGCGCAGGCAATGTAATCGTAAGCTGCCGTGGTTTCATCCAGAATTTCTGCACAACCTTTAATAGCTAGGGCATTTGTCCCACCCTCGGGAATTTCATAAAATTTTCCGTACTTATTTTTCAAGCTTTCGCGAAAAGAATCCGTGTCTTTTTCGCGGTACTCGGTTCGGGATACAAATTCAAATTGCATTCCGCAGTCGTGAGCCAATCTCAAAGTAGAATTTTGCTGAAGCGTTTCGTTTAAATTAGTTCCCAACTCTTCTCCTCGTATCACTCCAATTGTTTTCAAACCAAAAAGCTTTCCCGCTTTTGCTGTGGCTGCAATATGATTGGAGAACGCACCTCCGTAGGTCAGAATTGTGGCGTGCCTTTCTTCCATTGCCTCAAGCAGGTTGTATTTGAGTTTTCGAAACTTATTTCCGGAAACATCGGAATCAATCGCATCCTCTCTTTTTAGAGCGACATCAACCTGATGGAGCTCAAAAATAGAAGCTTCAACAGGATTCACTTCTACCTCTGGAAATGTATTCTTACTCCAAATTTGCATGGCCCAAAGTTAAGTTTATGATTGAAAACCGAAAAGAACTGCTACCTATCTATTCCAAAGAGTCAGAATGCAATCCATTTTTTAAAAATGCTGCAAAAGGACGCTTTCTTAAATACTCCAGATCATTTTCAAATTGATAGGCCTCACGCTCAAAACAAATAGAGCGATAGGCTTTTTCCTGTGAATATCCTTTTAGGCGATAAAACACATATTCTAAAACATACCATAAGTAAAACGGAATAATTAGCAACTCCACTTGCTGGCGCAGGTGAATGCGTTCGTGATTCATAAATACTGTATTTTGCTTAAGTACTTCCTCACGTAGGAAAACAAAAGGCCAAATGGTGCAGCCGGAGTAGCGCCTGAAAAGTTTTGGAACAGTTATACAAATCATTATTCTAGTTTTGTGAAAGTGTTACAGAAAATATGCCGTTTCTTTTGTAAATTTAACTAATGACGTTATTCAATAATAGAATTCCTATTGAAGAAGGAGATTATTACCTGACCCCTGAGGGTTACCGTTGTTTTACTGAAAAATACCATCTCAAAAGAGGCTACTGCTGCAAAAGCGGTTGCCGTCATTGTCCGTATGGTTTTGATAAAAATAAAGAATAGGCTTATGTGGTATAATTATTGATACTTAAAACATATCTGTTCTGTCAAATCTTAAAAAATATTCTTATGAAAAATTTTAAACTCATTTTGCTAGTGGCCCTTGTTGCGGTAATGGCCTCGTGCAGCAGCGTGCGCGTATCTTCTGACTACGACCAGTCGGCCAACTTTAATCAATATCAAACCTTTGCATTCTTCAAACCAGGAATTGACAAGGCCGAAATATCTGATCTTGATAAAAAACGTATCCTCCGGGCAATTGAAGATCAAATGCTCGCGAAAGGCTTTGTAAAGTCTGAAAACCCTTCCATGCTGGTTAGTATTTTTACCACTGCACAAGAACGTGTAGATGTATTTAATAATTACGGCTGGGGCTGGGGTGCCTGGGGCTGGGGCGGCTGGGGTCCGTGGGGACCTTGGGGCGGAGGCTTTGGCAATACCGTTTCCCGAACTACTGAAGGAACCTTATACATTGACCTGATTGATGCTCAGAAAAAAGAATTGGTTTGGCAAGGTCAGG
>CAYNMH010000178.1:0-4335 GCA_964398145.1 uncultured Flavimarina sp. | reverse complement strand
TATAAAATGAGAAAGCAGCCATTCAGGCTGCTTTTTTTATTTAATGCTAATTCTGGAATAATAAAAAACCCCCGAACTAAGCGTTTGGGGGTTTTAGAGTAGCTCACTCAGAATAGGTTATTAGTTGATGGTCCAACCGTCACCCCAAGAAGCGTAATTTGTCCCCTGTGTATTGCTTTCAGATATAATAAAGTCACCCTCATCAAAAGAAACACCGGTATCATTCTTAAGTTTTGTAGTCACATCTACAAAATTAACACCCGTTACGTTAAGATCTCCATTAGTTACTTGTGCTCCTGTAGGACTATCACCATCATCACCATCAAGATCGAAAGCTTCATCGTAACCTTGAATTCTGATATTATTAAATATACCTCCTGTACCCGCACGTAAACGAATAGCTTCAGTACCTTCTCCGGAACCTGGGCCTACAATTGAAACATTATTGATACGTGGTCTTGCAAAATAGACAGGGTTTGAGTTATTACCTATATCAGTATTGAAACCGTCACATTCGAACGCTTTATCAAATTCTGATACAAAATTTAAACGCTGTTCAACATATACATCCGATAAAGTTCCTCTATAACCTTCTGTCCAGTCGATTGAATCATCTTCAGAACCGATAACAGAAATAAAACTTACATTTACTGTTCCTCCGAAAAACTCTAAACCATCATCAGCACCGATATACATTTGAACGTGATCTACGATGGTCCCATTACCTACACCATAAAATGAAAATCCGTTGTTTTCAGACTGTCCATCAGCTGCACCACCTGAATACATAACACGTACATATTGAATAACCCCAGAATCATCAGATTCGTTTGTGCCTCCATAAGGGAGGTTACCTATTTCTGAGGTAGCGCTTTGGCCTCCGGTTGTTGAGTTTATTGGAGCATTACCAAGAATTATCAAACCACCCCAATCGCCAGCCGCAGGAGTACTTGAGCTTGATGTTAACACAATAGGATTTGTAGAAGTACCTCTAGCATTTATTCTTGCACCGCGAGCAATAGCTATATAAACATCAGCACCTCTATTAGCACGAATTGTCGTACCTGCAGGAATTGTTAATGTTGTTCCTTCCTGCATTACTAATGCACCAGTAAGAGTATAGTTATTATTAGCATCCAAAGTAAGATTAGTTGTAAAAGATCCTGAAAGATCTATATCCTCTCCTGGATTTGGGTTTGTTGGGTTACCACCTCCATAATTGTTTACGACACTATTATCTGTACTGTTTATAACAATTTCAGCAGTATCATCTGCCTCACAAGAAGCTAATAACATAGCCGCTGCTGTAAGGCCGGTTAAAAAATAATTTGTTCTCATCGTATTCATTTGTTTAATTAATTTTTATTCGTTTTGTTAAAATTTATATTTCAAAGCCAGATTTAAATTAACACCGTCTTTAAAAGAGGATATTATTACATCCCCGTCTTCTGAAGTATCCTCCATAACAAAATTTATATCTGGATTAAGGATATTTCGTGCCGAAAAATTAAGTTCCCAATCTGTGCCCAGTTCGTTGCGAAGAATAAAATCAAGCGATGCAACTGACTTCTCAATTATATTTTCCACCTGACCCGCACCCAAGGCATCAATACGATCTGCAAAATAAGAGAAGACTAAATTAGCTACGGGCTTATAGTTTTTAAACTGGGTTGGTGTATAACTAACATCAGCATTTAGTAATAGTGGAGATGCACCCTGTATACGCTCTTTCCCACTTAAAGTTGCCGTGAAAATACCCGAAGTATTTTTCAATTCCTGTTCGGTGTACAAATAGGTGGCATTTAATCCAAAAGCAAGATTAGGCTGGGCATCTGCGTCACTTATAAGTGTTTTTCTCAATTCAAGCTCTGCTCCATATACATAAGCTGCATCACCTGTTCTAAAATATCTACGAGTTCCAGTAGCATCATTTGCAATAACTTTATTGATAGGATCTTTAATTTCTTTAGCGAAAGCCGCTAGTGAAAAAACCTGACCTTTATCCATAAACCATTCATATTTCAAGTCTAAATTGTAAACATCAGAAACGGCTACATCGTTGATTATATCTGGGTTACCTCCAACACGAGTTACAACATCTTCATATAAGAATGGGGAAACCTCTTTAAACTCAGGATAGGATACAGTTTTGGAACCTGACAGTCTCAGGTTCATATCTTCATTTAAGGCGTATTTAATATTTAAACTTGGTAAAACAAAGTTTTCATAACTTTCTCTAAAGCCCGGGTCTGTGATGTCAATATTTATAACATCATAGACGATACGCTGATTAAATGATTCTACTCGCACACCGGGTACCAATAAGAATTTACCTGCCTGTATTTCAGCATTTACATATCCTGCATGTATATCTAAGTTACCAGTATATGTGTTTTCAGGAAGCCCAGGGAAGTTATCATTATCAATCCCTAATTCCGGTGCGATTGGCTTTATCACGAAGGTATCGTAAACCTGACCAATATTTTCTACACTGATAATGTCATCAAGGTTATTCACATCAGGAACCTCAGTCAATCTGTTTTTAAAACTATATCCGTAGCGGATATTTTCAAAATACCGCTCCTTTGTTCTTCCGTTGTAACCAAAATTCAAATTCAGTTTTTCCGAAGCTTTATACTCAAGATTTAAATAACTATTAAGCTCCTCATCTTCGATTTCCTGAAAATATCTTTGATTGTCAAAGCTGATGTTATTATAAAACGTAGGATTAGTAGTTGGATCATTATCCAAAGCAAGGTCATACCGCTCTAATGTAAATCGCTTTCTATCGGGTTGATTAGCAAAAACCTTATTATACCCAACACCATAAGTAAGTTTGAATTTATCTTCAAAATTGTGATATCCTGAAAGTTGGTTCACGAAGATCATGTCTTGTTCAAAAAGCAAGTTTTTAACGTAAAAACCTCTATCCGTATCTCGTATTGCATCTCTATTCTGACCAGTTCCATCTATACCGTAGTTTTCGATTTTGTCATTCGAACTATTTAAGAATAAGCTTGTAAAATTCAAACGATGATCTGAACCTATTCTATATATGAGATTGGCCATTGCAGTAGTATTTGTAGTGTACTCATATTCCTCAACAGCATCATAGCGCTGCTTGTAAACTGTGTTGTAGTCACTAGCAGAACCCTCGCGATAAAAGAACCCATTATCAAATGAAGCCGTAACCAAGGCACTTAAACGACCTTCTTTACCAATTTCCAGGGATTTCCCCGCAGATATAGAGCCCTGAACATTTATAGGTGTTCCTGCATCAACAGGATCGACTCCGTGAGAAAGTACTACTGCAAATGGATTATTATCGTACCTGTTGTAAAAACCAAAGTAGCCAATACCTTCATTTCTAATAAAATTAGATTGGCCAATTGCCTGAGTATTGATTCCTGATCCTAACTGAATATCTAGAAACCCTTTCCCTTTATAATCTTTTGCAATAACATCCACATTACCAGCAGCAAAATCCCCATAAAAACGTGTTGAATAGGCTTTGCTAACGTCAATATTCTGAATGATATCTGATGAAAAAAGGTCTAAATCAATATTTTTCTTTTCAACATCATTTGACGGTAAAGAAAGTCCATTGAATGTTGTATTCAAATAACGATCACCAAGACCACGTACATAAACATTGCCTCCGCCCCCGCTTTGCTGCGATACTCCGGAAATTTTTGCAATAGCGGCCGCGGCATTACTTACGCCCTTTCGGGCAAGTTCGTCTGCTCCTATACTTTGTTTAATAGCTGTTGCATTTTTCTGCTCGAGCAATAAGGCAACTTCTGATTCTCTGGAAGTCGTGGTAGTAATCACAACTTCGTCAAGTGCTGCTGCGGTTGCCCCAAGAGCGGTATTGATTGTGGTAACCTTTCCGGCTTCAACAACCACATTAGGAATTTCTACTGTCTCATAACCTACGAAACTAAATACTACAGTATAAGTACCTGCCTCAACATTAGCTATCTCATATAAACCATCAAAATCTGTGGTGGTTCCTTTAGTTGTACCTTTTAATTGAACAGTTGCAAATGGCAACGGCTCGTTATTCATTTCTTTATCGCTCAATACTCCTACTACACTTCCTGTACCCTGAGCAAACGCTGTGGTGGTTAAAACAAGTGCCAGTAAAAACAGATAAATATGTTTCATTTTGTTTTTTTATTTGTCGGTGCAAAGATGTTCCTATTGTTTTGCAGAGGGGTTAATGCAGTGTTATCCTTTCGTAAGCTGGGAGTTACTTCATGGTTACCTAAATGTTAAGCGATTTTCAGCACGCTCAGAATCAGACTTTTTAAAATGGGGTTAATTCCAATCCCG
>CAYNMH010000177.1:0-4350 GCA_964398145.1 uncultured Flavimarina sp. | reverse complement strand
GGCCTTACCCGCGCCGTTAAGAAAGATATTGAAGTAGCTGCAGAAGCCCTGAAATATGCGGTGAAACCACGTATTCACACGGGTATTGGTACCAGTGATTCCCACATCAAGTATAAATTTAAGTCAAATCGTGAGGAGATTATTCAGCGCGCTTATGATGCTGTGGCATACGCCAAAACCTTTGTGGAAGATGTAGAATTTTACGCAGAAGACGCCGGTCGCACCGATAATGAATATTTGGCTCGTGTTTGCGAAGCTGCTATTAAAGCCGGTGCTACAGTATTAAATATTCCGGATACCACAGGATATTGCCTTCCGGAAGAATACGGAGCAAAAATGAAATACCTGAAAGAGAACGTGAAAGGCATTGAGAAAGCGATTCTTTCCTGCCATTGTCATAACGATTTAGGGCTTGCTACTGCAAACTCCATCGCCGGGGTGATCAACGGTGCCCGCCAGATTGAATGTACCATCAACGGTATTGGCGAGCGTGCAGGTAACACCGCTCTTGAAGAAGTAGTGATGATCCTGCGTCAGCACCCAGATTTAGGTCTGGATACCAATATTAATTCCCGACTGCTTTGGGATACCAGTAAAATGGTGAGCGACAAGATGGGAATGCCGGTTCAGCCAAACAAAGCTGTGGTAGGTTCAAATGCTTTTGCGCACAGTTCAGGTATTCACCAGGATGGTGTGATCAAAAACCGCGAGACCTACGAAATTATGGATCCTGAGGAAGTAGGTGTAACCGAAAGCGCAATTGTTCTTACTGCCCGCAGTGGCCGCGCTGCTTTGGCGTACCGCTCTAAAAAAGTAGGCTACGAATTAACTAAACTTCAGTTAGACGAGGTTTACGATGTCTTTCTTAGTTTTGCAGATAAACAAAAAGAAATTCACGACGAGGACATTCATGAGATTATGAAAGTCGCAAACGTCCAGGCTCAGGTTGAAGCTTAACACATTACAAATTAATAACTTAAATAAGGATTCTTCATTTAGAATCCTTATTTTTTAGCATAAACTACCTTGGGACACGTCCACGAGGCCCCATTAAAAACAAATTTTCAATTTAGCGGCATCCCGATAGTTATCGGTGACGGAGTATTAAACCCTCTGGCTGTGCCCATAAACATCAAAAGTTCGAGAGAACGAATAGCATTAAAATGGCAGGAAAAACCTTATTTGACAAAGTTTGGGACGCGCACGTGGTTGACACGGTGCCAAATGGCCCGCAGGTATTGTACATAGATAAACATCTTATTCACGAGGTGACCAGCCCTCAGGCCTTTTCTGAGCTTGAAGAGCGCGGCATTCCCATCGCAAGACCTGATCAGATTGTGGCCACTGCAGACCACAACACCCCAACAGTAGATCAGCACTTGCCCGTACGCGATGTGCTTTCCAGAAATCAGTTGAAACAACTCACCGAGAACTGCGAAAAACACGGCATCACGCTTTACGGATTAGGACACAAATACAACGGAATTGTTCACGTAATGGCGCCCGAGCTTGGGATTACCCAGCCCGGAATGACGATGGTTTGCGGTGACAGCCACACCTCTACCCACGGGGCTTTTGGCACGATTGCCTTTGGAATTGGTACCAGCCAGGTGGCACAGGTTTTTGCAAGCCAGTGTTTGTTATTAACCAAGCCGAAAAGTCTTCGGGTGAATGTAAACGGAAAATTAAAACCGAATGTACTGCCTAAAGACGTGATTCTTTATGTGATCTCACAAATAGGAACCAACGCCGGTACCGGATATTTCTGCGAGTACGCCGGAAACATTTTTGAAGAAATGTCTATGGAAGGTCGTATGACCGTTTGCAATATGAGTATCGAAATGGGTGCCCGCGGCGGAATGATCGCTCCCGACCAGACTACTTTTGATTATGTAAAAGGGCGTGAGTTTGCGCCTGAAGCTGCCGAATGGAAACAAAAACTGGAATATTGGAAGACCCTTCCTACCGATGCAGATGCGGTTTTTGACAAGGAATACTCCTTTGACGCGGCAGACATCGAGCCTATGGTTACCTACGGAACCAATCCGGGAATGGGAATCAAAGTAACCGGTAGAATTCCGGATAAGGATGATGTCAATCTGGAAAAGGCTTTGGCTTATATGAATTTTAAAAAAGGCGAAAGTCTGATCGATAAACCCATCAACTATGTATTTATAGGCAGTTGTACCAATTCGCGTATTGAAGATTTCCGCATTGCGGCAAACTACGTGAAAGGCAAACAAAAAGCAGCTAACGTAAACGCATGGCTGGTTCCCGGCTCGCAGCAGGTTGCCAAACAATTGGTAGAAGAAGGTTTGGATAAGGTGTTTACCGAAGCCGGTTTTGCCCTCAGACAGCCCGGTTGCTCAGCCTGTTTAGCGATGAACGACGATAAAATCCCGGAAGGCGAATATTGCGTTTCTACCTCAAACCGAAATTTTGAAGGAAGACAGGGACAGGGTGCCCGTACGATTTTAGCGAGTCCGCTTATGGCAGCAGCCACTGCCGTTGCCGGAAAAATCACAGACATTACCAAACAATTGAATTAAAATGGAAAAGTTCATAAAGCTTACCGATACCGCAGTTCCCTTACCTATTGAAAATATAGATACCGATCAGATTATACCCGCACGTTTCTTAAAGTCTACCGATAAGCAAGGCTTTGGAGACAATGTCTTTAGAGACTGGAGATACGATCACGAAGGCAATAAAAACCCCGATTTTGTCTTGAATGATCCTACCTACAGCGGTTCGATCCTCGTCGCAGGAGATAACTTTGGTTGCGGGTCAAGCCGGGAGCACGCCGCCTGGGCTATCGCAGGCTATGGTTTTAAGGTGGTGATCAGCAGCTTTTTTGCAGATATTTTTAAAGGAAATGCGCTAAACAACGGGATTCTTCCCATTCAGGTAACTCCTGAATATTTGAAGGAATTGCTTCAAACCATCAAGGAAAAACCGGAAACCAAACTCACTGTAGATCTGGAAAATCAAATCCTCAGCTCTCCCGCAGGCGAACTGGAATTTGAGATTGACCCGTATAAAAAAGTGTGTATGATTAACGGATATGACGACATCGACTTTTTAATCAGTAAAAAAGATAAAATCGAAGCTTTTGAGCGCGAGCGCAGCTTCTAATGTCACTTCGAGTGTTTGATTGAGGCCTGAGCCGAAATCAAATGTATCGAGAAGAAAAATATAAAACCACGCTCAGGAAATTTTCTGAGATTGATAACATAAATATTATGAAATTTAATATAGCTCTTTTAGCAGGTGATGGAATTGGCCCGGAGGTCACAGACCAGGCGGTTAAAGCTTTGGATGCCATTGCAGACGTTTACGATCATACGTTTAAGTTTACCAAAGCTCCCGTGGGAGCTATTGCGATTGACCAGACCGGAAATCCGCTACCCGATGAGACGATTGAGCTGTGTAAAAACAGTGATGCGGTATTGTTTGGCGCTATTGGGCATCCTAAATACGACAACGACCCGTCTGCTAAAGTACGCCCGGAACAAGGTTTATTAAAGCTTAGAAAGTCACTCGGCCTTTTTTGCAACATCAGACCGGTAAAGGCTTTTGATCGGTTAATTGAGCGTTCGCCGCTTAAAAAAGAAATCATTCAGGGGACTGATATTTCGATTTATCGCGAATTAACCGGCGGAATTTACTTTGGGGACAAGCACCTCAGCGAAGACGGTCAGGTAGCCAGTGATGGCTGCTCCTATTCGGTAGAAGAAATAAGTCGAATCGCGCATTTAGCTTTTAAAGAAGCTCAAAACCGAAGAAAAAAACTAACGCTGGTTGATAAGGCTAACGTTTTGGAAACTTCACGGCTGTGGCGTAAAACCGTTACCGAAATCGCCAAAGAATACGACGATGTGGAACTCGACTTTCTGTTTGTTGATAACGCAGCGATGCAAATGATCGTAAACCCCAGTCAGTTTGACGTGATCCTTACCGAAAATCTGTTTGGTGATATCATTTCTGACGAAGCATCGGTGATAGGCGGTTCTATTGGTTTACTGGCTTCTGCTTCGGTGGGTAGCACGGTAGGTATGTTTGAACCTATTCACGGCTCCTTCCCCCAGGCAACAGGCAAAAACATTGCCAATCCGCTAGCTTCTATTCTTTCGGCAGCGATGATGTTGCGTCATTTGGATCTGCATAAAGAAGCAGACGCGATTGAAAAAGCAGTTGAAAAATCTCTGGAACTAGGCATAACAACAGGCGACATCAACCCTGAAAAACCTTTTTCAACTTCAAAAGTGGGTGATTTTATCGCAGATTTCTTAACCCATCCTGATGATACCAATCGCAATTTTAAGAACATCCACATGGGGCAGAGCACGA
>CAYNMH010000176.1:1734-4363 GCA_964398145.1 uncultured Flavimarina sp. | reverse complement strand
CAAAACCAATACCCGCGATGGCCAGAAATTGCAATACCGAACCCAATACCCAAACGTATTTGCGCACGGGGCGTTTCCTGATGTAATGCGCGATAAAGAGTTGTGGTAACATCGAGCCGCTTTCGCGAATAGGAACAATAAAACTGATGAGCATCACCGGCGCATTTACATAACTCATCACCCAGGTCAATACCGTCTTGGGATTGCTAAGCGTATCGCCCAGCGAAGTCAGCATATTGCTGATCAGGATTAAGAAGTAATTTTTAGGCGTTTCCCGGCATGCCTCGTCATCAATAGCTTTACAGGTACGCGCGTCTTCCTCATCGTTGAGGTAATCGTAGAGTTGCTCGAGATCTGTAGGATGGTGGTTTGTGCTCATCGGGAAGCGGGAAATGAAAGGGATCTAGTCTTTTGAAAGTTTTCTAAGATAGAGATAAGCGCTTGTTGCAGTACAAATTAAAGAGGCCAGTATTAAAAATGTGGTCAGATCAAAACCTTCATTGTAGCCCATAATGAGCGTCCCTAAAATTAGGGCAATACAAATACCAAACATTATTTTACCGAACCGTGGACTTTCAATCATAGTTTATTCTTTTAAAATCGGGCCTAAAACCTCCCAAACGTTATTTGCTAAAATTTTATGCCCTTCTGCTGTGGGGTGAATGCCGTCATTTTGATTAAGGCTGGCGATTCCGCCTACGTCTTCAAGCAAAAAAGGTACGAGGGCCATATCGTTTTTTTCGGCCAGTTCAGGAAAAATGGCTTTAAAATTTGAGGTGTATTCGGGACCCAGGTTGGGCGGTAATTGCATACCAACCAGGACAATTGTGGCATCGGGAGCTTCGGTTTTGACTTTATCGATCATCCACTGCAAATTCTCACGGGTTTCAGCAACATTCACTCCGCGTAAGCCATCGTTAGCTCCCAGCTCCAATACAAAAATATCCACATCCGGCTCCAGTACCCATTCCAGACGGTTTTTTCCACCGGCTGTGGTTTCGCCACTCAATCCGGCATTGATTACGGTATAGTCGAGACCCAGACTGTCTATACGATCCTGAATCAAACCCGGGAAGGCATCATCGGGGTTGTCGAGACCGTAGCCCGCAGTAAGGCTATCGCCAAAAAACAGAATGGACTTTGAAGTGCTGTCGGTTTCGGTTGAAGTGTTTTCCTGGGTTGCTGAAGTTTCGCTCTCAGCAGAAGATTGATTAGAACTGTCTTTACAGGACTGAAGTAACATTCCTCCTAAAAAACAACAAAATATTAACAGGCTTTGCAGCGGGAGTTTCTTTTTTATCAGGTGCATTTGTTTATTTTGCTAAAAAGCCAAAAACAGGTGCTTTAGCTTTTTAATTCAGCCAAAACGACGTTTATTCTATGACTTCTATATTAGAACTTTCAAATTTAGAAAAAAGCTATACCAGTGGCTCGAAAAAGCTGAAGGTACTGGAGGATATTAACTTTAGTATAACAGAAAAGGAAACTTTTGCCATTGTGGGCCCTTCCGGAAGCGGGAAAACGACCCTTTTGGGATTGTGTGCCGGTCTTGATAAGCCCGATGCCGGTAAAGTAATCCTGAACGGCGCAGAACTCAGCAGCCTTTCGGAAGATGAGCGTGCGGGGTTGCGCAACCGTTATGTGGGTTTTGTATTTCAGGATTTTCAATTATTACCTACCCTTACCGCTACGGAAAATGTGGCGGTACCACTTGAATTACAAGGAAACAAACAGGCGATTCAAAAAGCCGAAGCCTTACTTCAAAAAGTAGGTCTGGGCGATCGCGGGGATCATTACCCTTCCCAGCTAAGCGGTGGTGAACAGCAGCGGGTGGCGCTGGCCCGTGCTTTTGCTAATGATCCTAAAATTCTGTTTGCAGATGAGCCCACCGGTAATCTCGATGCCGAAACAGGCGCTAAAGTAGTGGAGCTGCTTTTTGAACTGAATAAAGAACTGGGTACCACCCTGGTTTTGGTCACGCACGATCTCGAACTCGCCCGGAAAACTCAAAATATTCTTACCATTAAAGGCGGAAAAATAGCCAGCTTAACAAACGCTGCGATATGAGCCAATTCCCAAATAAAGCAGCCGGAGCCGGTTGGTTATTCAAAATGGCCTGGCGTGATTTTAAAGCGAGTGCAGGCAAACTGAGTTTATTTATGGTCTCCATCGTGCTGGGAGTAGCGGCTATAGTTTCCATTCAGTCTTTTGGGGAAACTTTAAAAGACAATATTGCGCTGCAGTCTAAAGCTCTGATGGGAGCCGATTTTAAGATTGACAGCGATCACGAGCTTACCGATGAAGCCCTCCAAATCGTAGATTCTCTGGGCGGTGCAGATGCGGAAGAAATTTCGTTTGCCTCCATGGCGTTGTTCCCCAAAAACGGGGCGACCAAGTTGTTGCAGGTGCGGGGTATCAGCGAAGGGTTTCCATTTTATGGCGAGATTGAAACGCAACCGGCGATTGCTGGAAAGGATTATAATAAGCTGCGCGGAGCGCTGGTGGATGCGACCGTGATGCTTCAACTGAATGTGGAAGTTGGTGACAGTATTAAAATAGGCGAGGTACGCCTTCCGGTGGTGGGTGAGCTTATCAATCTTCCCGGGAGCAATGCGGTTTTTAGCGCCAT
>CAYNMH010000176.1:0-1634 GCA_964398145.1 uncultured Flavimarina sp. | reverse complement strand
GAAAAATTACGCTCGGTAGCAGTTTTAAAATGTTTAGGCGCTACGCGAAAGCAGGCCTTTTTGATTTATCTCATTCAGATTGCAGCTATCGGTTTGCTGGGCGGAATATTAGGAACCGCTATAGGTTTGCTGCTTCAACAGCTGTTTCCGGTGTTGCTGGAAGGTTTATTGCCCGTAGATGTGGAAGTGCGTATTTCTATCCCGGTCCTTATCTTGGGAATAGGTATAGGGATGTTTATGTCGGTTCTTTTTGCGCTCTATCCGTTGCTGAGCACGCTGTATGTATCGCCTTTGCAAACGCTGCGCGTCACTGAAAATGCCGGAAATCAATCCCGTTTAAGCATGGTTCTGGTATCGGCCGGCATCCTGCTTTTTATCTTTTTGTTTTCCTTCTGGTTGTTAGGAAGTTGGCAGTATGCCCTTGCTTTTTTAGCCGGAATTGTGATAACCTTTAGCATTCTTGCGGGGATTGCCCGTCTTTTTATACGCCTGCTGCGGCGTAATTTTCCGGTCTCGTGGAGTTTTACTTCGCGCCAGGCTTTGCGCAATTTGTTCAGACCCCGCAACCAGACTGTGGTGCTGGTTTTAGCGATAGGGGTAGGCTCCTTTCTAATCAGTACCCTGTATTTTACCAAAGATATGCTTTTGGCTCAGGCTAATCTGGATAACAGTGCCAGCCAGGCGAATATGATTTTACTCGATGTACAGCGCGATCAGATGCGTTCGGTAGCTCAGACTCTACAGGAGAATGATTTAGTGCCTCTGGATGAGGTTCCCATTGTGACGATGCGGGTACACCGTATCAACGGGCGTAGTACTGCCTCACTAAAAACCGATACCACCAGCACTATAAGCCGTTGGATTCTCAATCACGAATTCCGTACGACCTACCGCGATTCGCTCGTAGCTTCCGAAAGTCTGCAGGAAGGAAGTTTCACCCCGCGGGTGGAAACAGGTGCAGAAATAGTGCCGGTTTCGGTAAGTGACAATTTTGCTCAGGATGCTCAGGTAGGTGTAGGGGACCGGGTAGTTTTTAACGTACAGGGACGTCTTTTGGAAACCAGAGTAGGCAGTATTCGGCTAGTTGACTGGAGCCGTCTGCAGCTCAATTTTTCGGTGGTATTCCCCGCAGGTGTTTTGGAGGAGGCTCCGCAGTTTGGCGTGATCACCACGCAGGTACCCAATTCAGAAATTTCGGCATCCATTCAGCGTATTTTGGTTCAGGATTATCCCAATATTTCCATTCTCGATTTACGCCAGGTATTAAGTGTTATTGAAGAATTGCTAACGAAAATAAGCTACATCATCAACTTTATGGCATTCTTCAGCATCCTTATCGGAATTATTGTGTTGCTTGGAGCCGTACGCACCAGTAAATACCAGCGCATTCGCGAAAGTGTGTTATTGCGTACCATAGGAGCCAAAAGCAAACAGATTCTGCGTATTCAGGGGCTTGAATATCTTTATCTGGGACTTCTGGGAGCGCTTTCTGGGATTTTGTTGTCGCTAATCGGAAGTCTTTTACTGGCGTATTTTGCTTTTGACACGACTTTTATACCCAGCTGGGTGCCATTCGGCATATTGCTTCCGGGTATCACACTTCTGGTAGTTTTAATTGGTCTGGCAAACAGCCG
>CAYNMH010000175.1:0-4387 GCA_964398145.1 uncultured Flavimarina sp. | reverse complement strand
AGGTAAAAAACAAACTTATCCCGAAGGGATACTCTTAGTAAAAGGGAAAGAAATAGGAGCGTTGCCAGGCCAGATGCTCTGGATCGGGTAAGCTGGGATTTATCAGAAGGATTTAGGTATAGAATTATTATCCTGGGTCTTTTTTTCTTCAGTAAAGCAAGATGTGCCCATTAAAACTTATGGAACTCAAACTGGGAAATATATAATTACCTTTTGCCCAGTTGATGGTTGGTATTATCCATTCGGGTAGGGGTTTGAATAGAAAGCCGTGACCCATCCCGGTATGAAGTTCAATTTCCTGAAAGTGTTTTAGGATGCAGGTGGACTGCTCTTTTCGCTGCACTGCAGATACGCCATAAGGATCGGTCTTTTCATAAATGGTCAGTATGTTTCCGCAAAAATTAATTTCGGGAATGTTTACCAGATCTTCCTCTCTGAAGCTCGCAACAAACACAAAATTGAGGTCGGGGTTGCCTGCCAGGGTTGAAACATATTGCGCAATATATCCGCCTTTAGAGGTCCCCACTACGGTTATATGTTGAGGCCTGGTCCCGATTTGAAGTAAACTGTCTATCTGATGGACTACCCTGCCGGCATACTCTCGTGCATTCACCGTGCCATTTCTTTTTTCACTAAGTACATTAAGACCACTTTTTCTGAATGCTTCCAGAATTTCCGGGTATTCGGTTCGGCCATATTCCGGATGGCGAGCATTGAGTTCATGCTCCTCTAAAAACCGGTTGTGAAGAAAGAATAGATAGCGCCGGTCTTTATTTTGGTATCGGTTGAGTAACTCCATAAATTTTAGCCCACCGGCTTCCGTCTGGTCATTTATAAAACCCTCATATTCGGGATAATTTTTTGAAACCCAGGCTAGAAATTGTTCGCGATTTGTTCCCCAGGTTTTTTCGTCAAAATTCAGGTATTTGGTTTCGATGCCCTCAATTTTACCCTTTTTAAATTTGAGGGTTTCCCGGGTCAAGAAGGGTTTTTGCATAAAGAACGAAATGCGTTTATCTGTTTTCGACACCGTGGCAACGACGTTTCCGTTTTTTACATTCAGGGCCAGAACTTTATAGGTGGGCTGGAAGACGGAGTCCCATTTAAGCCAGTTTTCTACATAATCTTTTTTAGAATATTGAATGTTATAATCGTATTCCGGTATTTGGGTAAGCAAACTATCATATAATAAACCCCTTATTTTAGCACTGCTTGATTCATTAAGCGCTTCGTAGTATTTTTGAGCGATATCCATCTTATCCCCGCTGGACAAATAATTACAGCTTATCAGGATCAGAAGCAAAAGAACTGGAGCTGTTTGTTTGAGGTTCTTCTTTAGCACTGCTCTTAACATCGGCTTTTTATAGGATTTATTGGGGTTGCGAATTTGGAATGCATAAATATAGCAACTCTTAATAAATTCCTAAAATTAGCGTTTTTGAGACCGATTTTCATACTCTCTGATGCTCTATCCTAGGCTTTGAGTAGGCTTTGCCTGGGGGATGCCTTGGAGTTGCACTGGATGAAGGCCCAGGTTCTTGACTTAAATAGGTAATCCAGATCCCGTTTATCACTTCGATCCCGGGTATCACCAAGAGCTATATAGCAGCTATCTCCTAAGATTTTTATACTTTCATAGTACTTAAGAGTTTCGTAGTGATTGAAGAGTTGAAATTTGTAGGTATTCAAAGTAGGCTAGTGGGAGGAAGCACCATGCCGATTGTCATTAAAGCTGAAGATCAATCAGGGACTATTAATCCTTATGTGCTTAAGCTTTATAAAGCAGATTATGTTTCCAAAAATTTTTCGGTTGCCAAAGAAATTCTTGTATCCGAATTAGCAGCACAATTTAATTTACCAGTACCTAAGTATGGAATTATAGATTTTGATACCAATTTACTGAGTACAGAATATGAAGCTGATTTCCTTAAAGAGCTTAAACCGGGCTACAAATTTTGCAACTTTTATCACGAGGGGACTTTATTATACACCGATTCTTTAAAAAGTAGTTTTCTTAAAAATTATGATCTGGAGCTTGTGTTTGCCTTCGATAATTTGATTTTGAATACAGACAGGGGTGGATTTAGAAATAAGCCTAACTTATTACTTAAAGATGAAGATTTCCTATTAATTGATCACGAGCAGTCTTTACATTTCTTTGATAATCACGCATTAAGTAAGGCACTCGATTTCGGCTTAAAATTTGACACTTACTTTTATAAAAAACATATATTCTATAAGGCTTTGAAATCCCGGAAGCCTAAAAATCAGATTTTTGGAGAGTTTGATGAATATTTAAAAACATTAGATCTTTCATTCCTTAACCCGCTATTTCTGGACTTCGAAACCTATGGAATAGATCATGGCGAAAAAAGCATTATTTTTGCATACTTGCAGTGGTGCAAGTTAAACCGAAGTAAGATTATTAAATCTTTGAATGAGCGCATTTTATGAACGAGTCAAAATATACATATAGTATTTTACATTATAAGCATTCTGCCGTATTGGGAGAGTCTTTAAATGTGGGTGTATTTGTGTATTTCGATCATAGTAACTCCCTGTATTTTAAACATGCAGAACGATTGACCCGAATCAAATCGGTTTATGAGCAGGTTTCTGAAAAATCGATTAAACAGTATTTGAAGCTGATTACAGCTAATGTTACCAGGATCGGGCAGCGATTAGACCCCTTTTTTTCTGCAGAACTCACGGGTTCATTCGATTCTTTCATATCGAGCTATATTCTTCAGAGAGATAGCAGCGCGTTGCAGTTTTCTAAAGCACGGACCCATTTTCAATATGAGAAGTCTGATGAGGAAATTATAGATTATTTGATTTCTTCCTATCTTCTGGAACCTAAAGCGTCTCAGGTTAATAAGGAACATCAGTTAGGTCTTAAATTTTACGAACCTATTCAACAGCAATTAGAAAGCCTGGTGGATTCCAGCCTTTTTCAAAAGAATTATAAACTTACCAATGAGGCCGGGCTTGCGTTTCGATTTGACTATGCCTGGCAAAATGAGAATTGGCATTTGGTAAAGCCTCTAAATTTTGATCTACAAGATGCCAAAAAAATATCCGACAAAGCTCATCGCACACTAGGGTTGATTATAGATTTACAGGAAACCTCATTGACAACGTCTTTACAGTTTGATTTTTTGGTTGGAAAACCTACTCAGAAAAATCTATATAAAGAATATGATCATTCTCTGAATTTGTTGGAGCGTTTGGATAAAGCAACCATTATAGAAGAAGAGGAGATAGGTACGTATGCTCATGATGCAATTGCTGCTATTTTAAGTCATACGCCCGATTAGTGTAACTAAGTGAACTCCCTTATTTTTAGGAAACCCTTAAATCCTTTCTTTCTAAAACCTTTCTTTATACACGCTGGTATACTATCCTTGGCATTGGAAGGAGGATGCCCGGGGAAGGGGAGGATTTACTCCAAGTTTGAAGACCATAGATTTTCAGCTTTTTTAATATCAGACGAACTTCTTACCTAAGTGCCTACCCACATTTTTTCTTTCGATTCATGTAAAATGAGGAATTCAGTAAAAATTAATCGGAATTCTTTAATACATTTAGAATCATAAGATTATAAGCTATGGAAGATGGAGAGCGGTACCGGGATTATGTAACTAAACTAGTTACCAAAAGAGCAGAACTGGAAATACAATTTGATGCATTTTTCAAAGCAACAAGGAACCAAGAGCCTGACAAACTCGGTTTTTACGTAAAACGGAATGAAGGTTTTCTTGAGTTTGAACAGGAATACGGTTTTAAAGTTATTGCAGACTTAGAGCTAAGTCCTCTCTATGCAAGTCGTGCGTATAGTGAGTACGTATCGCAATTTACCCGTCTTTATAAGTTTTATAGTAATCTAATTGGTTTTAAGCCGACTGCTGAAACCTAACAACCTACGGAGAAGTACATGATAAACTTCTTATAGTTTATTCCTGGATACACCTAAAAGCAAAACGGTCTGGAAACCAGGAGATTTTTTACATCAAAGCCTATGATCGAGCTTTTTAATCACCAGTCACAGCCTGATGGTAGCCGGCGTGTCATAAACTTAATGTCATTTTATTCAGAAATAGAGCGCATACTAGCACACCTATCACTATCTATGATGTCCTCAGAATTAGATGGGATCTGTTGCAGAAGCCTTAGTACCTTATTTTACAATACCTCCTATCAGGTATTTACATCCTAAGTCATTTTGGTTAGTTTTAAAGTGCTAACTCATAATAACTTGAAAATGAAAAAAAACTACATCTTATCCTTATTTTTAGTATTAACGGCATGTGCATTTGCTCAATCTAAGTATAGAACACAATATCGGATTAAGAAAGACATCATCTACTATTCTGTAACGGGAAAAAAC
>CAYNMH010000174.1:2969-4394 GCA_964398145.1 uncultured Flavimarina sp. | reverse complement strand
ATAGTTTCCATCCTCGATAAATTCGACACGCTTACCACTTCCATTTCAGAAGGTTTGCCTAAAGAGATTGAATTGCGGCAAAAGCAATACGAGTATTACCGCGCCTTATTGTTGGATTTTCCTAAACCCGTAACCCATGAGTAGCTACAAAACCATTGCAGAATCTAAAAACTTTATCGTTTTAGACCAATACAAAAAGTTTGCTGAGCTTAACGAAAGTCCGGCAGGCTATCAAAGCGAGGCGGCTTTAGAACAGGAGCTGCTTCAGGATTTAACCAATCAGGGTTATGAAGTGCTGCAGCAGCCCACACCCGGGCGAATGCTGGCCAACGTACGCGAGCAATTGCAAAGCCTTAACGATATGCAGTTTTCTGATGCCGAGTGGCAACGCTTTCTGGTGGAGTACCTAGACAAACCCAGTGATAATCTGGTAGACAAGACCAGCAAGATCCACGACGATTACATCCACGATTTTGTATTTGACGACGGGCGTATCCAAAACATTTACCTGATCGATAAAAAAAACCTGACTCGCAATAAAGCGCAGGTCATTTCGCAATTTGAACAAAAAGGCACCCACGCCAACCGATATGATGTCACAATCCTGGTCAACGGCCTGCCGCTGGTACAAATCGAACTGAAGAAACGTGGCATTGCCATTCGCGAAGCCTTTAACCAGGTACACCGCTATACCAAAGAGAGTTTTAATACCGAAAACTCCCTGTTTAAATACCTGCAGCTTTTTATAATTTCTAACGGTACTGATACCCGGTATTTTGCCAATACGGTAGAGCGTAACAAAAACAGTTTTGACTTTACCATGAACTGGGCCAAGTCAGACAATTCACTGATCAAAGATTTAAAAGATTTTACGGCTACCTTTTTTCAGAAAAATACCCTGCTCAACGTGTTACTCAACTATTCGGTCTTTGATAGCAGCAACACCCTGCTGATTATGCGGCCCTATCAGATCGCGGCAACCGAGCGTATGCTCTGGAAGATCAAAAGCAGCTACGAGGCTAAAAACTGGGCGAGCACCGAAAGCGGTGGCTACGTATGGCATACTACTGGCTCCGGGAAAACCCTGACCAGTTTTAAAGCCGCACGCCTGGCTACAGCGCTTGATTTTATTGACAAGGTATTCTTTGTAGTCGATCGTAAAGATTTGGACTATCAAACGATGAAAGAATATCAGCGCTTCTCGCCGGATAGTGTAAACGGTTCAGAAAGTACGGCCGGTTTAAAACGCAATATTGAAAAGGAGGACAACAAGATCATTGTGACCACCATTCAAAAATTAAACAACCTCATAAAAAGTGAAAAGGACTTAGCCCTGTACCAAAAGCAGGTGGTCTTTATTTTTGATGAAGCCCACCGCTCGCAATTTGGCGAAGCCCAAAAAAACCTGCAAAAGAAATTTAAAAA
>CAYNMH010000174.1:0-2869 GCA_964398145.1 uncultured Flavimarina sp. | reverse complement strand
GGCAGAAAACCCACCGTACCAAAGGCGGAAACAGCGGCTTTAACGCCATGTTTGCCGTTAGCAGTATCGATGCCGCCAAGTTGTATTACGAATCCCTGAATGCCTTGCAAAGGGATAGTGATAAGCTTCTAAAGATTGCGACCATCTTTTCGTTTGCAGCCAATGAAGAGCAAAGCGCTATCGGGGAAATTCCAGATGAAACTTTTGAACCCTCGGCAATGGACCTGAGCGCCAAAGAGTTTTTGACCAAAGCCATCAGCGATTATAATGCAATGTTTAAAACCAGTTTTGGGGTTGATAGTAAAGAGTTCCAGAACTATTACCGGGATCTGGCCAAACGGGTAAAAAATCAGGATGTTGATTTTCTTATTGTCGTGGGCATGTTCCTAACCGGTTTTGACGCGCCTACCCTCAACACGCTGTTCGTAGATAAAAATTTACGCTACCATGGCCTGATGCAGGCCTTCTCGCGTACCAACCGTATTTATGATGCGACCAAGACCTTCGGTAATATTGTGACCTTTAGGGACCTGGAAAAAGCAACTGTAGATGCGATTACGCTTTTTGGCGATAGCAAAACTAAAAATGTGGTTCTGGAAAAAAGCTACCGGGAATACCTGCAGGGCTTTACAGATATTGCCACCGGTAAAGCCCGTCGCGGCTATCTGGAAATCGTTCAGGAGCTTAACGAAAAGTTTCCCCATCCCGATCTGATCGAAACGGAAAAGCAAAAAAAGGAATTTTCCAAACTCTTTGGAGAATACCTGCGGGTGGAAAATATCTTACAGAACTACGATGAGTTTAGTTATCTGACAGCTTTGCAGGACATTGATAAAAACGATCCGGAAGCGCTGGAAGCTTTTAAGGAAAACAACTTCCTGACCGATGCCGATATCGAAAACATGAAAAATATTACGGTGCTTGAAGAGCGTACGGTTCAGGATTACCGCTCTACCTATAATGATATTCGCGATTGGCTGCGCCGGGAACGCCAGGGTAAAGAGGCCGAAGAATCAGGTATCGACTGGGACGATGTGGTTTTTGAAATAGACCTGTTGAAATCTCAGGAAATCAATTTGGATTATATTCTCGAATTGATTTTTGAAAACAACAAAAAGACCAAAAACAAAGCAGACCTGGTTGAGGAGATCAGACGGGTCATAAGGGCCAGTATTGGTAACCGCGCCAAGGAAAGCCTGGTAGTTGATTTTATCAACACTACCGATTTAGATAGCATACAGGACAAATCGAGCATCATTGATGCGTTTTTCAACTATGCACAGGTGAGGCAAAAGCAGGAAGCTGATGAGCTTATCAAGGATGATCAGTTAAACGAAGAGGCAGCCAAACGTTATATCCTGACTTCCCTAAAGCGGGAATACGCCAGCGAAAACGGTACCGAATTAAACGCCATCCTACCTAAAATGAGTCCTTTAAATCCTCAATATTTGACCAAAAAAAGAAGTGTGTTTCAGAAAATAGCCGCTTTTGTAGAAAAATTTAAAGGAGTGGGTGGTCAGCTCTAGATCGCTAATAGAAAATGGAAACCTATGGATATATATAAGTTACAGGCAAACCAACTTACCAGTATTAAAGAAAAGCCTTTTAACCTAGAAAAGGAGATGCAACAGGTATTTGAAGCCAATCTGAGCGCGATTATGCAACTCCAATTGGTAAAATCAGAATGTTCCATTAAAAATAAACGGATAGATACCCTGGCATATGATCCCCAGTCCAAAGCTTTTATCATTATCGAATACAAGCGGAATAAGAACATCAGTGTCGTTGACCAGGGCTTTACGTATTTAAGCCTAATGCTTGAGAACAAGGCAGATTTTATAGTGGAATACAACGAGACCCTTAAAGCTAGCTTAAAACGTACCGATGTGGACTGGAGTCAGACCCGGGTTGTTTTCGTCTCATCCAGCTTTACCGAAAACCAAAAAACAGCAACTAATTTTAAAGACATTGCTATTGAATTGTGGGAGGTAAAACGCTATGAAAATAATTTAATCAGCATCAACCAGATCAAGAAAAGCAAAGCTGCCGAAAGTATTAAACCTATCACCGCTTCCAATTCAAAATTGGAGTCTGTTACAAAAGAAATAAAAGTTTATACGGAAGATGACCACCTCGACCATAAATCAGACGAAGTAATTGAGCTATATGAAAATTTTAAAGAGGCCATTCTCAACCTGGCAGACGATATCGAACTGGAACCCAAAAAACTTTACATCGCTTTTAAAAAGGAAAAAAACATTGCGGACATAGTGATCTTAAAAAAGGGACTGAAACTCTTTATCAATTTACCCAAAGGCAAATTGGAAGATTCTAAAGGCATTATGCGCGACGTATCCAATACCGGTCATTGGGGCAACGGAGATTACGAAACTTTAATAAAGGATACTAAGAATTTAGAGTATGTGATGAGTTTGATTAAACAAGCAGTCTAACTTAAATTTATACAACAATTGCATTTATTTAGAATATACGCCCGGTGTAACACGATAGTATCGTGTAATCTAAAGCTATATCAAGCCTTGTGCGACATTCAGAGCGAGGTGGGCTCCGTATAAACCAAAAAAACTACAGCAGCTATGCTATAGACCATGTTATTCCGTTTTCGGTCAGGAAAAATAACGACCTCTGGGATCTGCTGTCTTCAGCTGCGCACATTAATGCTCGCAAAGGTTATAAGATCCCAAATCCGGAGCTTATAGCCCGACAGCGAGGGCGTATACTGGGAACTGCTCTACGAGCCTCAACACAATCGTTTTCAAAAAGAAATTCAGATAGCGCTATTAGAAAACCAGGCTCTTTAATTGAATTTAAAAAGATCATAACCAACGCCTAAACCGATATACGGAGC
>CAYNMH010000173.1:0-4439 GCA_964398145.1 uncultured Flavimarina sp. | reverse complement strand
ATCCGTTAGAGTGTCACAACTCTTTCCGGCGACTTCGTGTCGCACGGGTATTTTTACCCAAACCGCCAAAAATATACATTAAGAACTTTTTCTGCTTGATTTTGTTCGTCACCATTTGTTCTGGAATTCCTCGATAACGTGACTTTCAGTGAGATTGAGATAAATTTCAGTTGTGGTCAGGCGGTCATGACCGAGCATTTTCTGAACTGCGGCAAGAGATATCCCTTTTTGCAGGGCCAGAGTTGCAAAGGTATGGCGCAGGACGTGCGGTGTGGTCGATTTAGTTAGTTTGGCCCGGTTGGCGATTTTCTTAACCATCTTCTGGACCTGGCGTTCACCAATAAACCATTTATCTTGCAAGGCAAAATAAGGTTCCAACAAAGCTTGCACCCGTTTTGACATCGGCACCACTCGCTTTTTACTTTTCTTACCGTAGGGGCCGCCTTTACCGGATATGCGCAGGGATCGTTGCTGCCAGAGCATATTGGCCGGTGTCAGGCTACACAGTTCTGAAACGCGTAGGCCTGTATCCAGAAGAGTCCAGATCACCAGTTTTTCCTTGGTGTTTTCGCAGGCGTGTGAGAGCCGATCGGCCTCATCGGATTTCAACGGTTCACGTACATATTGGTATGGCATAGCTCAAATAGTTCGTATTTGTTACAAAATAGCGAATTTAACTCGCTTTCTTTAGCGCAAGATTAGCACAACGGATTTTTTGCTGTAAATCTTTAAATTAAGGGGTATCTATCCGTGTGGAGATCAGCGTATCCTGATTTATAGAAGGCGAATAGAATTCGTTTTTTTAATTGGATTGCGAACTATGTCTAGCTCTAATGAACGTCTCCGGATTTTAAGCGATAGGGAAATTGAAGAAACATTCGGCTTTCCTCGGTTCACACATGAAGACCGCATGCAATATTTCTCGCTGTCTGTTCAGGAGCACAATACGATTGAAATGCAGCTCCGCTCCACCCAATCTAAAGCACATTGTATTTTGCAGCTTGGTTATTTCAAAGCCAGGCGAATATTTTTTTCTCTGGAGGTGTCTCAAACGGACGATGATCTAGCCTATGTTCTGGCGCGTTACTTTCCCGACAGTTCAGTGACGGATATGAATGTTCCGGATCATCGAACCTGGAAAAAACACCAACAGCTTATTCTGGAACTTTGTCATTTCAAATCTTGTGGAGATAAAGAAAGAACCATACTGAAAGATAAGGCTCGACAGGCGGCCCAAGTTTCCGGGAAGCCTCGCTACGTATTCCGGATATTAATGGATCATATAGCAGGCATGAAAATTGATCTACCGGGCTACCGGTGGTTTCAAGATACGGTAAGCCAGGCTCTTGTCCAGGAACGCCTTCGACTGCAACAGGTTTTAAATCGGCATATAGCACCATCCGAGTTAGAGACTCTGGAAGCGCTTTTAGAAAACACCGGGCAACTTTACGAGATTACCCAATTACGACGAGAGCCAAAGATTATACCCTCGGACAGATCAAACAGGAGATTGAGCGGATCAGGCAACTGGAACCCTTACATCATCTGGCCCAAAGAGTTCTCCCTCTGTTAGAGCTGTCCAATGAAAGCATTAAATATTACGCTTCCTTGGTAGGCTATTACTCAGTCTACAAACTAAAGCGCCTGAATAATCGTGATACCCACCTTTACCTGATGTGTTTTGTGTACCACCGTTATCAGCAGGCGCACGATAATCTGATCGGCAGCTTGATCTATCAGGTTCGCCAGTTTCTGGCAACCGCCAAAGAACTCTCCGGGGGATGTCTGGCCAAACACCGGGTAGAAACCAATGAGAATTTGCAGAAAGCGGGTCATATTCTGAGACTTTTCACAGACGATACAATTCCGGAAGAGATGCCTTTCTACCAGGTGAGACAACAGGCCTTTGACATCCTAGAGAAGGACAAAGTGCAAGAAACGGCTGACTATATAATCAGCAAAGCAACTGTCGATGAAACGCTTTTTTACTGGGAACAGATCGATAATTTGGCCGGACAGTTTAAGCACAGGCTACGTTCTGTCTTATTATCAGTGGATTTTGAAGCGATCAGCTCTCAACATCCGGTGATCGACGCACTATATTTTCTGAAAGAAGCCTTCGGTAAAGGCTCTTCCCTTGGTCAATATGCCGTTGATCAATTTCCCATGCAAGCCGTTCCCAAGAAGATCAGACCGTACTTATACACCAAAACCAAAGAGAGCGATAAAGTTTTCCTACCTAACCGGTATGAGTTCCTGATCTACCGATTGTTACGTGATCGGCTGGAAGCTGGCGATGTATTTTGCCCCAGCAGTGTGCGCTTTCGCAGTTTTGAAGATGATCTGATCGATGACCAGTCATGGGAGAATAAGAAAAAACTCATTGCCGATACCGGACTTCCAATTTTACAAAAATCAGCTCAAGATCATCTGGAGGACCTTAAAAATCAGCTGGAAAATCGCATCGCCGAGGTCAACGCCCGTATTCATTCCGGCGAAAACGAGCATTTCAAGATTACCGGTCGGGGCGAGTCACCCCGGTGGACCCTGCAATACCCAAGAGAAAGCGATACGGTTAATCACACCTTTTTTGACACCTTTCCACAGGTAGACATTAGCCGAGTGATACATTTTGTACACCAGCAATGTGGCTTTATGGAGGTTTTCGATCATGTACTAGGGCGCTATATTAAGACCACGGTCGATACCCGTTTGCTCACCGCCTGCCTGATTGCCTGGGGCACCAATATGGGGCTGGGCAAAATGGGGAGCATCTCCGACGTAGGCTATCAGGTGATAGCCGGGATATCAGAGAATTATCTGCGGCTAGAAACCTTAAAAGCTGCCAATGATCGAATTAGTAATGCCACAGCCACTTTAAGTATTTTCCGGCATTACGACATTAATGACGCCGTCCACTCCAGCAGTGACGGACAGAAATTTGAAACCCAGATTCATACGCTGCGCTCCAGGCATTCCCCCAAATATTTTGGGCTGAAAAAAGGTTTGACGTCTTATACCTTGACCGCCAACCACGTCCCCATAAATGCCACTATCTTTGGAGCCAATGAGCATGAAAGTCATTATGTTTTCGACCTGCTCTACAATAACATAACTAATATTCAACCTGAAATTCATTCCACCGATACGCATGGAACTAACCAGGTCAATTTTGCTATTTTACACATCTTCGGCCACCAGTTTGCCCCCAGATATGCCGATATCTGCGATACGGTAAATAAATCCCTCTACGGCTTCCGACATCCTAGTCAGTATGAAAATGGTCTACTCCTCAGGCCAATCCGCAAAATCCGGGAAGCATTAATTATTGAAGAATGGGAGAATGTACAGCGGATCATTGTATCCCTGGCCTGCAAAGCGACCACCCAAGGTATCATTATTGGCAAGCTCAGTGCCCATGCCAGAAAAAACAAGACAAAAAAAGCCCTGTGGGAGTACGATAACATCATCCGCAGTTTGTACCTGCTAGATTATGTGGACTCACCCCCTTTGCGCCGGTACATCCAGAAAGCCCTCAACCGGACCGAAAGCTATCATAAACTCCGGAGGGCTATCGCCATTGCTAACGGGGGAAAACTGCGATTTAAAACAGAACTCGAACAGGAGATCTGGAATGAATGCAGCCGCCTGATTGCCAATTGTATTATCCACTACAATGCCGCCATTCTATCCAATATGCTGAACCGCTATGAGAAGGCTGAAGATACCGTCAATGCCGAATGGATTAAACAAATATCGCCCGTTGCCTGGCAGCATATCAATCTCTACGGACGCTATGAATTCCAGAAAACACCCGATCCCATTAATCTGGAAGAGATGATCTCTCAATCAACTCTAACCAAATCCCCACCGTAACAGAAGACAAAAAGTGACTATTTTAGACATATCGTGCTGACTTATATCCATTAAGATCTCTGCTTGGGTGATATCACGTCTGTTTTACAGGGACACTTTTCTATGGTAAAAAAAATTTATTGACGTGGATAATATTATTGGTAAGATTAATCTATAAAAACATAGTAGTTGATTTTTATATGAATATAGTTTATCGCTTTTAAAAGCGATAAACACCGCCTCCAAAAGTTTTCATTTCAAGAGAGGTCACTTCATAAAAATTTATCTCCTCTTAATTTAGTCCAGATATTCTTATTATGATAATGAAAAATATTTTTGATAGATAACAATAATACAAATTATTAAAAAATAAAAACCAAATTCTAACTTGAACTATATTAATCATAAACATGGAGGATTGGGCGTAAAACCCGTTTAGGATCATTGCTTAGAGTAACTTTTCATTCCATTGCCTGTCAGACCCCAAGACCAACAAAGACCCTTAATGTATATTTTTGGCGGTTTGGGCAAAAATACCCGTGCGACACGAAGTCGCCGGAAAGAGTTGTGACACTCTAACGGAT
>CAYNMH010000172.1:0-4472 GCA_964398145.1 uncultured Flavimarina sp. | reverse complement strand
TATTCCAATATTTCTTCTCCCATTTCTGCAATTGATTTTTCTCCACGAATTACCGCTCCGCTGTCTATATCTATAATATCGGGCATTCTGCGGGCGAGTGTACTGTTTGAAGCTATTTTTAATACCGGTGCAATAGGATTCCCGGTAGGTGTTCCCAGACCGGTTGTAAAAACCACCACATTAGCTCCTGCACCTACCATTGCCGTGGTGCTTTCCACGTCATTACCCGGTGTACAAAGCAGATTTAATCCGGGTTTGGTTACATATTCGCCATAATCTAAAATGGCCTGTATGGGTGAGGTTCCACCCTTTTTAGCCGCTCCTGCAGATTTCATGGCATCGGTAATCAAGCCATCTTTTATATTTCCGGGAGAAGGATTCATATCGAAACCCGATCCGGCATCAATGGCCGATTTTTCATAATCTTTCATCAGTTGCATAAAGCGTTCTGCATCTGCATCACTCACGCAACGGTTTACGAGTTCCTGCTCTACTCCGCACAATTCCGGGAATTCAGAAAGTATGGGTGAGCCGCCCAAAGCCGCGAGTAAATCGGAAGCATAGCCCAAAGCCGGATTTGCAGAAATCCCTGAAAAGCCATCTGAACCACCGCACTCCAGCCCCATTTTTAACTTGGAAAGGGAAGCAGGTTTTCGTTCAATTTGATTTGCTTTTTTGATACCCTCAAATGATTCTTTAATAATTCTTGAAAGCATTTGCTCAACCGTTCCTTCCTGCTGTTGCTCGTAAATTAAAACCGGCTTTTTCATATCCGGATTTTTTTCGGCTAAAGCCTTCTTAAAGATATCGATTTGTAAATTCTGACATCCCAGACTCAGTACAGTCGCACCAGCCACGTTGGGATTGTTCACGTAGCCCGCCAGCAATTTCGAAAGTGAAACCGAATCCTGCCTGATGCCCCCGCAACCACCCTGATGGGTAATAAATTTGACCTCTATATTTTTGAAAATAGCCTCTTCTGTTTCTGCTTCTGCAATGGCGGTATCTTCAGGAGCTCCATTGATAAGATTGCGCAAAAGCTGGCGCTGCCTGCTGGCTTTATGAAATGAAAGTTCCTTTTCAAAAACGTCTTTTAGCAGTTCAATATTTCGGTTTTCGCAAAATACAAGAGGAAAAAATAACCAGACATTTTGCGTTCCTACCTGACCGTCCTCTCGGTGATACCCCATGAAAGTACGGTCTTTCCACCTGGAGATATCGGGTGCATCCCAGGATGTGGTTTCGGTTTTTTGGGATACGGAATTAGCCTCGTGTTTAACATTTTCAGTAGTTAACAGACCTCCTTTTGCTATGGGACTCAGCGCTTTTCCTACCAAAACACCATACATATAAATCGAATCTCCGGCGGCAAGATCGATAAGAGCTATTTTATGTTTCGCTTTAGAATCGTTTAAGATTTTGATAGACTCCCCTTCAAAATCGACCTGATCGCCGGCGAATAAATCAACCAGGGCCACAGCAACATTATCATCTGGCTGAACTTTTATTAGTTTACTTTTCATAAAGTTAAAATTTCATTTTTTAGGATATTACCAAAGGTTCTAGACTTTGCTGTACTGGGCTGTAAACTGATTGAAACCCTGCTCAATTCCATGTTCATCAATTAATTGCAGCGCACGGGTAACTTCCGCTGTAAGTGTGTCAACCTTGTTAAGATCCTGATCCCAGAACGATACTGTTCCCAGAATCGCTTCAGCTATTTGCTTATGATTTTTGGATTCCCAGACTTCATTAAACTGAGCAACTATCAAAGCATCATCCTGTACCGGTAATTTTCGCCCTTGCCAGTCTCCTTTATAAAAACGAATAAGACAAGCCAGAGCAAAAGTAAGATGAATGGGTAATCGATTGTATTTTGATTGATAAGCTAAAAGACTGGGCAACACGCGTACCTTGTATTTAGAGACCGTATTAAGGGCAATACTTGAAAGCTGATGTTTTATAAATGGGTTTCGGAATCGATCGAAAACCGCATCTGCAAACTCGTTGAGTTCACTTTCGGAAAGATCTAATGTAGGATTGATTTCTTTGTAAACCGCATACCTAACAAAACTCCCCGTAAATTCATTATCAACGGTTTCTTTCACGGTTTCATTACCATACATAATCGAGAAAGGTACCATAGCAGTATGAGCCCCGTTTAAGATACGCACTTTGCGGGTACGATAGGGCTGCATATCTTTTACAATTACCACGTCATCATCAATCTGGTCAAATGGGATCTGAGCTTTTAGATTTTCATCACCTTCAATCACCCATAATAAGAAGGTTTCGGCAGAAACTATAAGATTGTCTTTAAATTGCAACTGGCTCTGGTAAGCCTCAATGTCATCTTTGGGATAACCGGGTACGATGCGATCGACCAGCGTATTGTGAAAACTGTTTGCCGTTTCTATCCATGATTTGAAGGCATCGCCTAACTCCCACAAATCTGCATAACGAAGGATGATTTTCTTCAGTGTATCTGCATTATGATTGATCAACTCACAGGGAATAATCGTAAGACCGTGGTCTTTAGAACCTGCGAAATGCTGAAACCTACGGTATAACAACGCAGTAACTTTTGCAGGAAAACTGTTGTGTGGAGCACCACCTAGTGTGTCATTTTCGTCAAAACTGATGCCAGCTTCAGTAGTATTTGATATTAAAAACTGAAGTTCCTCCCCTTCGGCCAGTTTCAGGTATTTTTCATAATCGGTATAGGGGTTAATACCTTCCTGTATGCAAGAAATAGTATGAATTTCTTCAGTTTCCGTTCCACTTTTAATTCCGCGTAAAAACAGATTATAGAGTCCGTCCTGCTCGTTAAGCATCTGAACGAGACCTCCGGGTAAAGGCTGAATCACCGCCACCCCGGCATTAAAATCGGCCTCTTTGTTGAGTTTGTTAATGAGGTAATCGACAAAGGCACGTAAAAAGTTACCTTCACCATATTGAATAACTTTAATGGGAAGCTTTTCAGTTAAACCGGTATTAGTCCTATTTAAGTGTTGCATAGGTAAGTTCTAAAGATTAATTATTCAAATAAAGAAGGCAGCCACAGGCTAATTGCCGGGATAAAGGTTACCATCAATAATACTATAGCCATCACTGCGTACAGGGGAAGCAGGGGTTTCATGATTTTTTGGATCGAGGTTTTTGCCACACCTACCCCTATAAACAAGACCGCCCCAACAGGCGGAGTGCACAAGCCCACACAGAGGTTCATCACCATCATAATTCCAAATTGAACCGGGTCAACACCCATACTGGCTACCACCGGCAAAAAGATGGGAGTAAAGATGAGAACAGCCGGGGTCATATCCATAAACGTACCTACAAACAACAGCAGGATGTTGATGATGACCAAAATCACAAATTTGTTTTCGCTCAATGCCAGTAAGGCGGAGCTTACATTCTGCGGAATGTTTTCAAACGACATCACCCAGGACATACTCATCGAGGTTGCGATAAGAAGCATCACAATTGCCGTGGTTCCTACTGAATTTAAGAAGATACTTTTGAGTCCGGAAATTTTCAATTCGCGATAGATGAAAGAGAGCACCAGCGTATAGAGCACCGCGATACCCGAAGCTTCGGTAGCGGTGAACACCCCGGTAATGATTCCTCCAATTACCACGACCAGCAAAAGCAAACTGGGCAAGGCATCTAGAAATGTTCTTACTATTAATTTAATACTGCTGCGTTCTCCGGCAGGATAGCCTTTCTTTTTAATCCAAAAAGTGGCTACCAGCATCAACGCCAGCCCCATTAAAATACCCGGAATATAGCCTGCTAAAAACAAGGAAGCGATAGAAACCCCACCACTTGCAAGGGAATATACAATTAGAATATTTGAAGGCGGAATGATCAAACCCGTGGTTGACGAAGTAATGTTAATCGCCGCTCCAAATTCTTTAGAATAGTTTTCCTTTTCCATAAATGGTCCCAGAATACCACCTATTGCAGAAGTCGCTGCAACCGCAGAGCCCGAGATTGCTCCAAAAAGCATCGCAGCAATAACATTCACATAAATAAGACCGCCCGGGAGTGCCCCCATTAAAGCTTTGGCAAAATTAATGAGCCTTATAGCAATCCCTCCCTGATTCATAACCTGCCCTGCTAAAACAAAAAGCGGGATAGCCAAAAGTGAAAAGCTATCCAAACCGGTGGCCATACGCTGAGCGATGGTCGTAAAACTTGCGAGTGAATCTATAGATATCATTATGGTACACAGGCACGAGATCCCAATAGACCATGCGACGGGTACTCCAATTCCCAAAAGCACAAAAAATACCAAAACCAGTACAATAATTTCGATCATGATAAAAGGTATTTTTTAGGATTTGCTAATTCAATTACTTTATAGACTATTATTAAAATTCCGCTTAAAGGAAGTACGGCATATACGTAGCCCAGGGGTATCCCTAAGGCTGCAGAACTTTGCCCCAGTTCAAAATTGACGTAAACAA
>CAYNMH010000171.1:2468-4496 GCA_964398145.1 uncultured Flavimarina sp. | reverse complement strand
AAGAAGAGGCTCTGTGCTATGGAATAGCTCACGTCTTCCCGGAAGAAATAGATAAAATTAACATCCTGAATGCCTCAATTCTAGCGATGCATAAAGCGATCGCACTGCTTTCTACTCAGCCCAAACACATTCTGGTCGATGGAAACAGGTTTAAACCCTATACCGATTGCACGCACGATTGCGTGATTAAAGGAGATCAAAAGTTCCTGGCGATAGCAGCTGCTTCTATTTTGGCTAAAACCGAAAGGGACCGTTATCTAACCATTATGCATAAAAAATATCCCGAGTACAACTGGAAACAAAATAAAGGTTACCCAACGCAGGAACATCGGGATGCCATTGCTAAATATGGCGTCACACCATTTCATCGCAAAAGCTTTCGCCTTTTACCGGAACAGTTAAGTCTGGGTTTATAAATCTTACGCTATAGTTCGGAGTCCAGCAGTGGCAGTCCCAATTTAGTTTCTAAATTTACAGCCAGCTTAATCATCACGAGTGTACTATGAAATATTTAATCTGGGGAATATGTATTTTATTTTTGTTAAGCAGTTGTCAGAAACATCCGGAAACCGAAACGGATCTTCTGCACCTTATTCCCCAAAAGACCGCTGTTGTTCTTAGAGTTCCAAATTGGAAAAGCTTCTCAAATGCAACCCAAAGTTCTAAACTTATAAAGTCTCTTCCAGGAACCTCTCTATATAAAATACTTAACGAGGAGCGGTCTTTAATGCAGTATTTTGATATTACCGATGAGGTATACATAAATTGGGTTGCCCTTGGAGATAATGACTACGACCTGGCCCTGATCTCAAAAGCCTCTAAAAACCTGATCCCAACAGATTCTGCTTTTTCTAAAAAAATTAAAAATTATGAATACGAGGATTCCTCCATTAAAGCTATAACTATAACCGATCAGGAAATCTTTTTCTTCACTAAAGAAAACTATTTCATTGCCAGTACTTCGAAGCTTATTTTAGAAAATGCCATTTTACAGTCTAATTCAAATCGAGATTTTGAAGATGCTTCGCTCAAAAAAGCTTTAAAAGCCACAGCTGCCCGCAGTCCTAACCTTCTTATAAATGGAAATCATTACAAACCTCTCTTTAAAGATATTTTTGGTTTCCATAAATTTCAAAACGCAAATCCATCTTTTGACTGGTTAGCTGTCGATTTAGATCTGGAACCAGCTTCCTTTGAAGTAAGCGGCATTATTCATTACAGTAAAAATGCTAAACAAACCAGCGAACTTTTTTCAGGGCTAAAACCCGCAGAAGAAGATTTGGCAGCCATCATCCCGCTTTCTGCAAGGAGCTATACCTATTTTAATTTTCAAAATTGGGAAATCTATAAATCGAACCTTGCCAATTACCGCAATGCCTTACCGAAAGAGTTCTCTACACCTGCTGATGAATTCCTAACGTATTCAACCGGAATAGGAACATTTGAAACGAACGCTGAGCGTTTGTTGTTTTTAAAAGCCGGGGAAACTGAAAATGCCGCTTTGGCCCTTAATGCTTTTTCAAATACCGCTGAGACCTTCCGGGAATTTCCTGTTCGCAGACTCAACGACTCAACACTTTTTCAAGCGGGATTCAAAGAGATCCTTAATCCTCCGGCAGTAACCTATTATTGCAACATCGATACCTATTTTGTTTTCGCTAAAGATATTCAGCAACTTAAAGGCTTTATTTCTAATTATCAAAATGGCTCTGTACTCAGTAGCGACGCTTCATACACTCAATTTAAAAACAATTTGAGCGACAGTTACACCTTGCAATACTATGCAAACACTCAAAAAACTGCTGAATTTTTAAACGGGCAACTTACCGGGAAAAACAAAGACGGATTGAATGAAATCGACTTTAAATCATATCCTCACGCCGCATTGCAATTCAGCGCATCTGATGATTACATTTATATCAACGGGGGATTTTATGAGAGCCCGGTATCCCAAAAGAAAGCTAAGGTGGTGCAAATTGCCAGCGTAAAACTCGATAATGATTTACTCAAAGCGCCTCAATTATTAAA
>CAYNMH010000171.1:0-2368 GCA_964398145.1 uncultured Flavimarina sp. | reverse complement strand
TTCGACATTAACTATGAAGAAACCATCACACAACCTCTTGCGGTTTTTGATTATGACGGAAGCCGTGATTATCGTTTTGTAGTTACCCAAAATCAAACCATTTTAATGTTAGACCGGGAAGCAACTGCTGTAAATGGTTTTAAGTATAAAAAAGCGGAAGCCGAAGTGATTGCAAAACCCCAACACTTGCGCATAGGTACCAAAGATTATTTACTTTTTGCCCTGAAGAACGGAAAGCTGAAAATTTTAAATCGGCAGGGTGATGACCGGATTCGTGTAAAAGAGACTTTTCAATTCTCAAACGAACCCTTCTTTGTTGAAAACTCTAATTTCAAATTTATTGACACTAAAGGCAGCATCTTCTTAATTTCGCAAAGCGGAAAGGTTACCGGGTCAAAATCTGCTGCTAAAACCGAAATCTACTACGATCAGTCTGGAGACACCCAAGTGAGCCTGAACGGAAATATGCTTACCATAAATGGTATCAAAAAAGAACTTGACCTTGGGATTTATAAAGGTCTTCAGGTTTATAACCTTGCTAATTCTTCATTCATTACACTGACCAATCTTCAAGATAATAAGGTATATGTTTATACTAAAAAAGGAGATTTAGTACCCAATTTCCCTGTGTATGCCTCCTCAGAAGTAGCGTTGGGAAGCTCCGGAAAAGATCAAAAACTGCTATTAACCTGTAAAGGTGAGTCAGATAGCGTACTTATTTACCAGATAAACCTGTAATTCAAAACACTGACAGTTAATGTGTTAAATTACAGAGACAGATGGATATATTTATAAATAATAAAGTATTTTTACGTGGTAAGCATTTCCCCTTTCTGCTTGTAGAGTCCTAATTATCGGCTTTATCTTCAGCAATGCTGTACTCCCCTTCTCTAGGATTAAAAAAATACAGCACATCATGAAAAATACGATCTATTTTTTGATTGGGTTATTAATTCCCGTTACCGGATATTCACAACAAAATTTACCGGATGACATCACGAGTCTTGTTTATACCACGTATGATGGCAAAAATCAAATGATTTCTGATTTTTTTTATAAGGCTACTTCAAGTTTTGAAACAATAAATGGGAGGAAAACGGTATTTCTTGTAAATGAAATTCCATTAAATGAGACTAATAAAGAAGAGCTTAACTTTCTGGAAATAGGAGAACAAAACTTGTCGTTGTCTATTAAAAACATGTTACCGGCCTTTGTTCTTCAAGATTTCAACTCTATGAAAATTGAATTGGGAAAACAGGTTTATACCTTGCCCGGAAATTTAACCTTGCAAACTAAACTTCCCGATATTGATATGCCTTTTTCGGTAAGTGTTGCACCTATAGTACATTCGCTTCAGTACAAAATAACCGAAAGAACTGTCACAAGAAAAGAAACGATTAACACTCCTGCAGGAACCTTTGAGTGTTTCGTAATTACTGCTAAAACCCAATTCATACCGAAATATGGAAATACCGCCAATACAGTTCAATGGTTTTCTACGAAAATTGGGCTTATAAAAGAAATAGATTACGACGAAAGCGGTGCTATAACAGGAATGACACTTTTAACGGCTTTGAATGATTCTAAAAAGGCCTCTAGCTTTGCACAGAACTAGTACGGGTAAATTCAGCTTTAAACAAATCTTGAAAATGGGTAATCAGCTTTTGCTTCACCTCATTTTCATCAACTTCGGCCCTGCCCAGTTCTACATTTAAGGAAGTAACTGCTTTCTCTTTAATACCACAAGGGATGATATTATCAAAATAACCCAAATCAGCATTTACATTGAATGCGAAGCCGTGCATCGTAACCCACCTGCTGGCACGCACACCCATCGCACAGATCTTGCGTGCAAAAGGAGTTCCTACATCAAGCCATACCCCGGTTTCTCCCGGCGACCGTTCAGCTTTAATGCCATAGTCGGCCAGCGTAAGAATGATCATTTCTTCCAGCAGACGCAGGTATTTATGAATATCTGTAAAGAAATTTTCGAGATCCAGAATAGGATAACCCACGATCTGCCCGGGCCCGTGGTAGGTAATATCGCCTCCCCGGTTGATCTTATAAAAGGTAGCGTTTTTAGCCGCAAGCTGTTCTTCGTTTATAAGCAAATTACGCATGTCTCCACTTTTACCCAAAGTATAAACATGTGGATGCTCTACAAACAAAAAGTAGTTAGGCGTGGGATGATTGGTTTCTTCTCTTCGATTCCGGATTTTCAAATCCAAAATAGACTTAAAAAGTGTTTCCTGGTAATCCCAAACTTCCTTATAGTCCCGATTGCCCAAATCTTCAAGTTGTACCTGCTTATTCATAATGCAAAGATACAATTCATTTATCAGGCTTATAATCAGTTTTTGTTTACTAT
>CAYNMH010000170.1:0-4630 GCA_964398145.1 uncultured Flavimarina sp. | reverse complement strand
CCATTTTTAATTGTAATCTTTTTTAAGATTTACTTTAAGCGGGAAAATAGTTGAATTTTATAATTTTACGGAATGAGTAATTCCTTAAAAAGATCGGTTTCTGAGTTTAATACAAACCTTAAGCTAAAAGGCTTTAATGTATTTCAAATTGAGGCAGATGGCCAGGCAACTAAGAGCTATAGTAGAAAGGACTTTTATAAAATATGCTTAACAACTGGGAAAAGTAAAATTCACTATGCAAACCGTTCCTTTGAGGCAGAAGGCACTATTCTCTTTTTTGGTAATCCTCACGTTCCGTATTCCTGGGAAACCTTATCATCAACTTATGCAGGCTATACATGCTTGTTTTCAGAAAGTTTTTGGAATACGGGTGCACGTGCTGAAAGCCTGCAGCATTCTCCATTATTTAAACCGGGAGGAACACCCATACTTGAGATTTCTGAAGATCAACGCCATTTTTTAAATAGCCTTTTTAATAAAATGATGGTGGAGCAACAGTCAGATTATCAATACAAAGATGATTTGATTAGGGACTATATCAATCTAATTCTACATGAATCTTTAAAGCTTGAACCTTCTCAGAATTTCGATCAGAAAAAAAGTGCGGCAGAACGGTTGACTTCCGTTTTTCTAGAACTTCTGGAACGTCAATTTCCTGTAGAAAGTCCTGAAACTCCCTTGCAATTGCGCACTCCAAATGACTATGCTGATCACCTGGCCGTGCATACCAATTATCTCAATCGCGTTGTTAAACAGGTTACCGGTAAAACCACATCACAACACATTTCAGAACGCATCACCAGTGAAGCAAAGGCTATTTTGCTAAACACCGAGTGGAATACAGCTGATGTTGCCTATGCACTTGGTTTTGACTATCCCACCTATTTCAATAACTTTTTTAAGAAGCAAACCGGAACCAGTCCATCTGTGTTAAGAAAATAATAAGGTTTGAATATCTTAACCTCAGGTTTGAAAATTATTAACCATTAAGACTGAATCATCTGTATCTTTGATTACCAAAAGATTAAGGATATGGAGCACAGAATATTTAAACGCCTGCGGGCTGGTGAAACCGTAAGCTTTGATGATCCGGACTATGCTGAAGTTTCAAAAGCCTGTAATGAAACTAAAAAGTTTTCTGTAAAACTGAATAATGCAGATAATCCGGAAGAAATACGGGAATTATTAGGTAAAGTAACCGGTTCGGTAATCGATGAAAGTTCAACCCTATTCACCCCTCTTTTTATCAATTATGGAAAGAATACACGTATCGGAAAGCGGGTGTTCATCAATCACTCCTGCTCATTTCTTGATCTTGGCGGTATTACCATAGATGATGATGTATTAATTGCGCCGAAGGTGAATTTACTTTCTGAAGGGCATCCCATTGCTCCCAAGGATCGGAAAAGTTTAAAGCCGGGCTTTATACACATAAAGCGGAATGCGTGGATTGGTGCTGCAGCAACTATTCTGGCAGGTGTAACTGTTGGTGAAAATGCTATAGTTGCAGCAGGTTCTGTCGTTTCTAAGGACGTCCCTGATAACACGATTGTAGCAGGTTCTCCTGCTAAAGTTGTAAAAGAAATTTAATATTAAAACCAAACACTTATGAAAACTAAACTCGTACTGGGGACCATGCTCCTTGTGGTAATGCTGATAGGATGTAATGAAACTAATTCCAAAAAACTACCAGAAAGTCCTGATAATGCAAACCAAATGGAAGAAAGTGTTACTACAAAATCAGATGAACTGAACTTTATTTTTCCAAAAGGAGAAAAGGGGCCAGAAAAGAATTTTACCGGTAATGCCTATAATTACGGGATGGTTATGCCAGATTCAACCTATACAACCGTTGTAGGTAATGTATACTTTGAACCGGGAGCTCGTAGCAACTGGCACACCCATCCCGGCGGTCAAATTTTAGTAATTACTGACGGCAAAGGCTTTCATCAGATTGAAGGTCAGCCGGTAGATACTTTGCAAAAAGGGGACGTGGTAAAATGTCCGCCAAATATAAGACACTGGCACGGTGCAAGCCCAGATACGGGGATGCAGCAAATGTATATAGTTCCAAATACCGAAAAAGGTATTGTAAACTGGATGGAAGCAGTAACCGATGAACAGTACCCTAAATCTTAAAATATAAATTCTAAATCACGTATTATGGAAATTACCAGAAATAAAACAATAGAATCTGTTCAAGGACCCAAAGACTGGTTTACCGGAAATGTAAGAGTGGAATCGTTATTTGGTCAAAAAAAGAATGTCACAAAAGGTGCAGCCGCCCTGGTAACTTTTGAGGCAGGAGCCAGAACGGCGTGGCACACGCATCCCGCCGGGCAAACACTTATCATTACATCTGGTCTGGGCTGGGTGCAGCGGGAGGGAGGCCCCATCGAGGAAGTGGCCCCCGGAGATATAGTCTGGTTTCCGCCCAATGAAAAGCACTGGCACGGAGCGTCTCCAAAAAAGGCGATGAGTCATATTGCTTTTCAGGAAGAACTGGATGGTAAAGTAGTAGACTGGATGGAGCACGTATCAGAAAACCAATACTCAAAATAGAAAATGCCGCATTTTCAACTGAAAATGCTTGAAGGTAAAACCGAAGAGCACAAAAGAAAGCTTACCGAAGAACTCATTAAAGCAGCTCAAAACGTAATTGGTTTTGGTGATGAGTCCTATTCTGTAAGTATTGAAGAGTTTTCTCTTAATGAATGGAAGAAAAAAGTATATCCGGAAGATATAATGGGAAATCAGCAAATTCTTTATAAAAAACCCGGATATCAAATGTGAATTAAAGCATTTTTTTAAAGTGCATATATAATTAAAAATTTAAATATGATTTTACAAGAAACATATACACTCAACAACGGTGTAGCAATTCCTAAAATAGCTTTGGGAACGTGGATGATTGATAATGATAAAGTTGGTAAGGCTGTAGAAGAAGCCATAAAGATAGGATATCGTCACATTGACACTGCTCAGGCCTATCAGAATGAAGAAGGCGTCGGCAACGGTATTAAGGATAGTAAATTTGACAGGAATAAGCTTTTCATTACCACCAAGCTGGCAGCCGAGTTAAAAGATTACGAAGGTGCCAAGAAAGCGATAGACGAGTCTTTGGAAAAGTTACAACTCGATTATGTCGATATGATGATTATTCACAGTCCGCAACCGTGGAGCAATTTTCGGGAAGGGGATTATTTTGAAGGAAATTTGGAAGCATGGAAGGCTCTGGAGGAAGCTTATGAAGCTGGAAAAATTAGAGCCATAGGCGTTTCTAACTTTCAGAAAAAGGACATAGAAAATATCCTCAAAGGGGGTAAAGTAAAACCAGCCGTAAATCAAATCCTTACTCATATAGGTAAAACTTCATTTGATTTGATCAAGTACACCTCTCAGAAGAATATCCTTACAGAAGCCTATTCACCTATAGGCCACGGTGTTTTACTCGATCATGAAAAGGTCAAAGAAATAGCAGAAAAATATGAGGTTAGCGTGCCTCAACTGGCAATACGCTATACCTTAGAACTCGGTTTACTGCCGTTGCCTAAAACTGCTAATCCGGAACATATGAAGTCAAACGCAGCTGTTGATTTCAAAATTTCTGAAGAAGATATGGAAACTCTTAAAGCTATAGCTGAAATCAAAGATTATGGAGAGGCTAATAAAATGCCTGTTTTCGCCAAATGAAATCAAATACAGACAATCGATAAAAAAGCCTCTCGTTTGAGAGGTTTTTTTTGAAAGATAAATCCATCAATTTTTTGATTGAGATGGCATAATAGTAAGGTCTTCTAACGTAATTTTTATTACAAAAGCTATTTGCAAATTGGAACCATAGATATATGTTAATTAAGCCAATTAAACTCCTATTAGGAAATTACTATTGCATTACGAACTGAAGTTTTTTTTGGAGACTATAATTTAAAAACTTGTTTTATTAAGCAATTTAATACTTACAGCTACCCTAAATTGCTATTAGAGTTTTTTGAAGTATCTTTATTTAAAACAGACTATATATGAAATCCCCTACAAAAAGACATAAGCTAAACGAATATGAACGGTATTTAATTAGTGGTTTAGCTCACGGTGCGCCCGTTGGCAAATTACCAGAAATTCTTAGGCATTACGAGGTTGAAGCTCATTCGATGAGTAGTGTCGAGAAAAACTTGCAAAGTCTACGAAAAAAATGTGGGTGTAGAACTAATACCCATCTTGTTTATCTATTTAGGAATCAAGTTATCAAAATGAATATAGATCGACTCTTAGATTAAGAAATACTCAAAATACTTCTACCAGTATAATTCTAATTCTTTACTCCAAACTTTCTCTAGTGTACTATGACTATGCATAAAGAGGCATGATAATGCATTTATTTTTCTGCTAAATTTTCTTCTTTTTTAGATGACATTTTCCGATTCCCGCGATAGTATAGTAGATGATCGGAGTAAACACAACTTTTCAAAGTACGTAGCCCTGTTGTACTCTGGTGTATGTTTTGCCGGGATTACAGGAAGTTAGACTGAAACAGTATTCAGACTGAAATCCTTATAAAAGAACTACAGATGATTACAAATGAACAGCTTACTGTGAAATTACCCGGGGATTTATTTGAACGCTAACCTGA
>CAYNMH010000169.1:0-4790 GCA_964398145.1 uncultured Flavimarina sp. | reverse complement strand
TACTAAATAAGTATTTCGCTTCGATGTATTAAAAGAAATGAAAAACCTGTTGCATTCGTGTAGCAGGTTTTTTATACAATTTTAATTTTAAACGCCTGCAGTAACCCCGCCAGGCCTTCGTTGCTAAAGATGGCCCCTGCGATTTTATTGATTTGCGGGTTTATAATGTAGTTTTCTGCGGAAGAAAAATCGGTGCGCTCCAGGCGGGTATGATCAAAAATAGCTCTGGAAAGGTCACAACCGGTAAGGGAAATGCCCGAAAGATCGGCCTCGGTAAAATCGGCCTCCAGGAATTTGCATCTGGTAAAGCTCGATTTGGTCAAGTCAACCTGATAAAAGCTGCTGAAATTGAGCGTACACTGTGTGCAGGAAATCTGAAACAAAATGGGTGCACAGGCCTCAAATACCAGCCCCAGCATCTTACAGTCTAAAAACTCACATTCCTGAATGGCGGTCTCAATTAGTTTTGCCCCGCTTAAATCACAGTTTTCAAAATTACAATTGGTAAAACATAATCCCGAGAGATTGGCTTTGGCAAACACACAATTTTTAAAACTGCAATTTTCAAAATCGGCTTCCAATGGGTTTTCTGTAAAATTTCTGCCTTTGAAAATCTCGTCAGCAATCAGTTCGTTCATCGCTTAAGTTGTTTCGGTATGCTTCAGGCGTATCAGCTTTCGGCTTAAATAATCAAACCGAATATACAACAAGACCGCCGAAGCACTCAAACCGGCCAGCAAGCCGTACCAGATGCCCTGACTGCCCGCCTGATCGTCCTGTCCAAAATACCATGCAACCGGGAATCCTACCAGCCAGTAGGCCAGAAAGCAAATTCCCGTTGGAATATTTACATCCTGCAACCCGCGCAAAGCCCCCAAAATCACCACCTGCAATCCATCGCTCAATTGAAATAATGCAGCCACGACCAGCAATTGTGCCGCAAGTACAATCACCTCTGTATTTTCCAGATAAAACGTAGGAAGAATATCTTTAAGCAAAATAAAGCCCAGCGCAAACACGGCTTCGATCAAAAAAACCTGTAGAAACAGTGAAAACGCGATTCGGCGCATATTTTTGAAATCGGCTTTTCCTTTTTGATTCCCCACGCGAATGGTTGCCGTAACGCCAAGTCCCACGGCAATCATAAAAGTCATCGCCGACAGGTTGAGCGCAATTTGATTGGCCGCCTGAGGATTAGTCCCCAAAAGACCCGAAAGAAAAATACAGGAAGTAAAAAGAGAAACTTCAAAAAGCATCTGCATGGCCGTGGGAAAACCCAGGTCAAAGAGCCGCTTAAAAATAGGCCATTGAAACGCCTTTCTGCGCGTCCACACAAAATAGGGTTTGAATTTAGCTTTCCTTTTTAAAATGTAATACAGCATCCACAGCATAAAAAAGCGGGAAATCAAGGTGCCGTATGCCGCACCTACCAACTCCAACCTCGGAAAAATCCAAAACCCGTAAATCAAAATAAAGTTGAACAACACATTGACCACATTAGCAACCAGCGTGGCGTACATCGCATAACGGGTGTTTGAGAGTCCGTCTGCAAATTGCTTAAACGCCTGAAATGCCATCAAAGGAATTAGCGAAAACGCGACAATATCCATATACGGCAAAGCCAGTTCCACCACTTCTACCGGCTGATTCAGCATATACATAATAGGTTTGGCGAGGAGCAGTAAAAGGAACAGCAAAATACCGTTTAAGGTACTCATGACGATACCATGGTGAAAATAATTGCGACCCATAGCCGTATCCCCAGCGCCGTCTGCCTCGGCGACCAATGGGGTAATCGCAAACGAAAAACCGATACCCAGCGACAAGGCAATAAAAATAAGGCTGTTGCCCAGCGATACCGCGGCCAACTGCGCGGCGCCCAGCCTGCCCACCATCAGATTATCGGCCAGCGCAACCAAAATATGCCCCAGCTGACCCAACATCACGGGATAGGCGATTTTTAAATTTTGTCGAAATTCTTTCGTATAATTCGTAAACAAACCTGCCATTTTTTAGGAAGTGCAAAAATACCTTTAAAGTTTAAGATAGCTACTCTTAAGCAACAGCATCTTTTCTAATTTACAACAGCCTTAACAGCAGAAGCGAAGCAGGGAACTTACCTTTGTGACTTATGAAAACAGCCGATTTTTCAAACAAAATCATTCCTGAAGCGCTTAGAAACGAAGCACAGATCGCACTCTCGTATTATCCCCAACTCAAAGAAACACCGATACGATTTCAATTCAAAAACGACATCAAAAAATCAACCATGCAGGCACAGCCTGTATTCAAATCCCTGTTGAAACCCCGTGGAAAACGGGAATATATAATCTTCATCAGTAAAAAAGTCAAAATTGAAGCCGAAGCGTTTAAGATAACCGATATTCCTTCGGAAGTACTAATAGGATGGATAGGTCATGAGTTGGGTCACGTGATGGATTACAGAGACCGAAGCAGTCTGGGACTGGTTTGGTTTGGGATCAAATACCTGTATTTCCCAAAGTTCATTCAGGAGGCTGAACGCGCTGCCGATACTTATGCCGTGGCACACGGAATGGGCGAGTATATTTTAAAAACCAAAGACTTTATCCTGAATCACGCTCACATTTCCGAACCCTACAAAGCCCGTATCAAACGCCTCTATCTTTCTCCGGAGGAAATTATGAGATTGATTAATGAGGAGTGAGAAAAGGTTAATTGTTATCGGTTAATGGTTAATAGTCCAATTATTGGGTTATTGGGTTATTGGGTTATTGGGTTATTGGGTTATTTAAATTACATAGCATTACTAAAAAATCAATAATAATATTAATAAAACCTCTCACTTCCTACTTTTAACCTCTTACTCAATTCCTAGATCCCCGCGTGCTCCTTAACAAAAGCTTCCCACTCGGCGAATTTCTCTTCATTCATCACTTTTTCCATTTTCACCTGTCCGCCTTTTTTCTTGTTGGCGCCACTCCATTCGTAGAAGATTTCAGGTTTTACGGTGTTTACGATCACGCCTTTTAAGGCTTTGCTTCGGGCGACGCCGTAGTTTTTATTGGCTTCCTTAAGGCTTTTATCCAAAGCTTCTGCCAGCTCTTCGTTTGAGACTGAAGTTTCGGTGCCTAAATACCAATAGTGATAGAATTCGTCATCTTTCGGATTCCGCTTTGCGGCAATTGTAAATTCAGGAATTTTGATGTCAAATTGCTCTTCCAGTTCCTGCACGGCAGCTTCCATTTTATTTACTGAAAGTTGTGAACCCACCGTATTCAGGAAGAATTTAGTACGCCCGGTAATCTTAATTTCGGCACGTGCTTTATCGGTAAACGCGATGGTGTCCCCTATTAAATACCTCCACGCACCTGAAACAGTAGAAATAATCAAAATATAATCCTGCTCCTCTTCTACATCTGCAAGCGCAACCACCGGCGCTTCCTGTACAATAGAACCATCCTGATTTATATAATCGGGATGCATCGGTACAAACTCGAAGTAGATGCCGTTATCGGTTACCAGTTTCATAGCATCGGTTTCAGGACGTGCCTGAAAGGCGAGAAAGCCTTCCGAGGCGAGGTAGGTATCAATAACCGTAATGGGCTTGCCCAGAAGCGCATTAAAACTCTTTTCGTAAGGTTGAAAGGCCACACCGCCTGAAGTATATACCTGTAGATTTGGCCAGATTTCGTGAATGTTATTCAAATTGTGATGCTCAATTACTTTCTCGAGCATCAGCTCCATCCAACTGGGAATGCCACTCAGCGCCCCAATATCCCATTCTTCAGCCTTCTCGGCAATATGCTGTACGCGCTCATCCCAGTCTTCAATTTTTGCAATGTCTTCGCCCGGCTTGTAATAGCCTCTAAACCAAAACGGGATATTACTCGCGCTGATGCCGCTTATTTCCCCTTCCTCATGACCATTCCGCTTTTGCAGATCTGTAGAACTCCCCAGCATCATGATCTCTTTCTCATAAAAATCAGCTTCCAGATCAAAATGGGCCAAAGCGCCCACCTGCTTAATACCGGCGGTGCGTATGGCATCAATCATTTCATCGGTTACCGGTATACGCTTGCTGCTTTTGCCGGTTGTACCGCTGCTCAACGCAAAATAATGCGGCATCCCCGGCCAGGTCACATCTTCTTCCCCGTCGTGCATTTTAGACCACCACTCTTCATTAATGCTGTTGTAATCAAAGTAAGGAACTTCTTTTGCAAATGATTTTGCCGGATTCTCAGATTCTAAGATAGCTTCAAAGCCGTAGTATTTTCCAAACTGCGTATTTTTAGCTTTCTTAAGTAATTTCTCTAGAACTTCCTGCTGCTCTTCAATGGGATTAGACTCCGGGATTACCTTGTCTGTAAGATCAATAATTCCTTTGATGAGTGCGCCTAAAATTGCCATAGTTTAAGGGTTTTGGTCGTATTCAAAATTAAAGGACCCCGTGAGAACGAGGTCGTTACTTATAAGAAGTTTAACAAGACTTATTTATTGAAATTACTAATGTTATAATGATTTGGGCGTGCCCCTGCGGGTCGGGCTATTCGCTGCAATCTGCCTTTGTCGTCAGGTAAACCTTCCACAAAGTCAGGATTTCCGCTAATATCCCTCACGCGTCTCCTCATCCCCAGCCCTTCTCCCGCCGGAGAAGGGAGCTAAATTAGACTATTTAAATATTTCAAAAAATATTTGGCTTGGCTTGTTTATTCAGATGCTTTGTTCATTCTTAACTGTTGACGTGAACTTTGAATTTTAAATTTTGAACATTGAATTGAAAACCTGAATAAAAATCGAAATAATAATAA